>JBAUTG010000058.1:0-15463 GCA_049582105.1 Candidatus Dormiibacterota bacterium | reverse complement strand
GGAGCTTGGGTCGGCCACATAGGACGATGGGAGCACCGAACTCCGGGTTGTCCAGACCGTACGAGTTGGAGACGGTCCCGACCGGCGCGCAGTCGTTGAACAGCGTCGAGAGGAAACCGCGGTCGACTCCCACCGCAATGACCGGGCCGTCCATGCGGGTTGGCTTCCAGTAGTAGTAGGTGAGCTCACCGGACACGGCCGCCGGCACGCCCAGGGCCGGTCCATAGGTGTTCACGGCGCCGGCCTCCCCGAAGTTGTTGGTGAGGATCACCGTCGTGGATCGCTCGCTCACCGGTAGCCGGTCGTAGACGGCGGCAACCTCGCCGACGAGGTCCCGCCAGCCAATGGTGTCCGCGAAGTCGCTGCGGATCGAGGGGAGCGCCGAGCGCGCCATGACAGACTCGGGAAGAAGCGGTATCGCGATCGGCGCGAGCACGACCGCCTGCGCCACCAACGCAACCGCGGTCGTCCGCCTGAGCCAGCGCCGGCGCTGCTGCGTCCAGGACTCGACGGCGCAGGCACCCGCCGCCAGCAGGACCGGATGCAGCGGTCCGATGTAATAGCCCTTGCCGACCAACAGGAAGATGCCGATGGCAACCAGAGCTGCCACACCCACGGCACGACCTCGCCCGGAGAGCAGCCAGGAGAACCCCGCCACCCACAGCGGGATGGCGAGCGGGCCGATGAGCGGGAGCTGTTCCGTGAGGAACGCCAGCGGTCCGAAGTCGCCGGACTGCGCCACGGGATGCGCGAGCGTGAACGCCACCGATGGCCACCCGTTCGCGATCTGCCAGATCACGTTCGGCAGGAAGATCACACCGGCGATCAGGACGCCGAGCCACGGCCAGGGGGTGCGCAGGTGCCGCCGCAACGGGGTCACGGCGATGGCGAGCGTCAGCCCTGCGACGAGGGCGACGATCGTGTACTTGGTCTCGAGTCCGATGCCAACCGCTGTGCCGAGCGCAAGCCAGAGCCGTCGATCTCCGGTCCGCACCAGGCGCGCGGTGATCAACACGCAGAGGAGCCACATCAGCTGGTCGAAGGTCACGGTCTGAAAGAGCCAGTTCGCGCCGAGGAGCACTGGACTGGTCGCGGCACCGATCGCGGCGAGGAGGCGCGCCGTCCGGCCGCCGCCGAGCTCGCGCGCGATCTGGGCACTCAGCACCACCATCACCGCTCCGGCGAGGCTCGGCCAGAGACGGAGTCCCCAGACGCTGGTGGGGCCGAAGAGCAGCAGGCTCACCCGGGCGATGGCAGGCGTCAGCGGGGGGTAGTCGACGAACCCCCAGGCCAGATGCCGAGCGCTGTCGAGGTAGTACATCTCATCGCGCTGGAAGCCGTAGAGGCCGTTGGTCGCCAGGTGCACGGCCAGGACGGCCAGCGCGATACCACCGATCACCCAGCGCTCCGTATGCCGGTGCACAGGATCACGTGTCACCGAGGGCTGATGCCCTGCGTCACGCAACGGCGCGCGAGTGTGCGCCGTGAGCACGGCGGACTCGGTGCTCGTGTGTATCGCCAGTAGCCGGTGCTCGCTCATGCTCGATCCTCGATGGCCCGTTCCCGGTGTCCGGTGCATCGATCGTCTGCTTGCAGCTGGTCGCCCGGCGTCAGCCGCAGGAGTGAATCATCGTCATCCCTCCGGATGAGATTCGTTCCTCGCTACTGCAAGGAAGGCGCGACCAACCCCGACTCGTAGGCCAGTACGACGGCCTGCACGCGGTCGCGGACCTCGAGCTTGTCGAGGATGTGCGCGACGTGTGTCTTCACCGTCGTCTCCCCGAGGAAGAGTTGCCCGGCGATCTCGCCGTTGCTGAGCCCGCGGGCCACCAGGAGCAGGACTTCCCGCTCACGCTCGGTGAGCTCGCGAAGGCGCGGTGCCTCGGCACGGGGCGTGTGGCCGCTGAACCGTTCGATCAAGCGCCGCGTGACCGACGGCGCGAGCAATGCCTCGCCGGCGGCCGCAATGCGCACCGCTCGAACAATCTCATCGCTGGGGGCGTCTTTCAACAGGAATCCGGATGCCCCCGAGCGCAGCGCCTCGAAGACGTACGCATCGAGGTCGAAGGTTGTCAGGATCACCACCCGAGCGGCGGAACCGCTCGTGATGATCCGTCGCGTTGCCTCGAGTCCGTCGAGCACCGGCATCCGGATGTCCATGAGCACGACATCGGGCACGAGTGCGGCAACAGCGCGCACGGCCTCCTCGCCGTCGGCTGCATCACCCACCACCGCGATATCCGCTTCCTCTTCAAGGAGCGTGCGGAGTCCCGTCCGCACCAACGGCTGATCGTCAACCAGCAGGACGCCGATCATCCGGTTGGTGCTTCGAGCGGCAGGCGGGCGGACACCCTGAATCCGAGGGTGGTTTCGCCGGCCGCAAAGTCGCCGTGCAGCAATGCCACTCGCTCGCGCATCCCGTTGAGTCCGTTACCCGCGCCGTTCTGGGCGCCGCCATTTCGTCCGTTATCGGTGACCTCGACAGTCAGGTCGTCCCCTCCGTAGCGGATCGAGACCTCTGCCTCACTCGCGCCCGAGTGTCGCAGCACATTGGTCAACGACTCCTGCACGATGCGATACGCGGACAGCTCAACGCCCGGAGCGAGCGGGCGCTGCGTGCCATCGACGCGCACGCGGACGGTCACCCCCGCCTGCCGCACCTGTTCAACGAGCGCCTCCAGCTGTACCAGGCCGGGCTGCGGCGACAGCACCATCTCGTCGGCCGAGTCATCCTTGAGAACGCCGACGACACGGCGCATGTCGGCAAGCGCGTCACGACCGGCCTGCTCGATAACCCCGAATGTCGCCGCGGCGCCGGCAGGATCACGGCGAGCGAGGCGTTCGCCCGCCGCCGCCTGCAGCACCATGACGCTGACGCTGTGGGCGATCACGTCATGCAGCTCGCGCGCAATCGCGGTGCGCTCGTTGACCGCGGCTTCGTGCGCAAGCAGTCGCGACTGCTCGTGCAGCTGCGCGACGTAGGCACGCCGTGTGCGAACACCAAAGCCAAGGATGACCGGCAACGCGAAGATGATCGCGTTGTATCCGATGTCGGAAAGATACACCCGGTGCTGATCGCGCCATCCCAAGGCGACGCCGGCGATGAGACCGACCACGAGCATGCCGCTCACGACAACGAGTCGCCACTCGGCGCCGACCGACGCGTACAACGTGTACAGCGCGACCAGGACGGCGAAGTTCTCGATGAACGTATTCGTGAAGCCGAGTAGCAAGTTGAGGATCAGTGCCGCGCCGATGACGGTCGTGACCGTCGCCGGGAACAGACGGCGCGCCGCCACGGGCACTGTGATGAGGGCGATAATCAATGCCTGGAGCGCCGTGAGCTTCCCGGCATCCTGGTACGCCGCAAGGTCGGCGCTGACCAGCAGAAGGAGCGCGAGCGCCCCGTCGGTCACGATCGGCGGTAGCGCCTCGAGGCGCTTGATCCAGTCCTTGTTCATCGTCCTGACCCGAGCCTAGCGCCCTGGTGATGCGCTGACATCCTCCTCGAGAACGAGCTTGTGGGCCGGTTCTCGGCGCGTCGCCCACCTCCGCGGCCCGCTACCCTTCGGCGGATGGACAAGGAGATCCGCTATGCCGTCCACGAGGGCGTGCACATCGCGTACCAGGTCGTCGGCGACGGGCCGATCGACCTCGTGTACAGCTCGGGGATCTGGTCCAACCTCGAGATCATGTGGGAGTGGCCCGCATGGGCCCGATACCTCAACCGGCTGGCGTCGTTCTCGAGGCTGATCCTCTTCGACATGCGCGGGGTCGGACTCTCCGATCGCGGTCCGGAACCGCCGGTCGTCGAATTGCAGATGGACGACGTGCGGGCCGTGATGGATGCAGCCGGCTCCGAGACGGCGGCGATCTTCGGCGGGGCACGCGGCGCCGCGATGATGACGCTGTTCGCGGCAAGCTACCCGGAGCGCACCCGCGCGCTCGTCCTCTACGCACCCGCCGCGAAGACCGTCCGGTCTGCCGACTGGCCGTACGGCCGCACCGAGGAAGAGCAGCGCCAGTTCTTCGACCGATTCACCAGTGAGATGGGGACCGGACAGAACCTCGACATCCAGGGTCCGAGCCACGACGAGCGCTTCAAACAGTGGTGGGCACGCTTCGAACGCCTCGGCAACTCGCCCGGCGCGTGGCGCGAGCGAGCCGAGATCCTCGCGTCGCTCGATGTGCGGCAGGCCCTGCCGCTCATCCAGGCTCCAACGCTCGTGCTCCATCGCACCGGCGACCGCGTCACGAATGTTGCGCAGGGCCGTGCCGTGGCCGAGCGCATCCCGGGCGCGAGATTCGTCGAGCTCGCCGGCGATGACCACATCCCGTTTCTCGGCGACTCGATGGCGATCACGGACGAGGTCGAGGAGTTTCTCACCGGCGCGCATCAGGCACCCGACACCGACCGCGTCCTGGCGACGGTGCTCTTCACCGACATCGTCGGGTCCACGGAGCGCGCGGCGGCGCTCGGCGATCGCGCATGGCGCGACCTGCTGGAAGCCCACCATGCGGTGGTCAGACGTGAGCTCGCGATCCATCGCGGCATGGAGGTCGACACCGCCGGTGACGGCTTCATGGCGAGGTTCGACGGGCCCGCGCGCGCCATCCGGTGCGCGCAGGCCGTCGCGTCGGCGGTGCGCTCACTTGGGCTGGAGATCCGTGCGGGCGTGCACACGGGTGAGTGCGAGGTGACTGCTTCGGGTCTCGCCGGCATCGCCGTGCACATCGCCGCTCGCGTCGCCGCAGGAGCGGGACCCGGCGAGGTGCGTGTCTCGAGCACGGTGAAGGATCTCGTTGCGGGATCCGGCATCCGGTTCGTCGACCTTGGTGCTCACACGCTGAAGGGCGTGCCCGGGGAGTGGGTGCTGTTCCGGGTGGAGTAGCGGGCCGGCGAACCCACCGCCTGAGCGGCCGCGGTCAGGCCACGTCGAAGCGATCCAGGTTCATCACCTTGTCCCACGCCGCCACGAAGTCATGCACGAACGCAGCCTTCGAGTCCTCACACGCATACACCTCCGAGATCGCCCGGAGCTGCGCGTTCGAACCGAAGATGAGGTCGACGGCTGTGCCGGTCCACCGGAGCGTGCCCGTCGCGCGATCGCGACCCTCGTACGCGTCCGAGGAGTCGGATGGCGTCCACACCGTGCCCATGTCGAGGAGGTTGACGAAGAAGTCGTTGGTCAACGTACCTGGCTGGGTGGTGAAGACACCGTGTGGCGACCCTCCGAAGTTGGCGCCGAGACCGCGCAGACCACCGATGAGCACCGTCATCTCCGGCGCGGTCAACGTGAGCAGATTCGCCCGCTCCACGAGCAGATGCTCCGACGGCAACGTGTGCCCGTCCTTGACGTAGTTGCGGAAACCGTCGAACGTCGGCTCGAGGACCGCAAACGACTCCACGTCGGTCCGCTCCTGCACCGCGTCGGTGCGTCCCGGCGTGAACGGCACCGTCACGTCGTGTCCCGCATTCTTCGCCGCCTGCTCAACGGCGGCGCATCCGCCGAGCACGATCAGGTCCGCGAGCGACACCTTCTTGCCACCGGACTGTGCGCTGTTGAAGGCCTGCTGAATCCCTTCGAGAGTCTGCAGCACCGTCGCGAGCTCGGCAGGGTTGTTGACCGCCCAGTCCTTCTGCGGTGCGAGGCGAATGCGAGCCCCGTTGGCTCCGCCCCGCTTGTCGGTGCCGCGGAACGTCGCGGCCGACGCCCACGCGGTTGCGACCAGCTGCGGAATCGACACTCCGGACGCGAGGAGCGTGCCCTTGAGCACGGCGATGTCGGACTCATCGATGAGCGCATGATCGACCGCGGGGACCGGGTCCTGCCAGATCTCGTGCTCCGGCGGCACGAGCGTGCCGAGATAGCGCGTGACGGGTCCCATGTCGCGGTGCGTGAGCTTGTACCAGGCCTTCGCGAACGCGAGTGCGAACTCGTCCGGATGCTCGTGAAAGCGCATGGAAATCGGCGCGTAGATCGGATCGAGCTTCAGCGCGAGGTCGGTCGTCAGCATCACGGGCGCGTGCCGCTTCGACGGGTCGTATGCATCCGGCACGTTGCTCTGTGCCGCAGGATCCTTGGGAACCCACTGCTGCGCACCGGCAGGGCTCTTGGTCAGCTCCCACTCGTAGTTGAAGAGGTTGTCGAAGAACCCGTTGCTCCAGTGCACCGGGTTGTTGGCCCATGCACCCTCCAACCCGCTGGTGTGCGCGTCGGGACCCACGCCGGTGCCGGCCGAGTTCTTCCACCCGAGGCCCTGCTGCTCGATGCCCGCACCCTCGGGTTCCGCGCCGACGAACTCGCCCTTCACGGCGCCGTGCGTCTTGCCGAACGTGTGGCCGCCGGCGATGAGCGCCACCGTCTCCTCATCGTTCATCGCCATGCGCTTGAACGTCTCTCGAATGTCGCGAGCCGAGGCAAGCGGGTCCGGCGTGCCGTTCGGTCCTTCCGGATTCACGTAGATCAGGCCCATCTGCACTGCGCCGAAGGGCGGATGAAGCTGCCGGTCGCCCGAGTAGCGCTCGTCACCAAGCCACGTGGCCTCGGCGCCCCAGTTGGTGTCGTCGTCCGGCTCCCAGATGTCCTCGCGCCCGCCGCCGAAACCGTATGTTGCGAACCCCATCGATTCCAGCGCGCAGTTGCCGGCGAAGATGATCAGGTCGGCCCAGGAAATGCTCCGCCCGTACTTCTGCTTCACCGGCCAGAGCACGCGCCGCGCCTTGTCGAGGTTCGCGTTGTCGGGCCAGCTGTTGAGCGGTGCGAAGCGCTGCGCGCCGGCGCCGCCACCACCGCGGCCGTCGGCGATGCGGTACGTGCCCGCGCTGTGCCAAGCCATGCGGATGAAGAGCGGACCGTAATGACCGAAGTCGGCCGGCCACCAGGGCTGCGACGTCGTCATGACGGCGATCACGTCCTGCTTCAACGCGGCCAGGTCGACCGTCTTGAACGCCGCTGCGTAGTCGAAGTCCTTGGGCATGGGGTTCGCCCGCTCCGAAGGCTTGTCGAGCACCCCCAGGTTCAGTGCGTTCGGCCACCAGTCGCGGTTCGACCGGATGCGCTCGATCTGTGGTCCTGGCGTATGTGCGGTAGCGGTATCAGACATGTCCGTCCTCCGTCTGTCTCAGTGTTGCTGTGCGACTCTTGATGGCGATACAGATGCTGCCTGGCACTCGGGGCACGTGCCCCAGTAGATGACCTCGGCCTCGTCGATCACGTAGCCCGCATCGTCGGCGGCGGTCAGGCACGGGCTGTGGCCGATCGCACAATCGACGTCGACCATGCTGCCGCACGTGCGGCAGACGAGGTGGTGGTGGTTGTCACCAACTCGGTCCTCGAAGCGCGCCGGCGACCCGGCCGGTTGGACGCGCCGGACGAGGCCGTTCTCGACGAGCGTCCCGACGGCGTTGTACACGGACTGCGGGGAGATGGCGCCGATCTCGGCGCGCACCACCTTGTCGATGTCGTCGGCAGTGCTGTGCGGACTGTCGGACACGGCCTGCAGCACGGCGAGACGCTGTGCGGTCACCTGGATGCTGTTCCGTCGCAGCAGTGCGGCCTGGTCGGCAGATCGTTCGATGTGGACGATTCTAGCGAAACTCCAATACTGGATGCATTCCAGATACCGACCCCGGCATCGCCTGAGGGCTCCCGATCAGGCGACCTGCGGCGACTCGGCCTCCGCTACCGGATCGCCGGCTGCAGCCCCTCGCTGATATGGCTCTGTCATGAGCGGGCTCGACATGACGAAGTCGGCGGTCGATCGATTGCACGCGATCGGCACGTTGTACACAACCGCGATGCGGAGCAGCGCCTTGACGTCGACATCGTGCGGGTGCGGCTCGAGCGCGTCCCAGAAGAAGATCACGACGTCCACGCGTCCTTCCGCGATCGCAGCGCCAACCTGCTGATCACCGCCGAGCGGTCCGCTCAGGAAGCGCTGCACGTCGAGGCCAAGCTCCTGGCTCAGCAGTGCCCCGGTCGTCCCGGTTGCATGGAGGTCATGCTGGCGCAGCGATCCGAGGTTGAATCGCGCCCACTCGAGGAGGTCGGATTTCCGGTTGTCGTGTGCGATCAGGACGATCTGCTTGCGCGCGCTCCGCGTGGTCATCCGTCGATGCTAGCGAGCGTCACGTTGCAGCCGGGTTAAGGACGGGGTTGACCCAGCACCGGCATCGCAGGGTCTACCGGCGCGAACCGTCCGAGTCCGAGATGCGTATCCCCCGTTCAAGCGCCCGCGATCGCGACGCCGTAGAGGGCGGCAAGCAGCGCCGCGACGAGACTGATCGATCCGAGCACCGCTGATCCGACCACCGAGCCGTCACCGCCACGCTGCCGGGGCGCTTGCAGGACCGAATGCGCCCCGGCGGCGATCCCCGAAAGCGCCACGAAGGCAAGTTTGATGGCCAGTGTTCGTCCGGCCGCACTGTCGAGCAACTGCGACCAGCGCACTCCTGCGTTCCCGACATTCACCACCCCGGTGACGATGAGCACCGCAAAAGCGGGCCATGCGATCAGCTGGTACCGGCGACCGACGCGCCGCGCGAGATCTCTCTGGCCACGCAGCAGCGGAATGATCGCGGCAACAGTGACCTGGCCGCCGATCCAGATGCATGCAGCAACGATGTGCAGCCAGAGGATGAGTGTCGGGCCCGCGATGTTGACCACGTTGTCAACGCAGCGTGCGGGCGTTGCGCCGTCTGCGGTGAGCGCAGTTCATTCCTGTTCCAGAACAGACCAGCCTGCATAGGTCGACGCCAGGGCTGCAATGCGGGCACAGCGCCGAAGGGCGGCGTCAATCATGCCAGGAGATGACCTCGTCGCTTCAGTATAGGACCACTCGTTTGTTTGACCCTGGCGCCGAGTCCAACAATGAGCGTCAGGGCGACGGCGTTGGTGTCGGCGGGACCGGCGTCGGCGTAGGTGGCGGAGCGGTCGGTGTTGGAGTCGGAGCGGCGGTCGGTGATGCCGTTGGCGATGGCGTGGCCGATGCCGCCGCGGTGACTGCCACGAAGAGCTGGGCGCCGACGAAGCTCCAACGCCGCTGGGCGATGCGCATCACCAGGACGAAGACGATCGCGACGATGCCGAGCGTTGTGAGGCCAGGCTCGTCGCGCTCGAGCGGGAGGAACACGGCGCCTGCTGCCGCAAGTGCGAGTGCGCAGCACGGTATGGCAAGCCACGCGTGCGCGTTGATCGTGCGCGGCAGCACCGCGACCACGACGGTCGTCGCAAGCAGGAGCGCGAAGAAGACGACGCTCTCGAGAATCATGCGTGCTCTCGATCGATGCCGGCCGGCGAGCTGCCGATCAGCTCGAGGTCGATCCCCGGGGCGCGCTCAAGGCAGTCGCGCGATCTCGCCAGAATTCATACCTCGCCTGGTATTGCTGACGCTGCGCGCGCAGCACGCGCTGGGTGCCGCCCGCCTCCTGTGCGGCGTCCTCGTGCATGCCCCGCACCGACGGCTCGGAGCGCTCCAGCATGGCGCTGGTCATGCCGATCAGATCGCCATACACCTGGATCCAGTGGACAGCGTCACGGATCTCGGCGGATGCCGGATCCTCGCCGGGGAGGAGCATCTCGGGGTCGGTGACCCAGGTGATCTCGCTGCGCACCATTGCTTCGTCCAACACGTTCATCTCCTGATCGATCCCCCGAGTGGCACCCGGCTGTGCCGGACCGGAATGGGATGGTTGACTATCAGGACACATGATAGTCGGCATGTCACTCATCGGGGGCCAGGCTCCCTCGCACCCCAGGTATCAACCGAGGCGGCCACAAGCGTTTGGGTCGCGCGCGGGCGGGGATCCACGGCCCGCGGATGCCGGCGCTTACCGGCTGCCTCGAGCCCTGCGTTTGCCCTCGTGCATCGCCTGGACGCGGGCGACGGGGATGGACCGCCCCTCGTCGATCAGCTCGGCGCCGAGCATCTGGGGCTTCGGCATCCGAGTGGCCCAATGATCACCATCGCCGAGGCGACCCACCGCGGTGAGCACCGTGAAGTCGGCGGGCGACACGCCATCGAGGTCGTCCCACTCCAGGGGAAACGAGACAGGGGCGCCCGGCCGCACCCGCGGGCTGTACGCAGCGACGACCGTCGCCCCGCCGACGCGGGTCGAATCGACAAACACCTTGCCGGCTCGGTCGTCTTTGACAAAGGCCGTGGTGAGCGCTGTAGGGTCCAGCCGCTCGGCTCGCGCGGCGATCGCCCGGGTCGCGGCGGCCGCTTCGTCGATGGACACGCTGCCGTCGATGGGAACGAAGATGTGCAGGCCCTTGGCTCCGCTCGTCTTGATGACGGCGTCGAGACCTGCATCGACGAGCACATGCCGCACGACTCGCGCGGCTCGCACCGCGGCGGCGAAAGCGTCGCCCTGCGGTGGATCGATGTCGAGCACCAGGTGCGTCATGTGCTCAGGGTTGTCGATGCGTATCAGTGATGGGTGGTACTCGACGGCACGCTGGTTCGCGAACCACAGCAGCGTCTCGCGGTCATTGCAGAGCGCGTAGCTCACCTCCCGCTTCGACGACTCCGCCCACATCGTGACCCGCTGCACCCAGGAAGGCGTGTACGAGGGCAGATTCTTCTGCATGAACGCTTCCTGACCGCGGTGCACGCGGATCACCGAGAGCGCCCGGTCCTTGAGCTCCGGAATGATCCGGTCGGCGACTGCCTCGAGATACTCGACGAGGTCGCGTTTCGTTGCCCCCGCCCCGTCAAACAGCGGCGAGTCGAGGTTGGTCAGGTGCACAAAGCGTGACGCAGCGTCTTCGGGTCGCAACGACGAGGTCTTCCTCAGTCAGCGCCGCGGAGTGGACGCGGACTTCCGACAGCCGCCATGAGGTCCTCCGTGTATTCGGGCCACGCAAGTGGCAGGGTCAGCAGGGTCCCATCATCGATGACGGCCCCTCTGAATGGGAAGCGGCAGCCAGTCCGGAGGCAGTCGTTCGTTGCCGGCCGGACTCGACTCCTGAACCACTCATCGTTCCCTGCGATCCGTGGCTCCATGGTCAAGGCGCCGGCGTCGAGTCAGCATCGCCGGCGCAGTGCGAGTGCTCACCGCTCGGCTTGCGCGCGACGAAACGCACGTCGTGGCCCACAGACACCATCACGTGATCGAATCCGATCGTCTGCAGACGTGGAATCAGCGACGACGCCTCGATTGGGTTGTAGGTATCACCGTTGTGAAAGTCGTGGAGATGGGTGCTGGCCAGACTGTCGGATCCGACGAGGATCCCGGCCGGTCGAAGCACGCGCCATGCCTCCTTGAGCACCTGGTTCTGTGTGGCGAGCGTCGGCAGGTGATGCAGCATCGTGAAGGTGCCGACTGAGTCGAACGATTCGTCGGCGAAATCGAGATGCGACGCATCGCCCGTGGCCACCTCGACATTCGACCCGTTGTACCGATCGGCGAGGCGTTGCGCCGCTTCCGGATCAACTTCGATCGCAACCAGGCGGCGGACGCGTGTGCGAAGCCATTCGGTTGCCGCGCCGGGTCCTGGTCCGATTTCGAGCATCTCGTCACCGAGGTCAAGCTCTGTCAACAGCGATCCCAGGACTTCGCGGTGGATGTGGTCGGCCCATTCCGGGGTGGCGCAGAGAGCGTGGTTTGCATTCATGCACACGACGGTGAGCCCCGCGTTCACGACAGCCAAGGGCGTAGGCTGACAAGCCGTGTCGCGAGAACGACAATCTGTCGGCCTCCCTCGCGCCAGCACGCGAGGGATCGACGCGTGCCTGTTCCCCATGGCTCCGGGAGCGCAGTTCGACTGGCACACACATGGCGATGACCAGCTCGCCTGGGCATCGCGCGGGGTGCTCACCGTGGTCACCGATGCGGCAACGTGGCTGCTGCCGCGATCGCGGGCCCTCTGGATTCCAGCCGGCGCTCGCCATGAGGTGCGCGCGCGGGGTACGACAGTGATGCGATCGCTCTACCTCAAGACCACGCTGCTCGGGATCACATGGAAAACGCCGACCGTGGTCAGAGCCCGGCCGCTGCTGATGGAGTTGATCGAGTACCTCGGTGACGAAACCCTCGACAGCACAAGGCGCGAACGAGCTGCCGCGCTCCTGGTGGATCTCCTCGAGCCGCTGAACGTGACAGCGATCGAGGTCCGAATGCCTGCCGATGGCCGCGCGCTGTCTGTCGCCGAGGCCTTGCTCCGCCACCCGGCCGAGAATCAGACGCTGACGTCGTGGGGGCGAAGGGTGGGTGCCAGCGGGCGCACGCTCGAGCGGGCGTTTCTCTCCGAAACGGGAGTCCCGTTCAGCAGGTGGCGCACGCTGGCGCGGCTGAAAGCGTCACTGCCGATGCTCGCCTCCGGGCAGTCGATCAGCGTTGTGGCGCCCGAGGTTGGGTACGAATCGACGAGTGCATTCGTGGCTGCGTTTCGTCGCGAGGTCGGCCTCACGCCGACGGCCTATTTCCGAGCCCGGTGACGGCAGCCCGATCGCGTGGCCTCTACTTCGTGGGCATCCGCACCCAGCGAGCATTTGCCCATGAGTGCAGGCCAAGTGCGATGAAGCCCAGGGCCACGATTGCGAGCAACACGTGGCCGAGTGGCTCGCGGGCGACGGCCGCGAAGGCGGGGCCGAAGCTGTGCGCATCCTGCGCATCGCGATGGAGTCCGGCAACCAGGACGAAGATCCCGACGATGCCGAAGATGACGCCGCGCGCAACCATGCCGAAGCGGCCGAGGCCGTCGACGGTGACCCGCTGTGCACGCGTCATGGTGTTGCGCTTCAAGTCCTTGCGGAATCCGGCCTTGTAAGCGTCGAAGAACTGTCCGAGTCCGCCGAGGATCCCGATGACGCCGGCGATGGTGACGATCACTCCGCCTGCGGGGAGCGTCAGCGCCCACGCGACCATGTTCTGCACTGAGTCACCACCGGTCTTCGATCCGCCGAGCAGCAGTCCGGCCGCGAACACGGCGAGTGCGAGGTAGTTCAGTCCGCTCCAGGCAAATCCGACGCGCGACGCGATACCCGGAGGGTCATCGCCGCGATGCAGCGGGTCGTAGATGGCGCGGATCATTCCCCAACCCGCGTACGCGACGAGTGAGACGACGACCACCAGCAGGAAGAGTCGCCCCACCACGTTGTCGCCAAGGAGTGCAAGCGAGCCGCGCTGATCGGTGGTTCCGGATTCGAGGCCGAACGCCAGCCCGAGAGCGAGGACGCCCATGGTGCCGTAGATGATTCCGCGCACGACATACCCGAGCCGCGCGGTCCGCTCGACCCACGGGTTGGTCGCAACATCCTTGGCGCGCTCGTGCACCTGGTGTGCGGCGCGCTTCGGCGCACTCGATCGTCGCGGAACGCGACGCCGCGCAGGCGTTTTGACCCTGGCGGTCATGCGGGCACGATCACGCGGAGCGCGCCCGGAACCGCCTCGACGGTCGCCGGCGTCCGGCCGATCCGCTCGTTGTCGGCGACCACCCCGATTCTCGGCTTGGTGGTGATCGTCAGCGAACGGAACTGGAAGCTGATGCCGTCATCGTCCGAATGCCGACCGCCGACAGTGGATGCGACGACGCGACGCACGATGTCCGAGCGCGAAGCACCGACAGTGATGTTCAGCTCGAGAAAGGGGTCCGTCGGGTCGGTCCCGGCGATCGGGAGCCGCGCGCCGGTGGTCGGCGTGTTCGTGAACACCAACGAGCGGCTGCGCCCGTGGGCTGCAAACGCACCGTGGGTTTCGAACGAGAACAGTTCCGCCTTGGCGACGGCTCCAAGCTCGGCGGCGAGCTCGCCGAATGCGCGGTCCTTGGCTTTCTCGCCAAGCACGATCGCCTCGCCGAAGACGCCGACGGCTGCCGCCTCGAGGAAGTACCTCCCGTTGATGCGACCGAGCGTGACGGGACGGGTCACGCCCGCTCGGACCACGGCGATCGCCCGATCAAGTCCTGCGGGGATGGCGAGACTGCGCGCGAAGTTGTTGAACGTGCCGAGGGGGAGGATGCCGAGCCGGCGGTGCGTCCCCGCGAGAGCACGCACCACAGTGCCGACCGTGCCGTCGCCACCCGCCACGACGACCGTCGCATTGCTTGTCAGCGTTGCAGCGAAATCGTGGCGCGGGTTGAACTCGATCTGCACGTAGCCGGAAAACGCGGCATCCAACGTGCGCTGCGCCGCATCGCTGAGGTTCTTGGCGCCCGGGCTGACGATCAGCAGACGCGTGTGCCTGCCGTTGCCGCCACTCACGCGTGTGACCGCCGCGACGCGCTCCGTCGCCGCGGAATCCAGCGTGCGCTCGGCGTCGGCAGCCAGCGTTCCGGGAGCCACAGGATGAAGGCAGACCAGCCCGCGCCGAGGAGGAATCCTCCGATGACATCGGTCGGCCAGTGGGCGCCCGCCCAGATACGACCGATGGATGCGAACACGATCACGAAAGCCGCCGCGACCCACATGGCGACGCGCCAGCGCGGCCCGACGTGCGGCGCAATCGCGATCACCAGCATGAACGTGAGCCACGTGAAGAACAGAGCGTGGCCGCTTGGATAGCTGTAGCCGTTCGACGGGTTGAGAATCGTTACCAGGTCGGCCGTTGGTCGGTGGCGCGCCACCGACACCTTGACGATCTGGTCGAGCAGGCTGCCGATTGCGCCGAGCGCCATCAACCATCCGGCGCGGCGATCCCACAGAAAGATGCCCACCACCACGACCAACCCGACGAGGTCCTGGATCAACCCGCCCGTCACGTTGGTCAGGGTCATCCAGTAGGTCAGGGGACCCCAGGGTGCGTGCTGGATGGCGCGCTCGACCGGTATGTCGAAACCCGATCGTGTGGCCCCGCTCGCGACCAGGATCGTGACGAGCGCGAAGAGGGCGAACGAGATCAGGGCGAGCGGTCCCAGCCAGCGGCGGGCGACGGGCCCCGGTTCTCCGGCGAGGACCTCGTGCGCCGCCTGCGACCCGTCCGCGAGGGTGGAGTCGACGGCGCTCTCACTCATCGCCGGCGCCTCGGCTGGCTTAACATGATAGTGATGATATAAGATTTCCTTATGGCACGTGATGTATTAATCGCGCGGCGGGCACATCCTCGGAGTGCCGCCGCATGGATCCAGTGGCTGACGGGCGATATCAACTGGGCCCTGATGACCGGCGCACTCGTCGCGGGTTCCCTGTTCACCATGCTCACGCTGCTGGTGGTTGCTCACCCGGCGCCATTCTTCTTCGACCGTCCGATCGAGACGGCGGTGCAGTCGGTCAATGTTGGCCCCTTTGCCTGGTTCAACGCCTTCGTCTCCGCGTTCGCAGGCTTCGTCGGTATCGGCGTCGGCGCCGCCGTGATCGCGCTGACGTTCTTCATCCGGCGTCCCGCAACGCCGTTCGTCGCGTTCTCGGCGATCTACGCCGCCGTGTACAACATCGTGAACATCATCGTGCTCCGGCCACGTCCAACCGGCGTGGCGCACACCACGTCGAAGCTCATGGGCTACAGCTTCCCGAGCGGGCA
>JBAUTG010000057.1:0-5969 GCA_049582105.1 Candidatus Dormiibacterota bacterium | reverse complement strand
ACCCGCGGCGATGCAGCCGGCCGCGCTCCGAGCCCGGCCGCTGCCGAAACCGGCAGCCGCGGCCCCGCCGAGCAAGCGGCTCAAGCCCGGCGACCTCATCTGCGGCCAGTGCGGCGAGGGAAACGAGCCGGTCCGGAAGTTCTGCAGCAGATGCGGCCAGTCGCTGGCGACGGCCACGATCGCGTCCACTCCCTGGTACCGGCGGATCCTGCCGCATCGCAAGGCGAAGGTGCTCGCGGCCGGCGAGCGGCCGGGCGGCAAGCGCCGTGGCTTCGGCTTCGGTGCGATCCTTCGCTTCGGTCGCTACGTCGTGGTGGCCGTGATTCTCCTCGGGGGCATCGCGTACGGCGCGCTGCCGCAGTTCCGGGACACCGTCAACAGCAAGGTCAACGGGGTGATCTCGAACTTCACGGGGAAGATCAGCCCGCCGACGCCGGTGCACGCGACGTCGGTGAAGGCGAGCTCCGCGGTCAGCGGCCACGACGGCAGCCTCGCCGTCGACGCGTTCAGCAACACGTTCTGGGAGGCATCACTCGCGAAGGACCCGCGTCCGACGCTGACGGTCGGTTTCGCGCCGAATACGAACGTCACCGTGATGCTGTTCATCTCCGGCGACACAGCCAACGAGTTGTCCGAGGCGCGACCGAAGACGGTGCACGTCGTGTTCTCCAACGGCTCGTCGCAGAACCTCACGCTCGCCGACACGGGCAATCCGCAGCAGTTCAACATCAACGGCGCAAACGGAATCTCGAGCATGACCATCCAGGTCGAGTCGGTGTATCCGTCAACGACCGGTACCGCCGTCGCGCTCAGTGACGTGGAGTTCTTCGGCAAGTCGTAGGGGCTGCCCCGCGATCGCCCTCCGCTACAGGGCGAACTGCCGTTTCAAGCCGTCGGCCTCGTTCTGGATTGCCTGGGCCTTCTGCCGTGCCGTCTCGGCCGCCTGCTGCTCACCGTTCTGCGTGAGGCACTCGGCGAGGTCGTAGAACGAGTTGCACATCAGCGCCGCGGCGGCGATCGCAACGGCGACCTCCGCCGGCGCCGCCTCCGGAGCCGCGAACACCGCCACGAGGTCCGCGACCAGCACTGTGTACTCGGCGCCGACCGCGAGTTTCTGACGAAGGCACGCCATCAGGACACCGCCTCTTCAAAGATCTGCGGATCGATGCCGATCGACTGGAGATAGGCATCGAAGTTGTTCGGATCCGCCTTGCTCAAGGCGGCAAGCTCGGGATAGTCGCTCGGGTTGATCGCCTGCGACGCCGACCCCGACGAGGCACCCTGCACCGGCTGCCACTGCGAGCCGTCCCACTGCCACTGGCCATCGTCGGAGAGCTGCCCGCTCGCGGGCGTCGCGGGAGTCTGCGCGGGGTCGGACGACGATGCGGCTGTTGGGCCCGAGCTCGTTGCGGCACCGGCGGCCGCGGCACTCGAGCTCGTGGCGGCACCCACGGGCTGCCACTGGGATCCGTCCCACCACCACTGTCCGTCCTCGGATCGAGGCGCGTCCTGGGGTATGTCGGTCATCTGTTTCCTCCCGTCGAACCGAACTCAGTTATCGTCAATATCGACAGTATTCGTCGTGTCGTCGTTGCCGGAGTGGCCGGGTGTCACAACGGCACGGAATCGGTGCGACCCCGCTCCGTACCGGCCGCAGCCGGAGACGTTGGCGCCCTCGCACTGACCCGCCGCGACTGAGCCCGATGTCCATGTCTGCACCTGCTGGTCGTCGACGTAGATGGTGACCGTGGCGGCGCCGGCGGCGGTGCCCATGTTGCAGACCGTGAAGACCGCTTCCGTCCCGGCGTCGGTATGCAGGGTGACGTGGTTGTCCGGGTTGTCACTCTGATCCACCTGGACGATCAGCCCGTTGTTGTCAAAGCCGAATTCGGCGGCGCCGGCGTCACCGCCGCCACCACCTCCGGCCTGGCCGCCCTGCTGCTGACCCTGGCCCGCATCGCCGACCGGTTGCCACTGGGCTCCATCCCACCACCACTGACCGTCCTCGGATCGCGGTGCATCCTGCGGGATTACAGTCACGCTCTCTCCTCCACTCCTAGCGCGGGTGATGTCCGCGCTGTCGGTTGAACGCCGTCAGATGCACGACCTCAGATGAACCCCTGGCGGAGCGCGTACGCGACCGCGTGGGTGCGATTTCGCAGGTGCAGTCTGCTGGTGATGTCGTGGACGATGTTCTTCACCGTTCGCTCGGAGTAGAAGAGGCGCTGCCCGATCTCTCCCGTGTCGAGTCCGTCGGCCATGAGTCGCAGCACGCGCACCTCTCGCTCGGTGAGCCCTGAGAATCGCAGGCCGCGCGGGGTGAGGACGTCGCGCTGCAGACGGCCGACGTGATCGAGCAACTGACCGAGCAGATCCGGTGACATCGCCGCTGCGCCGCTCGACGCCACGCGCACGGCGTCGACGACCCGGTCCGGCGTCGCCTCGCTGCGGCGCAACACACTCGATGCACCCGCCTCGACCGCGTTGAGCAGGTCGCCCTCGGTGAGCCGGGTCACGACCAGTACCACGCGGTTGGTGTCGCCGACGCGCGCAGCACGCACGGCGCGGATGGTGGCGTCGTCGACCTCGTCGGCGAGCACGACCGTGACGCCTCCCGCCCTCGCGTCATCGACCTCGACCACCTGCACCTCGTGCCGGTGCGCCAGCTGCGCTACGAGCCCGGCGCGCGTGATCGAGTCCTGGGCACGAACGGCGACTGCGATGCGCTGCACGCTCGCGACGGCGACCATGGCCGAGAACGTGACAGGCAGGCATTGACGGACACTCAACGTCCGCTCAACGGAGGGGGACCGGGGCTTGCGACGGAAGCTCGGCAACGCCTCGACGCACCACCCCCAGCTCGTCAAGAACCTCGTCGTACCGCCGGCGAGTGAGCTCGGCCGCCGCGCCGTCGCCGCTCTGATCCTGAACGGCGATGAGGAGCCGCCAGGCGGGGTCGAGGTAGCGATCGATCACGACCGTGTCGGCGCACACGAGGGCCGCCGCCGCCGGATCGCCGGCGGTCCGCGCCCGCTCGGCAATCTGCAGACCTGCCGCAGCGCCCTCGAGGCGGCACCGCTCGCGAATCGCCTCCGCCCATTCGGTCGGCCCCTCCTCGGGAAGCAGGCCAGCGCGGAGCATCGAGGCGACGCGTGCGAACTCGGCTGCCGCCGCCGGGGGATCGATCTCCGCGACCTGCGTCGCATGCGCGAGCATCCGCCGGTACGTGACGACGTCGCAGGTGGACCTGCCGGGAAGCGCCAGGCGGTACGCATCGCCGTCGCGCACCACGATCGCGCCGGCTCCGCGCGACACACCCGGCTCGAGCAGACGCCGGAGCGAGGAGACGGCGACGTGCAGGTTGCGGAGCCCGGTCGCCGGGTCCGCCTCCGGCCAGAGTGCTTCACAGACAACCTCGCGATGCACCGGCTCGCCTGCCTGAGCACCGAGGAGCCGCAGCAGCGAACGGACGCGGGGTTTGACCGCCGCGAGATCGACGTCGCGTCCGTCGACGCTGACCTGGAGCCGTCCGAAGCAGCGCAGCTCGACGGTCGGGCCTGCCGCCGCCTCCGGCACGACAGTGGGCTCGGCCGCTCGCTGCCGCGTCCGCGACGTCGAGCCGAGCTCGCGGGCAAGCCGCTGCAGCCGCCCGGCTCGCAATTCGTGGAAGCGGTCGGCCGCCTCCCGCAGTGCCGGCTGCGCGTCAGCTGCGCCTCGATCGCGCAGCCCGGACCCCGCGAAGAGGACGGCGAGCGCGGCGCCCCACCGATCACCGTCGTCGAGGCAGTCGTTCCGCACCGCCGCCGCCGTGCTCGCCGGATCACCGCAGGCCGCTACGGAGCGCGCCGCTCTCGCCAGGCGCGCGATCCACCCGACACCGGCGAGCTCCGCGCGGTCCTCGGCGCGGCGGAGCTCGGCCAGGCCGTCCGGGTTCCCCGCGAGGAGCGACGCGATGCCCGCCACGGCAGTCGCCGCCGCAGCCACCGCGGGGCTCGCGTCGGAGGTGCCTGCAACCTCGATGCCGTGCTCGTGCGCTTCGGCGAGACGGCTCGCGAGCAGATCCGCGATCGCGCCGATGAGCGCCGCGCGGGCACCGCGGGCAGGTGCCGGCGTTGCGTCGTCCGGTTCGTGACCGGTCTCGAGGAGCGCCCGAAGCGGGCTCAACCAGTGGCCCTCTCGCGGGTGGGTCGACTCGGGCATGACCCACGCCTGCAGGGTCAGCCGCTCGTCCCGGCACACCTCGGCGAGAGCCCGCCCCGCGAACCCTGTTTCGGCTCGGCGGTATGCGTCGAGTGCCGCAGTGATCTGACCGGCCGCCGCATGGAGCCGCGCCAGCGCCAGGAGCAGCCATGGGTCGTTCTCGAGCAGCGCGGGCGGCAGGCTCTCGATCCAGTGACCCGGTTGGTCTGCGAGAGCTGCACCCTGCCGGCCGAGCAGGCGCGCCACGGCCTCGGCGTCAGCGGCACGAGAGTACGCACGGAGCGCCTCGGGGAGCGCGCCCGCCTCCTCGAGCAGCGTCCCGGCGCGCCGGCACGCCTCCTGCACGGCATCCTCGCCGATCTCATCGACCAGCACGCCCTCCAGGTGTGCACGCAGGACCTCGTGGTACCGGAAGCTGTTCTCACCATCGAGCGCGAGGGTGAAAAGGCGGCGACGATGCAGCTCGAGGAGGATTGCCTGGCTCCCCTGGCGGCCGAGGTACCAGTCGCAGAGCTGCCCGTTGAGGACGCCGAGCACCGACGTGGCCACCAGGAAGTCGCGCAACTCGGCCGGCAGCTGATCAAGCACGTTGCTGGTCAGGAATTCGCGGATCATCCGCGAGCGCGAGCTCAGCGCACCAAGCACGCTCCGCCGCTCATCGCCGCTGCGGTTTCGCGTGGCGAGATGGAAGAGATGGAGTCCCGCGGCCCAGCCGTCGGTCCGGCGCGCGAGCTCGGCCAGCTCGTGCGGTCCGAGCGGCTGCGCGTAGAACTCACGGAAGAGCTGCTCCACCTCCCAGGTGCGGAACCGGAGGTCGTCAACCCCCAGCTCGACGACACGGCCAAGCACGCGAAGGCGCGGCAGGTTGAAATGCGGCTGGCTCCGGCTCGCGACGAGGACCGCCAGCGTCTCAGGGGCGTACTCGACGAAGCGTTCGAGCAATGCCTCCGCGGGTGTGCCCTCGATCGTGTGCAGGTCGTCGATGACCAGGAGCGTCCTGGTCGTGATCCCGTCCTCGACGGCGGCCGCCGCCTCGGCGAGCGAGCGCCACGGCCCCGCCAGCCCGGGAGCCGCGCGCCGGAGCGCCGTCTCGAGATGCAGCAGCAGCGACGCCTCGTCAGCGTCCCATGCCTCGACGCGATACCAGGCGACCGGGACGCCGGCGGACGCGGCGAGCGTGGCCATCGCCGTGGTCTTGCCGTACCCGGCGGGAGCGACGATCAGCCCGAGCCGCTGCGTCCAGAGCTCACCGAGCTGCGCCGCGATGCGCTCCCGCGCCAGCGCCGGGGCGCTTGGGGGCTGGACCTTGCTGCTGACGACGCTCGGCATCTCGTCTGCCTCAGCGCCTGAACAGGAAGGTGGGCGGCTCTTCGGGCGAGACCGTCAGGAGCATGAAGGCGACATTGCTGAGACCGGCAGCGAATTGCTTCGCGACGAGCGCGCGCTGCCCGATCTCGTCGTGCGTCATCAGCACGATGGCGAAGGTGAAGGAATCAGTCGTCGGTGTGACGGTGCCCACGACCACACTCGTCGGGATCGAGCCGAGCTCTCCCCACGACAGCGTGATGGGAACCTTCGGCGCCCATCCCGTGCCGACCGCGGTGACCACGAAGCCACCACTCGAGACCTGGGGCTGGAACGTGAGGGTCGGGCATGGCGTCTGGGGCGGGAAGAGGATCACGGCGTGCGGCCCCGTCCGAGAAGACGCCAGCAACTGCGTTCCCGACGTCGCGTCGCAGGTCATCAGGGGGTTCGCGTAGTTGGTGCCC
>JBAUTG010000056.1:0-18964 GCA_049582105.1 Candidatus Dormiibacterota bacterium | reverse complement strand
CGGATCAGGCGGCGAGCACGTGCAGGCATCCGGCCACTGACGCGGCGATGGCGCGCAGGTCGTAACCACCTTCGAGGAGCCACAGGTTTCGTCCCTCGCAGTGCGCGTCAGCAAGGGCGCGGATGCGGGTTGCCACCGCGGCATACGTGTCGTCAGCGAGCGCAAGCTCGGCGAGCGGGTCGTCGCGGTGGGCGTCGAACCCGGCGCTGACCACGATCAGATCGGGTTGGTGCGCGGCGACCGCCGGGGCGACGACCTCGTCGAACATCTCGAGCCACCTCGTCCCATCGGTTCCAGGGGGCACCGGGACGTTGACGGTCGTCCCCGAGGCACCGGGGTCTCCCCGCTCTTCCGCGCTCCCCGTGCCTGGATACCACGGGAACTGGTGCAACGACGTGTAGAGCACCGTTGGGTCCGCGTAGAAGATGTCCTGGGTCCCGTTGCCGTGGTGCACGTCGATGTCGACGATTGCGACGCGCTTCGCGCCGGCCTGTTGCGCGATCCGCACGGCGATCGCCGCGTTGTTGAAAAGGCAGAAACCCATTGGCAGATAAGGGGTTGCGTGGTGACCAGGCGGGCGCACGGCTGCGAAGACCGAGCGCACCTGTCCTTGCATGATCGCGTCGGCCGCACTGGCCGCACACGCGGCGGCGTTGAGCGCCACCGTGTACGAGTACTCGGTCCCGTAGGTGTCAGCATCGAACCAGCCGCCGCCCTTGACCGACATCCCCTCCACCCGCGCGACCTCCTCGGGTGAGTGCACCAGCAACGGCAACGCGCGCCGGCCCGTCTGAGCGTCGAGCCAGGGAAGCGTGGCGAGCACCGAGTCGCCGTTGATGCCGGCGAGGATCGCATCCACCCGATCCGGTCGCTCGGGGTGTCCCTGATAGAAGTGCTCGGCCTGGTCGTCGTTTCGAATGAGCGCCAGCGGGACCGTCACGCGTGTGAAACCGCGGAGCGGACCACCTCGATACGCTCGCGAAACCGCAACGCGGCCTGTCGCGGTCCCTCCGGAGCAGCGGCGATCCCGCGACTCACCGAGACGATGACGCCGCGGCCCCGGAGGTCCAGCCCGGCCGCGACAGCGTCCTCGAGCGAGCCACCCTGCGCGCCGACCCCCGGGAGGAGGATCGGCACCGAGGGCGCCGCGCGCCGGACGGCCGCCACCGCGTCCGGTGCGGTCGCGCCGACGACGAAGCCGACTGCACCACCCGGATCGATGCGCAGCCCGAGCTCGACGATGCGGAGGCTGACGGGCTGCCCGCTCTCAAGCCGGGCGTCGAGCAGGTCGGCGGCCCCGGGGTTGCTGGTTCGGGCGAGCACGAGGATGCCCCGGCCCTGGTGATCCAGGAAGGGTTGCAGCGAATCAGCGCCGAGCAGCGGGTTGACGGTGACGCAGTCGGCGCCGAGCACATCGAACAACGCTCGCGCATATGCGGCGGCGGTGTTCGCCATGTCCCCGCGCTTGGCGTCGAGGATGAGCATGCGATCGCTCGGGATATGGCTGCGCAGACGTTCGAGGACCGCGTAGCCGGCAGACCCGAACTGCTCGAAGAAGGCGAGGTTCGGCTTGAAGGCGCTGACGTGGTCGATCGTCGCCTCGACGATGTCGAGGCACTGACGCTCGGCCGCGCCCGCCGTGGCGAGACCATCGGGATCGAGCCCCGTGCAGAGGAGCGACCCGGTCGCATCGACGCACGCGTCCAGGCGTGCGGCGAAGGTCACGGTGCTACCAGACCTCCCTCGAGGTGCTTGGCTGGATCGCGCCCTGGTCCGATCGCGGCCAGTACGGCATTTCGATGCGATCCTTGTATTTCGCCGCGCAGTGCGGGCAGATCTTCGCGATCCGGCCGTCGAGGATCACCGCCGAAAGGCGGAAGATCGGAGTCTCCTCTCCGTCGCACTCGCACTTCGCCATGACTGCCATCTGCACTGCGATATTGCCACGGACGCGCCTTCAACCCGCGGCCGGTACCGGCGCGGGCTGCGGTGGCGGCACGCGCCGCGAGAGCCGGGCGCGTTCGCTGATGTGGCGCAGCATCTCGAGTGCCTCGCCCTCGTCGCGGCAGCGCGCTGATGCCTGCCAGCGCCGGCCGGCGGTGTCGACGTCGACGGTGGCCACCCGGAACGCTCGCTGGAGCGGGCCGGATTTGAGACGAACGCTCTGCACCTTCACGAGCGGGACGATGATCACCGACGACTGGAGCCGCCCGGTGCGCGCGTAGACGTACCGCTCGCCGAACCAGGCTGCGAGGAGGTGGAACGAGAACGGCGCCTTCAGCCGCGCCCGCCGCGGCGGTCCGGCATCGGGCGGCGGGTTGGGATGGGCGTCCGGCAGGACGCGCGCCAGCAGCCAGAGTGCCTGCTCCCGACCGGCGACCGGGATGAGCGTGCGGGCGACCTGTTGCGCGTCGCGGTCGGCCTCGCGGGACATGCTCTGGCGGGCGACGTCGACCTCGAGACGCGCCCATCCGAACAGTTGCCAGAAGAGCGGCTCCACCACGCGCACCGCCTGGATCCGCCCGTACGGAATCGTCTCGTGGCGGCGCTGGAGCAGGCCACGATCAAGGCGCACGCCGTCACCGGCCTCGCTGATCGTGAAGTCGAAATCCTCGTTGAAGGCACGGGCGACGCCGAGGCCGCTGATCACCAGGACCGTGATCGCGCTCCCGAGGGCCCCGGCGCCGACGACCGGCGCCGCAGCGATCGCGGCGATGGCCGCAATCGCGATGAGCACCGGCATGATGACCTGTGCCCGCATCAGCAGCGCGGGCAGCAGGAGCCCGTTCTGGATGTGGAGCAGCGGCAGCGACGGCGGCTCCGGCGTCCCCACCTCGAGACCGTGCGCGAGCGCGAGGAGCCGCGCTCGAATGATCGGCGCCTGCGCTGCCGTGAGGTATGCGAGACGGCCGTGCTCGGCGCCGCGCCCCGCCGAGACGACGCGCACCTCGGCCAACCCGAGGAAGCGACCCGCAAGGGGCGCGATGACGTCGACGGCCTGGATCCGCGCCAGCGGAATCCGTAGCGATTGGCGCCGGATGAACCCGGTCTCGATCTGGAGGTTGCCGTCGGCGATCCTCCACCGCGTGACGAGCCAGGAGATGACGCCGCCGATGCCCCCGAGCGCCAGCAGCACGAGATAGGCGATCAGCGAGACGTTCAGCCCACCCGTGTCGTGACGCCCCTGCGAGTCGGCGATCGACGGCACCGCGATGACGAGCACACCGATCAGCACCCTGCCGAATCGGACCACCGGCGAGAGGGGGTGCAGGCGCCGCCAGGTCTCCCCCACCTCGGGAAGGAGCGCAGCCGTCAGCCGCCCGGGTTCCGCGCCCGTCATGGGAGGCGATGGGACCATCACAGGCCGGTCGCCTTCGCCTCCCCGACAGTGGTCAGACGGTCGCGGAGCGCGTCAGCGTCGACGCGGACGAGCCCCGGGATCCGTGCGTCGGACGCCGCCGCGGCCGTGTGGAGCTGGACGGTCGCCAGTCCGAAGGCGCGGTCGATCGGCCCCGCCGTGACGTCGATGAACTGCATACGCCCGTATGGGACGACCGACACCCGGCGAAACAGCAGCCCCCGCGTGACGATCAGGTCATCGTCTCGCTCTGCATAGCCCCAGGAGCGATATCTGCCCCGCTCGACGAGCCATGCCACGGCCGCGATCAACGCCACCGCGATCGGCAGCAGCGGTGAGGCGGGCACCCGGACGAGCAGCGCGACCACGAGGGCGACGATGAACACCGGGCCCCAGAAGAGCGCGAGTTGGGTCTGCCGGGCGAGCCAGAACCGCGGCGAGAGCCGCCTGAGCGCGGTGCTGGAGAAAACCCGGTCGGGTGCGAGAGTGGTCACACCTCAGTTTGGCACCGGTGCGCTCACGATAGAATCAGCCCAGGAGAACCAGATGGGCTCATTGAAGCCGCGCGTCGAAGCCGGGCTCAGACGTCTCGAGCATAAGATCGGGATCGATCGCGAGGGCCGGACGGTATGGGTGTGGCTGCTGCCCCCGGGCATCGGTCTCTGCACCGCGGTGCTCGTTCCCTTCATGCCCGGCGTGCCGGACGCCATGGGCCTTCTCGACCGGCTGACGCTCGCGGTCTTCGGGATGATCACGATGACGCTGATCTCCTCGATCTACCTCATCTCATTCGACAACGACCACAACCAGCAGGCTCCGGCCAACGACCCGCCGGCCCGAGGCAGCGATGACGGCCCGGAGGTTCCACCTGCTCCGGTCAGCCCGCCACCCCCTCGGTGGCTGGGCGCACTTGCGATCGCGACCGAGGAGGAACAGCACCACGAGGGCGCACGGAGGCGATCGCCCCGCAAGGTGCCCGCCTCCGCCGGGAAGCAGCGCTGATCTAGCTGGGATCCCGGGCCGGCAGCACGATCGCCGAGGGGTGATCGACGTCGTGCCAGACCTCCTGGTCCGCACTCCGCATCGTCGTTGCGGTGCCGAACGGCTCCCCTCCGCCGAGGTTGCGCGCGAAGCGTGGATGAGCGCCGCTCGAGACCTGCACACGGATCCGGTGGCCACGTCGAAAGACGTGCGCCATCGGCCAGAGATTGACGTTGACCGGCGACACCCCATCGGGGCCTGGACTCCACTGCTCGGGGGTGAGGCGCACCAACCCGTCGCAGATGTTGCGTGAGTGCCCCGACGGGTCGACATCACAGACGCGGACGAAGAAATCCGCGTGCGCGAGCGTCGATCGGACGAAGAGCTCCGCTGTCACCGGACCGATTGCCTCCACATCGCGCATCAGGGCGGCTGAGGTGTACACGAGCACGTCCGCCCGACGCTCGAGCGCGCGGTTGTCGCGCGGACCACCACGGGCGAGGAGGCTCCCGCCGACGGAGGGCGTCGGATCTGCGGGGTCATATCGATATCGATCGGGAGGCCCGGGTCCACCGGGCCGGACGTGCAGACCGCCCGCAGGCTGCAGATGCCAGCGAGCCGGTCGCGACGGCGGCGGCCAGTCGTCAAGATCGAGCCACCGCCTCGACCCGCCGACAAAGATGCGGACCGGCGAGCGCAGCCGGGTGCTGCCGCCGCCGAGGTGGACGCCGAACCAGTCGAGCGCATCGCGAACGCCCTCTCCGGCGAGGCCGGGGTCGGCGTGCTTCCACGGCCCGATCGTGATCCGCGCGTCGTGCCCCGCCTCACGGAGCGCGCGAAAGTCTGCGAGCTGTGCGGGCAGGAACATGTCGTACCAGCCGCTGACCATCGTGACCGGCACCGCGACGGAGTCGAGGTGGCGCTCGAACTCCACCGGCGCCCAGAACGCGTCGTCGTCCTTGCGCGAGAGCCAGTCCTGGTAGAACGGCACGCGCTCACCGGTGACGGCGAGGTCGGCTTCGCTCAGTGGCGAGGTGGCGAACCCGCGTGCCTGCCGTTTGGCGCCGTCGAGCTGATCCCGCAGCCGTCGCAGGCCGCGGTGTTGCTGGCTGGCGAGCAATGAGAGCCATGTCAGGGTGCTGTCGAGCGAGAACGAGCCCGCCGTGTACGTGAAGGTGCGAACGCGCGCGGACGAGATCGCGGGTGCGAGAGCCCGAAGCGCCGGAGGCGGGTCGGTCGCGACCGCCCATTGGGCAATGCCGAGGTAGCTCGGCCCGAACATCGCGATCTTTCCTTTCGACCAGGCCTGCGCCTCGAGCCAGTCGAGCGTCGCGAGCCCGTCGGTCGCCTCATCCCGGTAGGCGTTGAACGTGCCGCCCGAGCCGAACGTCCCCCGGCAGCTCTGCACGACGACCTGATAGCCGCGTTCGGCAAAGAGCCGCGCGGCCAGCGCGTGAATCCCCCCTCGACCGTACGGGCTGCGCATGAGGATGATCGGCTCCGCGCCGTCATCGCGGGCGCGGTAGCGGTCGGTGAGCAGCGTGACCCCGTCCGGCATCGTCACCGGAATGTCGTGGCGCACGGTGACCGCGCGCGTCCGCGCCGGAGGAAGGCGCGCAACACGTTCGAGGACGCGGCTGAGCAGGCTCATCTCAGGCGCGACGCAGCAGCGATCTCAGGCGGTGACGAGCTCCAGGCCACACGCGATCGCGTTGCCGATCTGATCGCTGACCACCATGACATCGCGCCCCGCGCGAGCAAGCATCGACCCGGACACGGCGGCGCGGTAGCCCGCGGCGCAGTGCACCCACACCCTGCCGTGTGGGATCTCGTCCATGCGGTCCGCAAGCTCGTGGAGCGGAATGTGCCTCGCCACCGCAAGGTGCCCGTCGCGGTACTCCCCGCCGAGGCGGACATCGACGACAACTTCGCCGGGCGCGCCGATGAACGGCTTCAGCTCGGCGAAGCCGACCAGCGCATACGAACCCGTCTCGACGCCGGCCCACGGGTCACCGCCTCCATTCGAGGGTTCGCTGATGCCGCAGGCGGCGATCGTGTCGAGACCGATGCGGGCCAGCGCGACACGGGCTTCGGCCAGGGCCGCGGCCGACGGTCCGATGAGGCTCAACGGGCTGCCCCACGGGAACAGCCAGCCCATGTGCGTCGACAGCGGCTCGGAGAGCTCGAACCCAAGCGTTCTGGCGATGTGCCGGGCCGCGAAGTCGCCACGCTGCCGGATGTCGACAACCCATTCACCGGATCGCGCGCGCTCGGCGAGCTCCTTCGCATCGCTGAGCGGGGGCAGCGACGCGGCGGCGGGCGCCGCTCCTTCGCGGTTTCTCGCGGCCATGTAGCCGTAGTACCGGGGGTAGGCGTCAAACCCGGAGATGAGACGGGCGACGAACGGATCCTCATCCATGAGCAGTGCCGGGTTCATGGACCGCTGGTCGTGGACGTCGGCGGTCTCGGGACCCCCCATCGGGAATCCCGCGGAGCAGAGGCTGCCGAACCCATGGGTCGGCAGGATGGCCGTGTCGTCGGACAACTCCTCGGAGAGCCTGCGGGCGGAGCGGAACTGGAGATGGCTCAGATGATCCGTGGCCCAGGGACCCACGAGGTCCGTGCGGCCGACTGATCCGAGCAGCATCGAGCCGCCGGTGAAGGCGGCCACAGGCTTCCCGCCTTCCTCGAGGACGTAGCTCATGTGCGACGCGCTGTGCCCTGGCGTGTGGACGGCCCGAACCGCAAGCGATCCGATGCTCACGCGGTCGCCGTCACCGATTGCCTGGCGTGCATATCCGACCGATTCCCCCGCCGGGATGACCAGGGTCGCCCCGGTGACCCGGCACAGCTCCGGGCCTCCGGAGACGTAGTCGTTGTGGATGTGGGTCTCGAAGACATGGCTGAGCGTGCTCCCGTGCTCGGAGAGCACGCCGAGGACGCGATCGATGTCTCGCTGCGGGTCGACCACCATCGCCCGGTCGCCCGCGATCACGGCATAGCTGCGATCGCCCAGCTCCGGCGTCTCGATCGTCGCGATCTCCGGCGGCACCCCGCAACGATCCCACATGCACGCGCGATTGAGCGTGGTTGACCGTTCTGCGCACGTTCTGCCAGTCTGGGCACATCCATGCGCCAGCTCACCAGCCTCGACGCGCAATTCCTCGCGGTCGAGACACCGCGCATCTACGGCCACGTCTCCGGGGTGCTGATCCTCGATCCCTCGACGGCGCCGGGCGGCACCCTCACACTCGCGGACCTGCAGGCATTGATCCTCGAGCGGCTGCCGCTCATCCCGGTGTTCCGGTGGCGCCTCGCGGAAGTCCCGTTCGGCCTCGACCATGCCTACTGGGTCGACGACCCGGATTTCGACATCGATTTCCACGTGCGCGAGCTGGCTCTGGTCCCCCCCGGGCACCAGGCACAGCTCGAGGAGCAGGTGGCTCGGATCTTCTCGCGGCCACTCGATCGCAGCCGCCCGCTCTGGGAGCTCTATCTGATCCACGGGCTCGAGCGGGGGCGGGTCGCGCTGATGACCAAGGTGCATCACGCGGTCATCGACGGGCTCTCCGGAGCCGAGATCCTCGGATCGCTCCTCGACCTCACCCCGGAAGGCCGGCCCGCGCCGGAACCGCTGGCCGATGCCGGACCCGAGCGCATGCCGTCCCAGGTCGAGATGCTGGTCCGCGGCCTGTTCGGCCTGCCGCAGTACCCCCTTCGCCTTCTGCGGTCGATCCCCAAGGCGCTGCCCCATTTCGAGGAGGTCGGCATCTTCAACATGCTGCCGGGCGCGAGCAAGGTCGGCGCCGCCGGCAGAAAGGTCGAGGGGTTCATCCGCCGCGACTCGACCGTGAACGGGCGGAACCTCGCCGCTCCACCGCACACGTCGTTCAACGGCCGGCTGTCCGCGCACCGGCGCATCGTGTTCGGCCAGATTCCCCTTGATGCTGTCAAAGATGTCAAAAACATGTACGGCGTCACCGTCAACGACGTCGTCGTCTCCCTGTGCGCGGGCGCGGTCCGGCGCTGGCTGCTCAAGCACAAGGAGCTCGGCAAGAAGCCGCTCATCGCGCAGATCCCGGTCTCGGTGCGTAGCCCTGAACAGCAGGGAACATTCGGCAACCGCATCCTCCTGACGGGGGTGCCCCTGCACACGGAGATCGCCGACCCAGTCGACCGGCTGCGCGCGACGCACGAGGCGCTCGCCGAGATGAAGGAACGCAACCAGGCAATCCCCGCCACGCTGCTCCAGGATGCGAACAACTTCATCCCGCCCGCGCTGTTCACCCGTGCGGCGCGGCTCACCTTCGCGTTCGCGAGCAACCCGCGCCTACGTCCCACGTGGAACCTCGTCGTGTCCAATGTGCCGGGTCCGCAGTTCCCGATCTACTGCGCCGGCGCCCGCATGGAGGCGATCTATCCGGTATCAGTGATCACCGACGGGCTCGGGTTGAACATCACGGTGATGAGCTACGACGGCCAGCTCAACATCGGCATCGTCGCCGACCGCGATGTGATCCCGGACGTCAGCCTGATGGTGCAGTGGCTCAAGGATGAGCTCGCGGCGCTGGCAGAAGACGGCACTCCGGATGCGCTGCCCCAAGCCGCCGCCCGGCCGCGACGGCGGCGGCCGCGCGCCACCGCACCACGATCCAGGTAGCCACACGCCTCGACCGGTGAACGACTCCGGGTCCCTCGATCCCGCCGCGCGCGCCCGGCGTCTCAGCGACGAGGTGCTGTTTCCCGGGGCGCTCGACGTGGATGCGGCGGAGATCGTCCCGGTCGACCGGCTTGACGTCCTCGCCGAGCAAGGTTTCTACGGTCTCGCCGGTCCGGCAAGCGCAGATGGGATGGGGCTTCCTGATCTGGCCTCGGGCATGGAGATCATCGAGATCCTCGCAGGTGGCTGCCTCACCACGACCTTCGTGTGGATCCAGCACCACGGTGCGGTTCGCGCCCTGGTCGAGTCCGCATCCGCGCCGCTGCGCGAGGAGTTCCTCGAGCGGATGTGCCGTGGCCAGGTGCGGGCCGGGGTCGCGTTTTCGGGGCTCCGGCGTCCCGGTCCACCGATCCTCACGGCGGCACCCGATCAGGATGGGTGGCGCCTCACCGGCCACGCGCCATGGGTGACAGGATGGGAGCGCATCGACGTCGTGCGTACCGCGGCCCGGCGTGCGAACGGCGACATCGTCTGGGCACTGGTTGACGCGCAAGCCGGCCCGACTTTGGTGGCCACGCCGCAGCGTCTCGCCGCCGTCAACGCGAGCGCGACCGTGACGCTCACCTTCAGCGATCACCCTGTGCGCGCGGATCGGGTCATCGCGGTCCAGCCCTTCGAAGAGTGGCAGGCGCGAGACCGCGCGAGCCTCCGTCTCAACGGCTCGCTCCCGCTCGGCGTTGCGGGGCGCTGCGCGACGCTGCTCGGCAGCGGACCGCTGCTGCTGGAGGTCTCCGCTCGCCGATCAGAGCTCGACCGTGCCTCTCCGGAGGAGATGCCGGCCCAGCGCGCACTCGCCTCTGAGCTCGCGATGCGCGCGGCGACAACGCTCGTCGTTGCGGGCGGCGGCCGCTCGATCGCGACCGACCAGCACGCGCAGCGCCTCGCCAGAGAAGCGATCTTCCTCCTCGTCTTCGGGCAGACCTCCGCGATCAAGGCCGAGCAGCTCGACCGCCTCGGCAGAAGCGCGCCGTGACCGGCGGGCCGGGACGGGCGCGGCGCGAGGGCCGTCTATGATGCGTCTCATGGTTGACGACGAGGAACGCATCGCATGGACCGCCGTGAAAACCGGTGAGTCGGTCGTCTCGAGCGACGGGGCGAACGTCGGCAAGGTTGTCGAGGTCGCGGCGCTGGCTCGCGAGGACATCTTCCACGGGATCGTCTTCCAGCATGCGCACCACAACAAGCACTACCTCGCGCCGGCAGCCGACATCGATCACATCACCGCCTCGGCAGTGCACCTCTCCGTCGACGCGGAGAAAGCCGGTCAGTACGAGGAGTTCGACCAGCTCCACGTCTCCCGCATGGGTGTCCGCGGCATCTTCAACTGGAAGCACTTCGGCTGGAAGGACGCTGACGAGTAGGGATCCACACCCCCAGGCCTCTCCGGCCGGTGCGTGGAATCTCTCTCCCACGATTTCACAGCGGCGTGATCAGAGATTGCGCCGGGGCCGGGCTACTATGGCGCCGATGCTCCAGACCATCCCCGGGGGCCGGGAGTGTGCCGCGCAATGAGGCGCATTCTCATCACAGGCGCAGGGGGTTCGCCATCGACAAACTTCGTGCGCTCGCTGCGCATCGCGCCTGAGCCGTATCACCTCGTCGGCACCGACGCGGATGAGTTCCTGCTCATGCGCGCTGAGACCGACACGCGCCACCTGGTGCCGCTCGCGAGTGATCCGGCTTATCTCGACGTGCTCAACGACATCGTCGACGAGGAGCATGTGGACCTCGTTCATGCGCAGAACGATGCCGAGGTCTCGTTTCTCTCCGAGCATCGGGAGTTGGTGCACGCGTCGACGTTCCTCCCCGCGAAGGAGACGGTGCGAATCTGCCAGGACAAGTTCGCCTCATACGAGCGCTGGCACGCGGCCGGCATCGTCGTGCCGGAGACGATCGTCGTGCAGGACGACTCCGATCTCCGAGGGGCGCTCGAGTCCTTTGGTGGACAGATGTGGCTGCGCGACTCCACCGGTGCCGGAGGGCGCGGCGCACTCCCCGTGCACGACATCGATACCGCACGTTCGTGGCTCGACCTCCGTCAGGGGTGGGGAAAGTACACGGCGTCGGAGTTGCTCGAACCGCAGACGATCACGTGGATGTCGATCTGGCACGACGGCAGACTCGTGCTCGCGCAGGGTCGCAAGCGCCTGTACTGGGAGCTGTCGAAGGTTTCACAGTCGGGCGTCACCGGCGCGACCGGCGCCGCGATCACCGTGTCGGATCCTCAGGTGGACGAGATCGCGACCGCCGCAGTGCTCGCCGTCGATCCCAAGCCTGATGCGCTCTTCGGTGTCGACCTCACATACGACCGCGACGGGATTCCCAACCCGACCGAGATCAACATCGGACGCTTTTTCACGACGCACCTGTTCTTCACCGAGCTCGGCGTCAACATGCCCTACATCTTCGTGAAGCTCGCGCTGGGCGAGCCGCTTCCGGACATTCCCGAGAAGCTGAATCCTGCGAAGGCGGGCATGGTCTGGATCCGTGGCATGGACTTCGAGCCGGTCCTCGCGGCGATGTCGGACATCGAGGCGCAACGCGGACTGCTCGAACAGCGGAGACAGAAGCTGCGCGCATGACGATCTTGCTCACCGGCGCGTCCGGGTTCCTCGGCCGCCGGGTCGTTGAGCTCATGATTGCCGAAGGCCAGGACGTTGTGTCGCTCGGTCGATCCGCTCCCGAGCCGACAGCCGCGAGCACCGTGCGATTCATGGCCGTCGACCTCACCGATCGCGATGCCGTCCATCGCGCCGCGGCCGCCGTCGGCGACGTCGATGGAGTCATCCACCTCGCGGCGCTCGTGCCGAAGACGAGCAGCGAGGACGAGGCGGCCAACGCATTCGCCTGCAACGTCATGGGTACCGTGCATCTCTTCGAGGCATTCGGTCGCCCAGGGCAGGCGAATGTGTTTGCCAGCACGGCCGAGGTGTACGGCTTGCCCGAATCGCACGCTCCCCTCGACGAGGACTCTCCCGTACGACCGCGCAGCTGGTACGGGGCGAGCAAGGCCGCCGCGGAGCTGTACTGCACCGCGCTCGAGCGGCGCGGTGCGATGCGGATGGCCACGCTGCGGTTCACGGTGCTCTACGGCGCCGGCGACACCATCAGCCGGGCGGTTCCCAATTTCGTGCGGAGTGCCGTGCAGGGTGATCCGATCCGCATCTTTGGAGGTGAGGAACTGCGTGACTACCTCCACGTCGATGACGCGGCACGGGCCGTGCACCTCGCGTGGAAGCACCGCATCACGGGAACCTTCAACGCCGGATCGGGCCGGGGGATCGCCGTGCGCGATGCCGCCAGCGCCATCCTGCACATCGCTGGTGGAGAATCCGCAGTCGAGGTGCTTCCACGTGAGAAGCCCGCAGCCGACATCGTTCTGAACGTCGCGCGCTTCCGGGATGCGACCGGGTTCGCGCCATCACACGTCTTCCCTGAGGGGTTGGAGGAGCAGATTGCCTGGGCAGCCGCCGGCAACACTCGTCTTTGATCTCGACGGCACCCTGCTCGACGTGTCGGCGAGGAACTTTCATGTCTACAGCACGATCTGCACGTCGCTTGGTGGGGAACCCCTCGACCGCACGACCTACTGGCGCCTCAAGCGATTGCGCGCCGGGTGGCCGCAGATCCTCGGCGCAAGCGGGCTGACGCCCGACCACTTCGCCACGTTCGAAGCCGAGTTCGAGGCGCAGATCGAGCTGCCGATCAACCTCGGGTTCGACGTCCTCTTCCCCGCTGCGATTCCGCTCCTCACCAAGGTCGCAGCGCACCACACCTGCGTCCTCGTGTCGCTGCGTGGGTCGCCGACGGCCCTGCGCGCGCAGTTGGGAGTGCTTGGGCTCCGGCCGTTCTTCGAGGCGATCGAGAATGGACGGGGCGACGGCGAGCCGGCCTTCACGGTGAAGGCCGGCCTGATCCGCAGGGCGGTGCCGGCCGGGACGCCCGCAATCGTCATCGGCGACACCGAGGCCGACGTGATGGCGGCGAGCGCGTTGGACTATCCGTGCATCGCGGTGTGCTCGGGCATTCGGGAGCGCGAGATCCTCGAGATCCAGGAACCGGCTTATCTTGTCGACGACCTGAGTGGCGTCGAGGGTGCGTTGCGGAGCGCGGGCGCGCTGAGTTGACGGCCAGGGAGCGAACCGAGGCCCCCTTCGGTATCGCGGTGCACCGGCAGCTGAAGCTGATCCATCAGATGCTCCGCAACGACCTCACCACGTGCCGAGAGCTTGCCGCCGAGGTCGCCGCCGGGGCGGCACCGGTCGAGGTGGCGGGTCGGATCGCGGATATGCGCGCGAACAGCCCGATCTGGACGCTGCAGGTGAATTGCCTCTACCACTGCCGGCTCGTGCACGTACACCACCACGGGGAGGACCGCGACATGTTTCCGGCGCTTCGCCGCTCGAACCCTGATCTCGGTGCCGTGGTCGATCGCCTCGAGTCCGATCACCGGCTCATCTCGACCCTCCTCGACGACGTCGAGGCTCGCGTGAGGGAACTCGAGGAGTCCTCGACGAGCGAGGCGCGCGACGGCGTGGTCTCGGCACTTCGCGACCTCGCAACCCGGCTCCTCGAGCATCTCGCCTTCGAGGAGCAGAACATCGCCGCGACGATGCGCAGCTGGGTGACCTGGCCGGCGTAACGCTCGCACCCAGGGCGCAACCAGCTGCCGCCTGAGGGGCGTCGAGAGATCAGGGCCCTCGATGATCTCGACAGTCAGGATGCGTCGACCGTGAGGAGGGGAGCCACCACACGAGGCTACCGCATGGGTCGGGCGTTCGCTGCCAGGCGGCGATCGCTGTCGTCACAATTCGCGCGTCGTCCACCCTGGTCCAGAGAGGGATCGCAGTCATGGCCCACAGAGTCCCCGGCGTTGTCGCCCGCGGTCGCGGCAAGCCGGTCGAGGTCGCCCCGGTGAACGTCCCCGACCCCGGCCCCGGCGAGGCGCTGGTGCGCATCGAGGCGTGCGGCGTCTGCCATACCGATCTGCACTACCGCGAGGGAGGGATCGGCGACGACTTCCCGTTCCTGCTCGGGCACGAGGCTGCGGGTCGCGTGCAGGCGGTCGGCGACGGCGTCACCAACGTCGCGCCAGGCGATGTCGTCGTGATCGCGTGGCGGTCACCGTGCGGGACGTGCCGCAGCTGCCTGCGCGGCCGGCCTTGGTACTGCTTCGCGAGCCAGAACGCGAAACAGCGCATGACCCTTGACGACGGCACCGTGTTGACAGCCGCGCTCGGCATCGGCGCCTTCGCCGAGCTCTGCCTCGTGCATGCGGGACAGTGCGTGCCGATCGACCCGACCGCACGCCTCGAGGCCGCGTCCCTGATCGGCTGCGGCGTGATGGCGGGATTCGGCGCCGCCGTCAACACCGGAGCAGTGGCGGCCGGGGACACGGTCGCGGTCATCGGGTGCGGTGGAGTCGGCAACGCCGCCATTGCGGGCGCCGCCATCGCGGGTGCGCGCACGGTGATCGCCGTCGACGTCGTCGAGCAGAAGCTGGAATGGGCGAAACGCTTCGGCGCGACCCACACGGTCGATGCCCGGACCGAGGACCCCATCACCGCAATCCGATCGCTCACCGACGGCTTCGGCGCAGACCTCGTGATCGACGCGGTGGGACGCCCGGAGACCTATCTGCAGGCATTCCTCGCCCGCGATCTCGCCGGTCGACTTGTCAACGTCGGCGTCCCGCCCGAGCAACACATGAAGGTGGAGCTGCCGATGTCCGAAGTGTTCGGACGCGGAGGATCGCTGCGATCGTCGTGGTACGGGGACTGCCTGCCGACTCGCGACTTCCCGGTGCTGATCGATCTCTACCGAAAAGGCCGGCTCGACCTCGACGGCTTCGTCTCGGAGATCATCAGCGTGAACGACGTCGAGGAGGCCTTCCGGAAGATCATCAAGAGCGAGGTGCTCCGGTCCGTCGTCGTGTTCCCGCGGAACTGACGACCGACGGCGTTATTGCAGCCGCGCGGCGAGATACGCGAGCGACTTCGCGTACCGATAGTCGATGCCCATATGCGTGGCATCGAACAGCTCGAACTTGACGTCGGTCACGCCGATCTTCGCGAGCTCGTCGCGAAACGCTGTTGCCGCGAGGTCCAGATACCAGTCGTCGCGCGTGCCCGCATCGATCCAGATCGCACGCTGCGTGCGCAGCGCATCCGCATATCGCGGCACCATGCGCACCGGGTCCCACGCGAGCCATTTCGCCCAGATGTCGTCGCGAAGCCGGCCCGTGTGGGGGTCGAACGGCAACTCGGGTGTACCGTCGTCGCGTGCGGAGAAGCATGCGGACACGCCGAGGGTCATGAGCAGCAGCCCATCCGACTCCTTGGTGAACGCGACACGAGAGCGGAAGTCCTTCCACCTGGCGAAGATGTCGCCGTCGTACTCGCGCAGCGCGCGAACGGTCTTCGCGAATTCCGGGACGTAGCAACACTCGTACAGGCCGTCACCTGCGTGCGTCGCGAGGCCGCCGAAGAGATCGGGGCGGCGCATCGGCGTGATCATCGCCCCGAAACCGCCGCTCGACTTCCCCATGATGCCGCGATGCGCGGCCTCGGGCAGCGTGCGGTAGTGCGCGTCGACCCAGGGCACGATCTCCTCGCAGATGTAGGTGTGATAGCGGCCGGTACCGGGTGAGTCGACGTACTGAGACCCCCCGTATGCGGTCCATGCGTCGATGTACACCATGATCACGGGTGGTGCCTCACCGCTCGCGATGACACGGTCGGCTCCAGCGGGAAATGACTCGCGGTACGCGGCGCGGTTCCACCACATGGCGCCCTGCCCCGTGTACCCCTGGATGACGTAGACCGACGGATACCGCGCGTCGGACTCGTCATATCCCGGCGGCACGTACACCCACAGTGGGCGCTCGGTCGGATCCCCGAGCGGGTTGCCGGCGAGCGCACGCGACTCGAGGACGTGCTCCGTCACGCGACCGGCGAATTCCTGCTGCCACCAGTGAGCCGACATGCGGTGGCATGCTAGCGGCACTGCAGCCGCGGTCGCCGCGCGCTCCCCAAGCGCTAGCCTGATCGCATCACCCGACGCTTGGAGGAACGCCGATGCAGCATCGCCGTCTCGGACAGGATGGCCCGATGGTCTCGGCTGTGGGTCTCGGCGCCATGAGCTTCGCCAGCGTCTACGGCGGCGCCGCGGACGCCGAATCCGCGGCAACGCTTGCCCGCGCGCTCGAACTCGGGGTCACCTTCATCGACACCGCCAACATCTACGGCTCCGGGCACAGCGAGGAGGTCGTCGGCCGGGCGATCGCCGCGCGGCGCACGGACGTGGTGCTTGCGACCAAGTTCGGCGGTGGTGGTGGCACCGGCCTCGGCAAGCGCGCCAAGGTCCGTCCCGCGCTCGAGGAGAGCCTCGCCCGTCTCCGCACGGACTACGTGGATCTCTATTACCTGCACCGGGTCGATCCGACCACACCGATCGAGGAGACGGTCGGCGCCATGGGCGAGCTGGTCACCGCGGGCCTCGTGCGATACCTCGGTCTCTCCGAAGCCGCACCGGACACCATCCGCCGCGCCCATGCGACGCATCCGATCACGGCGCTCCAGACCGAGTACTCCTTGTTCAGCCGCGAACCGGAGGCGGAGATCCTGCCCACAACCCGCGAGCTCGGCATCGGCTTCGTCGCGTACAGCCCGCTCGGTCGCGGCATGCTCACGGGCCACTTCCAGCGGCTCGAGGACCTCCCGGCGGACGACTGGCGGCGAAGCGTCCCGCGCTGGCAGGAGGACAACTTCGAGCACAACGTCACGCTCGTCGGGCACCTCGAGACGATCGCCCGGCGCCACAGCATCACCACCGCCCAGCTGGCGATTGCATGGGTCCTCCACCAGGGCGGCGACATCGTTCCCATCCCGGGCACGCGGAAGCAGACGAACCTCGAGGCCAATGCGGCAGCCGCGGACATACACCTGAGCGAGAACGACCTGCGCGAGATCGACTCGGTGGCATCGCCCGCGACGGTCGCGGGGGCACGAGGCTCCGAGGGCTACATGCAACGGGTCAACGCCTGACCGCGCGACCGGTCTCGCCCCGCTTCGGTGAATCGCGCCATGCACGTCGACAGGCGCACAGCGCACGGGGCGCACAATCGGCGGGATCGCGTAGGCTGCGACCGCATTCGCGCTCTCGCGCTTCACGGGACTGTCGATGACCAGCTTCGCCATCTCTGCGCAACATCTCGCGCGCTCGTTTGGTGACACGCACGCGCTCGTGGATGTGAGCCTCGACGTGCCCGCAGGGAGTGTCTGTGCGCTTCTCGGCCGCAACGGCGCTGGAAAGACGACCACGGTGCGGATCCTCACCACCCTGCTCGACGCGGACGGCGGCCACGCCCAGGTCGCCGGCTTCGACATCGCCACGCAGGCGAACAAGGTGCGCGGGAAGATCGGCGTGACCGGTCAGACCGCAACCATGGACGAGCTCCTGACCGGCCACGAGAACCTCGACATCATCGGACGCTTCTCCCACCTCGGAGCGGCCGTCTCGCGCCGGCGCGCAGACGAGCTCCTCAGACAGTTCGACCTGGTCGACGCGGGGAACCAGCTCGTGAAGCGCTACTCGGGCGGCATGCGTCGCCGCCTCGACCTCGCCGCCAGCCTGATCGCCAATCCCGACGTGCTCTTCCTCGACGAGCCGACGACCGGTCTCGACCCGGTGAGCCGCTCCGAGATGTGGGCGGCGATCCGCAACCTCGTGTCGAAGGGGACCACGGTCCTGCTCACCACTCAATACCTCGACGAGGCGGATCAGCTTGCGGACACCATCGTCGTCGTCGACCGCGGCCTCGTCGTGGCAGAGGGAACACCGGAGCAGCTCAAGGCCTCGATCGGCAGGCCGAGCGTCGTGGTCACCATTACCGACGCGGAACCCGCAGCACTCGAGCGGGTTCGCGCGGCGCTCGGCGAGTCGGCGACGATCCGCGGACGGTCCGTGAGCGCTCCGGCCCCTGATGGGCTGGAGAGCCTCGGAGCCGTGGTGACGATGCTCGAAGGCCTCGGCGTCCCGATCCACGAGGTCGGCCTCGAACACCCAAGCCTCGACGAGGTGTTCAGCACCGTGACGCACAGAGCGGGCGACCCGGCACCTGCGGGGGAACCGGCGGGCGCGCCCCGGGGAGCGGGCGCATGACTGCCGCTACCATGCCGGTACCGGTCCAGAGCACCGTGCGCCGCGGCGCGCTCGACGCCTACAACGCGACCCGTCGCTACCTGATCCGGGGGAAGCGCCAGCCCGACATCATCTTCGGCAGCGTGCTCTTTCCCGTCGTCTTCGTGGTGCTGTTCGGCTATGTCTTCGGCAGCTCGATCAGCATTCCCGGAGGCAACTACCACTCCTATTTGATGTCGGGCCTCTTCGCGCAGTCGACGCTCTTCGCGTCGGCGAACGTGGCAGTTGCGGTCGCAACTGACATGAACGAGGGTGTGATCGATCGCTTCAAGACACTGCCGATCGCCCGGTCCTCCATCCTCATCGGGCGAGGAATCTCGACCATGATCCTGGGATTGCCCGCGCTCGCGGTGATGATCGTGTGCGCGCTCGCCGTGGGGTGGCGTCCCGAGAACGGCATCTTCGACGCCTTCCTCGGGTTTCTGCTCATCGAACTGTTCGCGTTCGCCCTCTGCTGGCTCGGCATCCTCATCGGACTGGTCGCGAGGTCCTCGCAGGCGGCCGACGTGCTCATCAACATTCCCGTCTTCCTGCTCGGATTCATCTCCAACGTCTTCGTCGACACGTCGAAGATGCCGGTCTGGCTGCGCGACTTCGCCAACTGGAACCCGGTTTCCGCGGTGGTCGCAGCGGGACGCGACCTCTTCGGCAACAGCATCGGCCCTCCCCCGTCGGGGGTCTGGTCGCTCGAGCACCCGGAGATC
>JBAUTG010000055.1:0-18920 GCA_049582105.1 Candidatus Dormiibacterota bacterium | reverse complement strand
CCGCTCTGGGCCGGCATCCTCATGCTCCCGCTGACCGCCGGCTTCCTGCTCGCCGGCCCGGTGTCCGGCTATCTGTCCGACCACATCGGCGCTCGATACCTCGCAACCGGCGGGATGACCGGTGCGGCAACGGGGTTCCTGCTGCTCCTGCTTCTGCCGGTGGACTTCGCGTACTGGGGTTTCGGCGCGATCCTCCTGTTCGTCGGGCTCTCGATGGGCGCGTTCTCCGCACCGAACCGCGCCGCGATCATGAACAGCCTCCCCGCACGTCACCGCGGCGCTGGTGGCGGCATGAACTCGACGTTCCAGACCTCAGCTCAGGTGCTCTCCATCGGCGTGTTCTTCACGCTGATGATCGTCGGTCTCTCCGCGACATTGCCGACGACACTGACGCAGGGGCTGCTGGCACACGGTGTGCCGCTTTCGGTCGCGACACACGTCGGCAACCTGCCGCCAGTGTCGATTCTCTTTGCGGCCTTTCTCGGCTACAACCCGATCCAGACGCTCGTCGGTCCGACGGTGCTCGCGCATCTGTCCGTCGCGAATCGCTCGGCGTTGACCGGGCACGCATTCTTCCCCGACCTGATCGCGCCGCCGTTCCACGCGGGGTTGACGGCGGCGTTCATCTTCGCAGCGACCGTCTCACTGATCGCGGCTGCAGCCTCCTGGTCGCGCGGGTCGCGGTACGTCAGCGCGGATCTCTGACATCCCGGCGCATGGAGCCCGTGCGGCGGTGAGCACACCGCAGACCGGCATCTTCGCGCTCGGGACGGCGGCGCATACCTATCTGGAGTTCGACCTGTCCCCGGGGTCGGACGGGAGGGATCTCGTCGCGACGGTCGCGTCGCTCCGTGAGCCGCGCACCGCCGTGGGCGGCGTGAACCTTGCGCTGACGGACTCTTCGCGGCCGCTTACGGGCGCGTACTCCGTCGTTCCATCGTCCGCGAGCCTGCGCCGGTGGCGACGACACCTGCTCCGACACCGATGGCCGCCGCGACGGCGACGCAGAGCGGCGCCCAGCCGAGTGATGGCTTGTCGGTCATGAGGAAGACGATGCTCACCGCGAGCGCGAGCCGCGTGAACCACGACACCACGAATGACGGTTCGCGAAGGTGGTTGATCATCGACGCGTCTGCCGCGGTGCGACGCACGATCATCGCGAGCCGTATGCCGTTGACCGCCCCCATCACCGCGATGAGCGCCCAGGCGATCAGCCCCACCGCGATCCACGGAACCCATCCCCACGACGTGAACATCATGTACAGGCCGGGGAGGAGGATGGCGGCGACCGATGCAGGGCCGAAGACCCGTGCGAGACCGAGCACTCCCTCCCACTGCGCGACCTGATCAGGTGTGCTCGCGCGTCGCACGTGGAAGAGACCCACTCCCTCAACCGTGAATGCGGTGAAGAGCAGCAACGACCCCATGATGTGGAGGAAGAGTGCGAACGAATACAGAGTCACAACATCACCTTTCCGCCGGCGATGTCGAGCGTGGCGCCGGTGATCCACGACGAGGCAATTGACGCGAGGAACAGGGTGGCGGCGGCAACGTCCTCCGGTTGTCCGATACGGTCGAGCGGGAACGAGTGCCCGAGCGCATCGCGTTCCTCTGCCGACATCCAGGCACGCATCCGATCGTTCTCGATCGCCGAGGGAGCGACGCAATTCACGCCGATGCCGTCCTTGGCATACTCGCCCGCGATGTGGCGACTGAACGCGATGACGCCGGCTTTCGCGGCCGCGTACGCCGCGGACGAGCGCGCCGCCTGCCGCGCGGCGGCAGACGACATGGTGATGATCACCCCGTGACGCCGCTCGATCATCCCGGGGAGGAAGGTCGACACGGTGAGAAACGTCGACGTGAGGTCACTTTCGATCACCGCACGCCAGTGCGGTCCGGTCTCGGCCGCGGTGGGGACCGGCATTCCGTTGCCGCCGGCGAACGCTGCCAGGATGTCCACAGCGCCGAGCTGCGCCTCGACCTCGCTCGCCAGCGCGCTGAGTTGGTCCGCACTCGTGCAGTCCGCGGCGATGGCGATGGCACGTGCTCCGGCGGCGGTCATGACAGCGGCTGTGGCCTCGAGTGCAGCCTGGTCTCGACCCACGACGGCCACGGCAACGCCGTTGCGGGCCAGCTCTCGAGCCGCGGCGGCGCCGATGCCCCGGGAGCCGCCCGTGACCACAGCGACCTTTCCGGCAAGGTCCGGATAGCTGGCGCCCGGGCGGGAGAGGGTTTGGCGCACGCTCGGTTCGTATTCAGCGGGCTCGACTGCCGCGGGTGGAATCTGGTTCATGGTTTCCAGCATACACACTGTAAGCTAGAATGGGAAGTGTGAGGCCGCGCTCCTACCGGTTGCAGCAGCGCCAGGCCGGCATGGACGCGACGCGCGCCCGGATCGTCGCGGCCGCCCGTGCCGTCCTGGGCGGCGGTGACTCCTTCAGCATCGAGGCGGTTGCTCGCGAGGCGCGGGTCGCGCGACTCACCGTCTACGACCGCTTCGGCACCCGCGAGGCGCTGCTCGAAGCCGTCTTCGACGACCTCGCCGCGTCAGGAGGACTGATGCGCCTGCCGGAGGCGTTCACCGAGGCCGATCCGATCGCGGGCCTCGAGCGATTCGTCGCGATCTTCTGCGGTTTCTACTCGACGCACCGCCTCGTGCTGCGGCGCCTTCATGCGCTCGAGGTGCTCGGACGTGGTGTTGCTGCCGAGTCTGACCGGAACGACCGGCGGCTGCAGGGTCTGCGCGTGCTCCTCGGGCGTGTCGCCTCGGTGGGTCACCCGGACTCGGGCACCGACCTGGTTGCGCGCACCGTTCATGCGCTCACGAGCTTCGCGTTCATCGATGAGCTCGCCGGTGAGGACGCGGATCCCGCCGGCGTCGTCCCGCAGATCGTCGCGCTCGTCAAAGCCGCTGCTCACCTCGACGACGCCTGACGGCAGTTACTCCCCGGCGTGGGCCGCCTGGTACTGAAGCAACGCCGGCCCGCTGCCGCCAGGACTCTGAGGGAGTCCACAGCGCGATGGGAGAAACCTCGGAGGATGGATCGTCATCCTCAACGGTGTCGAAACCAACACTCACCGGAGACAGGACATGACAACGGCAACGATGCTTCTCAACCTGACGCTCGGCGTGGGCACATCGGGACTGGTCGCAACCGCCATGACAGTCGTTCCCAACCTCGACCGCATCCGCCTCGCACGCCGCGCGCACACGACTCGCCATCTCCGCCGCCCGCAGCATCTCGGGGCCGACCTGCAACCCGGCGCATAGCCGCCGGGTGGCGTCCGCTGGGACACGACGCGATACTTGGGAGCAGGACACACACGAGGTGAGACCTGTGACCAGGACATTCGTCGCCGAGAAGACCGTCTCCATCCACGCGCCCGCCGGAGCCGTCTGGCAGGCACTCACTGACCCGGAGAAGGTCAGACAGTACATGCACGGCACCACGATCGCGACCGACTGGAAGATCGGCAGCCCGATCACGTGGAGTGGCGAGTGGAAAGGCAAGTCGTATCAGGACAAGGGTGTCGTCCTTGCCTTCGACCCGGAGGAGGTGCTCAGCACCACGTACTGGAGCTCGATGAGCGGGAAAGAGGACAAGCCCGAGAACTACTACACCGTGACCTACAGGCTGGACGGCGACGGTGAGACGACGACCCTGACGCTGGAGCAGGACGGCAACGAGAGCCAGGAAGCGGCAGACCAGATGGCGCAGAACAACTGGGGACCGGTGCTCGAGAGCCTCAAGGAGGTCGCCGAGCGATAGCGTGCGCGACGTGACGCCTTCTGAGCACTCAGTGCGACCATGCGCGATCTCCAAGGCCGCCGCATGGCAGCGTACCAAGTCCGCCGCCGAGAGGTAGTAAACCGGCTCAGGCGGCTGGGCGCTCGCCACGGTCGAAGGCAGCGAGCGCCTTCAATATAGGACGGTCCTCGCGCGCAACCCGTCGAATCGTAGCGGCTATGCGCTTTCGGTGCCGACCTGCCACGGTGGCGACCTCGCTTCGCTGGGGAGCCTTTTGACGGTGGACATCGCGAATCACGTCGTCATCGTACTACTGCGCCGTCGGATCCCCCTACGGCCGCCTCAGGTGACTGTGCAGTCGCTCAGGCGAGCATCCCCTCTCTCGAGTGAAGTGGGATAAAGGGGGACCGCCTCCAGCGATCGAAGGCGGTCCCGGGCGAGAGGGAGGAGGTTCTAGGAAATCAGCTGCAGCCGCTCGTCGCTCCGCAGTTGTGGCACTTGTAGCAGGCGCCGTTGCGAACCATGAGGCTGCCGCAATCGCTGCAGGTCGGCGCGTCCTCCTGGTTGATGAACGCGCCCGCGGTGGTCATCGAAATCGGTGCAACCGGCTTGCGCACCGTTGCGGCAGGCGTCGCGACCTCGGCCTTGGTCTCCACCGATGCGCTGTCGATACCGAAGTCGGCCATATCCACTGCGGCCTCGGTGACGCTGCCGTCGGGCTCCCGGCGGATGATGCCGAGGCGATCCCGCTCCTCCTGCGGCAGGAAGCGAGACGCGAGCCAGCGGAAGATGTAGTCCATCACCGACTTGGCAATCGGAATCTCGGGGTTGCGCGTGAAGCCCTGCGGATCGAAGCGGGTGTGCGAGAACTTGTCGACGAGCGCCGGCAGCGGCACGCCGTACTGCAATGCGAGTGAGACCGCAGTCGCGAACGAGTCCATGAGCCCGCTGACCGTCGAGCCCTCCTTCGCCATCCGCAGGAAGATCTCACCGGGTGTGCCGTCGTCATACAGGCCGACGGTGATGTACCCCTCGTGACCGCCGACCTCGAACTTGTGCGTCAGCGCGGTGCGCTCGACGGGGAGACGCTTGCGCAGCGGACGCTCCACCACCTGCGTGCGGTGGCCGGTCGTCTTGTCGATGCTGGTCGCGAGCGGCTGGCTGCGCTTGCTGCCGTCGCGGTAGATCGCGACCGCCTTGAGCCCGAGCTTCCAGCCGTCGGTGTACGCGCGCTCGATGTCCTCGACGGTTGCCTCGTTCGGCATGTTCACCGTCTTGGAGATCGCGCCGCTGATGAACGGCTGCACCGCCGCCATCATCCGGAGGTGTCCCTGCCACGTGATCGAGCGCTTGCCGTTCTGCGGCGTGAACGCGCAGTCGAAGACCGCTACGTCCTCTTCGCGGAGCGTCGGGGCGCCCTCGATGGTGTCGTTGGCGTCGATGTACGCGATGATGTCGGCGATCGCGGTCTCGCCATATCCGAGCCGGCGCAGCGCCGCGGGGACGGTTCCGTTGACCATCTTCAGCATCCCGCCGCCGACAAGCTTCTTGTACTTGACGAGCGCGATGTCCGGCTCGACGCCGGTCGTGTCGCAGTCGAGCATGAAGCTGATCGTCCCGGTCGGCGCGAGCACGGTCGCTTGCGAGTTCCGGTACCCGTGGCGGGCGCCGAGCTCGTGCGCCTCGTCCCACGCGTGACGCGCGGCACCGATGAGATCGGCTTCGATGTTGTCGGTCGGGATGTTGTACGCGGCTTCGCGATGCTTGCCGACGACGCGGAGCATCGGCTGGCGGTTGACCGCATAGCCGTTGAAGGCGCCGACCTCGCGTGCGATGCGCGCGGATTGCGCGTACGCCTCGCCGGTGAGGATCGAGGTGAGGCAGGCGGCGAGGTCGCGGCCCTGCGGTGAGTCGTACGGAACGCCACGCGCCATGAGGAGCGCGCCGAGATTCGCGTAGCCGAGGCCGAGCGGGCGGAAGTCCTCGCTGTTCTTCGCGATCTTCTCGGTCGGGTAGGACGCGTTGCTCACCAGGATCTCCTGCGCGGTGATCGTGATGTGGATCGCGTGCTTGTAGGACTCGATGTCGATCGAGCCATCGTCGTTGAGGAATCGCGTGAGGTTGAGCGACGCGAGGTTGCAGCTGGTGTCGTCGAGGAACATGTACTCGCTGCACGGGTTGCTCGCGTTGATGCGTCCCGTCGCCGCGCACGTGTGCCAGTCGTTGATCGTCGTGTCGTACTGCATGCCCGGGTCGCCGCACTGCCACGCGGACTCGGCGATGAGCTTCATCAGCGAGCGCGCCTTGACCGTCTTGAGAATGCGGTTCGAGTCGGTCACCGCGCGCAGGTGCCAGTCGCGATCGTCCTGCACGGCGCGCATGAACTCGTCGGTCACCCGCACGGAGTTGTTGCTGTTCTGGAAGAAGACCGACGCGTACGCCTCACCAGTGAAGGAGCTGTCGTAGCCGCCCTCGATGAGCGTCCACGCCTTGCGCTCCTCGCTCACCTTGCAGGTGATGAAGTCCTCGATATCCGGGTGGTCGACGTTGAGGATGACCATCTTCGCGGCTCGCCGAGTGGTCCCTCCGCTCTTGATGACGCCCGCGAAGGCGTCGAACCCCTTCATGAAGGAGACGGGACCGCTCGCGGTGCCACCGCCCGCGAGGGACTCGGTCGCCGAGCGGATCGGCGAGAGGTTGGTCCCGGTGCCGCTCCCGTACTTGAAGAGCATGCCCTCGGTCTTCGCGAGCGTGAGGATCGACTCCATGGTGTCCTCGACACTGTTGATGAAGCAGTTGTGGACGACGATGTGGTTGCTCAGGTAGTTGCCGCTCTCAGTCTGGATGTCATATACGTCCATGACACCGCGCGTTTCGATCATCTCGACGCGGGGGAAGCGGACCTGATGCCGTGGTGTGGTGTTATCCACACCGATCTCGAGCGAAGCGCGGAGCAGTGCTGCCTTGCGAGGGCATGGGAATCCGACCAGCTCGGCAAACAGCAGCCGGTCCGGTTGCGTGCCGATCGTCACCGTATGGAAGGCCTGTCGAACGCCGCGCGGCGGCTCGGACCTCACCGTCGATTGCACGCCGAGGCTGAGCAGCAGCTGCTGAATGCCAGCTGCGAGGGAGTACGAAACGGTCCCAAGGCCGACGGCTGCCCGCGGCCAGCGCCGGGCAGCGGTGACGGCCTGGATGCTCACGTAGCCGTCCGCCTGGAAGAGGCTACGAATGTATCCGGCCACCTCGTCCGTGGATGCACGCCACAGCCGGCTTGGAACCTGCATCTCAGCCCCGCGAGTGATCAACTCCCACTTGTTGACAAATGGAACGAGGACCTCGCCTGAAAGCCTTACCCGGTAGCACCCACGATCCAGCTCGACGTCCGAGCGAGTGACGTTCCGATGCACGCCAGGAAACACCACATCCAGGAGGCGTTCGACATCCGCCAACTCCTCTGCGTCGGCAGGTTGCAGCTCGATAACCAGCGAGCTGCAACCCGCGGGGATGCCAACGTACCCATCGCCCTGGAGCCAGCCGGCGAGAGATGCTTCCGCCGTGGCAATGGCGTTCGGCTCGGTGGCCGCCGTTTCGACCCAGCTTTCGACGTCTCCTTGCTGCTGGAAACGCCGTCCGCGCCCCGCATAGTCACGAGGCGCACCAAGTCCGGCGAGTTCCATCACGGACACCGCGGCTGGACGCATCACGGTCCTACTGGCGTCGAGGACGAGGCGGTCCCCGGTCCTGACGTCAGCAACGCGCTTCCACGACGTCCTATTACCTCGTCTGTCGTCCGCGACGAGGATGACGTGGTCTGCCGTCGCGTCGACGGTGACGCCGGATCCGACGGTGAGCCTGAAGACCTCTTTACGGCCGTTCGCCTTGGTCGCCACGACACGCGTCACACCGCCCCGGTCGAATACTTCCTCGCCGACCGCATTGCGCTCCACGAGCTCGCCGATGGGAATCAATCCCTTGGGTGTGGCCACTCGCGCGTCATAGGGCTGACACGCGGAGATCTGAGGCTTGCTCGTGACCACCCCGAGGTTGAACCAGACCGGGCTGTTGAAGCTCATCTTCTGATGCAGCAACAGGTGGGTGAGCTCGTCCTGGAACGCCTGGGCGTCGGTCTCCGTCGCGAAGTAGCCTCCCTCTCGGCCCCACTTTGCGATGGTGTCGGCGACGCGCGAGATCATCTGCTTGACGCTGTTCTCGCGACCCGGTGTCCCGAGCTTCCCGCGGAAGTACTTGCTCACCACGACGTTTGTGGCCATCTGTGACCAGAACGTCGGTATCTCGCAGTCCTGCTGCTCGAAGACCGTCTCGCCCTTCTCATTGCCGATGGCAGCGGTGCGCCGCTCCCACGTCACCTCGTCGAAGGGATGCACGCCTTCGCGGGTGAACTTGCGCTCGACCTGGATCCCGCCGCTCTCGATCTCGACTTTCGTGCTCGTGCGGGCGTGTTCCGACCCACTTCGCCGAGGAGCTCTCCGGCCGGTCGGCGGCTCCATCGGGATGTGGTGAGCGTCGTCAGGCGGGAGTTTGGAGGCGGAGCGATCCACGAATCTTTCCTCTTCTAGCGGGTGGGCGCTTCATTGTGCGGAGACGTGTGCAGGACTGCGCCCTGGCTGGCTTGAGGCCCAATCTCCGCGTACTGAGATCACCCTAATGATCCCACATGTTGGGCCCCAGCCGGTCGGGAGCCCCCATATCTTGCGAGTCAGTGGTCCGGGAGTCAAGGGGTTCCAGCAGCTCTGTTGCACCCGTGAGGATGTCCCGGTGGAGGATCGGAACCTCGATTCGCATCATGACGCGGCGATCCCCCGCGATCAGCAGGAACTCGCCCCGAGATGCCGTTTCGAGGAAGCTCCGCTGGGCCTCCGTGAGTCCGAACGCCTGCTCCATCCGGGCCGTTTCCGCGGCTCGGTGCCCGCCAAGGAGGACGACCGCGCAATTCGTCGCGATCACGCTCCCCTCGTCGCTGCCGAGCAGGTCCTGCGCGTTCTGGGTCGCGACGACGAGTGATGCGTTGTATTTGCGGCACCGTCGTGCCAGCTGCACGAGCAGCTCGCGCAAAGGGCGGTGCACGCAGAGCGCGCCGACCTCATCGAAGACGATGTGCCGGCGCCGTTGATCCGTGCGGATCAGTTCCCACAACCAGCGGGCGACGATGAGCGTCGCGGCGGCGACGTGCTCCGGAGGCATGTCTCGCAGCGAGATCGCGCAGACGCCCGAGTCCATGACGAGGGACGTGGGTCGGTTGAAGAGCGCACCGAGCCCGCCGGTGCAGAAGCGGCGGACCACAGTCGCCACCGGGCGTGCTTCCTCGTCGAGCGTGGGGAGGCAATCCTCGAGCAGTGGGACGCGGTGTTCGGCATGCGCACGTTGGATGGCGTGGCGGGCCGCCCCATCGACAACGGCGCGCTCGACATTACCGAGGCGGTCGCCGCAGAGCACTGTCACGAGGCTCACGACGGCGGCGACCGTTTCTTCCGGGTCGTCGTCGACGCCTTCGAAGACGTTGACCGCTGCGTCGGTCCCGGGCGCCAGCTCGAGATACCGTCCGCCGAGTGCCCTGACGACTCGGCGGTACTCGCCCTCGGGGTCGATGATCACCGAATTCACGCCGGCGACCGCCGCCTCGAGCACGATCGCGCCGATCGCGAAGCTCTTGCCGTGGCCCGATGCGGCGAAGACGGCGATGTTCGGATTGGGGTGGCGTTCGGTGTCAAAGGGTGCGATGGAGACGGGCAGACCCGAGGGAATCGCGGCACCGAGGCGGTAACCACGAACGTCGGAGCACCCGACCTCGATCCATGGAATGCACGTCGCGGCCGCGGCGGAATCGACCAGCTTGCCTTCCTGCAGGGCGTTGAAGCAGAGGAGCTGCGTGCTCATGAACGCCTCCATGTGACGGAAGTGGGTCATCTCCGCGCCGATGAGTGCTGAGGCGAAGGCGAGCCGCAGCGCATCAGCCTGCAGCTCCAGGTTCTCCTGTGAGAAGCCGCGGACGGCGGCGATCACAGAGAGGTGGAGTGGGCGCCCGAGGTTGCGCGCGAGGCGGTCGCGCAACGCCGTCGCGGAGTCGAGCCCGATGTCGACATGGACGTCGCCGAGCGCGCCGCGTTCGAATTCGAGCATTCGGTGCGCGGAGAAGTCGCGCAACCGCCGGTTCAGACGGCCGAGTGCTTCCCCAAGTGGCGCCGGCGCCAGGTGGATTGCGATGTCACACTCCGCCCGAACGCTCAAGAGTGGAGCCAGCCAGCCGGGGCCGACCGGGTGTCCCGGCAGCCGTCGCACCGCGAAGCCTCGATACGGCCACCCGCCAACGTCCACGTGTCGAGGTTGCTCACGCCACCACCCGCCCTCGTTTTCGTCAAGATCGGCGGCAACGGCGCTGCGCAACGCCGCATCGGCGAGCCGGACGGCACGGACACCGACCGCCGTCAGGCGGTCCACCGCGTGTGCACAGGCAACATCGAGCGCCGCGGGTGTGCGTCCGGAGAGCGCCACAAAGACCCGACGCGTGTAGCGATGTTCGGCCCAGATCTGTTCCCTCCAGTACCGGTCCATCGCCGTGGCGAACTCGTCATGCTGCGGCGGCACTGGTCCCGAGGGCGGGTCCTGGAGCCGGCGGACGCGAACCACGAGCTGCATCGGGCTCTGCAGCGTGTGACAGGCACGGGCGAACGCGGCTGCCGCGGCTGAACGACGCGCTGGATCGAGCGCATTGATGTCGAGCTCGCTCGTCGTGAGCACAGCCGACAACTGACCGCGATGCTCGCAGCGGTTGCCTCTGATGACGACCGGCGCCGGCGCGGGGTTGTCCCACGCGAATGTCTTCAGGCGTGCCATGCGACCGGCAGCTCGCTGCCAATGCGTCGAGCGAGGCGGCGAAGCGCGATTGCCGCTGGACCCGATTCGTCGAGGCTGACGAGGCGGTGCGCATTCTCGGCGGCGACAACAGAGTCGTCGTCGGGGATGTCGCCGACCACCTGGCCGCCGAGGTCGGCCATGGGTTCGGACAGATCAGTGCCTGGGCGCGAACGATTCACGACGTACCGCAACTGATGGCGCAGGCCGAGGCGCCGCAGCGCCTCCGTGCTCCGATATGCGTCCTGCACACCGCCGGCGGTCGGGACCACCACGATGAAGACGTCATCGCAGGCGCCCAGCACCGCGATGTTCAGCGGCGAAAGCTCCGGCGAGATGTCGACGACGACAAGGTCGAACGCCTCCATATCGAGCTCACGCAACACCTCGCGGAGGAGCGCGGGGGTGATCGGCCACTCCGGATTCACCGCGCGCTGCGGCCCGAGCAGAACGCGCGCGCCTGACGTGTGCGTGATCATGAAGTCAGCGACGGTGCGATCCTCGGGCGGCGCGAGCGCGAAGTCGAGCAGCGTCTTTTCAGGCGTGCCGAGACGGATGCCGACCGTCGGACTGCGCAGGTCGAGGTCGACGAGCGCGACCTTCGGCGCGGCCTCTCCTTCGCCGGTGCTCGCAGCGAGCAGACAGGCGAGCTCGGTGGCGAGGGTGCTGCGACCGGTGCCGCCACGGAGCGAGAAGAAGGTGACCCGGCGTGGACCGTCGCGCCGGTCAGGGTGGGCGAGAAGCACCCGTGCGGGTGCTGCGTGCGGCGCCGGCCGGCGTGCGCCGAAGAGCTCGATGATCGGCGCCTCCGCCGGCTCCTCGACGGGCGACTGCTCGGCTGGGTTCGTCTGAGACGTCATGTCCGTGGTCGCGAGATCGCACCGCAATGTCCCGTGTCGCAGGCGCGCGAGGTACATGCCCGAGAAGACCGCCCAGTCCAACGCGGGTCGCCCCGCACACCGGATCCAGCCGAGTGCTGCGGCGATCGCCCCGACGACGACCGCCAACGGATCGGCCAGCGCGGGAGAGAGCGGCGAACGGAGCAGCGCATATGCGGCGAGCGCCCCGACCATGACCACCGCCAGCTGGCCGGCGCCGAGCCCGAAGGCGATCTGGTCGGGCCGGTCGAAGCCGTCGGCGAACTCGATCTGGTCCATCGCGCCACTCCGTTGTATGCGTCCGCAGAATGACAGCATCGTAGGAGTAGTGCGCCTCCCCCGGAGCGGACAAACAACGCAAAGTGACGGTCGCCAGGCCGACGATCGGTGAACGTCAGGAGGGCGTCGACAGGGCCGCTACCCGGCGTCTGCCCCAGGCCCGTTCGGCGCGACGAACTGCGACAGGTCCCTGAAGAGCCAGTTCAGCACGTTCCGTGCGGCGTTCAGATTCGCCCGGCGCACATCCGGATTCATGGCGCCAATCACCAGGATGAGCGCCATCGCGGCTGCGCCGATGAGAGCGCTGAGCCAGGCAGGAAAGCGCGCGAGCACCGCGATGCACAGGAGCCCTGGCCCGCAGGATGGCGCCACGAGTACGAATGTCGATGTCCAGAGCCCGATGAGGAGGCCGGTCTCCGCGGCGGCCAGGTCAAAGATCGCGACCCCCGAAGCCGGGCGGCGAGCGGCGATGGATGCCAGGAGCAGGAGGGCGGTTGCGGCTCCGCCACACGCGACGCACAGCTCCGTATCGAATACGGGCCGTGCGGCACACAGGGCGGCGGTTCCCAAACCCCTGACCGGACAGGGAGGAACTCGCGTCAAGAGGGCCATCCGCAGGCCGACCGCAACCCCGACCGGAACCGACGCGACCGCAAGGACAGACGCGAGTGTGCGCCTCATCCGGGGCATCGGAGCGCTCGACCAAGCTCGGGTTCGGTCCGACCCTACGAGCGCCTCCCCGAGGAGGATGCGCCGCTCCCCGTTCCATAATCGACATCGGCGTCAACAAACGGTGCAGCGGTGGAGGTACCCAGTGGCAACGATCGTCGAGCCCGACGTGGCGACGTACCAGCAGTACATCGACGGTGAGTGGACGGGCGCCGAGGACGGTCGCAGCTACGACGTCATCAATCCCTCCACCGAAGAGGTGATGGCGACGGCGCCGGCGAGCTCCAGGGCTGACGCGAAGCGCGCGGTCGACGCAGCACGCCGCTCCTTCGAGGCCGGCGAGTGGCGTCTCAAATCGCAGCTGCAGCGCTCCCAGATCATGTTCCAGATCGTCGAGCACCTCCGGGAGGCGTCGGACGGATGGGGGCTGCTCGAGGCTCAGAACGCAGGCGCCGTGCTTCGGAAGACGGAGGTCGTCGACGTCCCGCTGGCCATTGAGTGGTTCCGCAGCCTCGCGGAGCAGGCACTTGGCATCCCCTGGTACGAGCCACTGCCCTGGATCGATTCGCCATACGTGTCCTGGAACTTCGTGCAGCGCGAGCCCATCGGCGTCTGCGCGGGGATCATCCCGTGGAACTATCCGCTCATCTTCGCCATGTGGAAGATCGCGCCGGCGCTCGCCATGGGGAACTCGGTCGTGCTCAAGCCGGCGCCGCAGACGCCGCTGACGGCTCTCGCCGTCGCCCGCGCCATCGACGAGACTGGGCTGTTGCCCAGGGGCGTGCTCAACGTCATCACGGGCGACAGCGCCGACCCGGGCATCGAGCTCGTGGAGAACCCCGAGGTCGACAAGGTCGCGTTCACCGGCTCCACGGCAACGGGTCGTCGCATCCTCGCCGGCGCGGCGCCGACCATCAAGAAGGTGACCCTCGAGCTCGGCGGCAAGTCGGCGAACATCGTGTGCCCCGATGCAGACCTGGATATCGCGGTCGACGGCGCCCTCTTCGGCACCTTCTTCCATCAGGGGCAGATGTGCGAATCAGGCACGCGCCTCTTCGTGCATGACGACATCTACGACACCTTCGTCGACCGGCTCGTGGACGGGGCCGCCTCGCTCCGGGTCGGTGACGCGTCCGACTTCGAGACCCAGGTCGGTCCGGTGATCGACAAGGTGCAGTACGACATGATCCTGTCGGCGGTGCAGCGCGCGAAGGCGGATGGGGCGGCAATCGCATTCGGCGGCGGTCGTGCGACCAGCGCCGGCGACCGCGGATTCTTCGTGCAGCCGACGGTGCTCACCGACGTCTCGCCGGACTCGCACGCCGGCACCGAGGAGATCTTCGGCCCGGTGCTCGGGGTGCAGCGCTGGAGCGAGCTCGGGGAGGTCATCAGCCGCGCGAACCGGACGATCTACGGCCTTGCCGGTGGCGTGTGGTCGCGCGACACGCGAGCAGCGATCGAGATCGCGAAGCAGCTGCGCACCGGGACCGTGTGGATCAACGACTGGCACCTGCTCAACCCGCTCGCGCCGTTTGGTGGCTACAAGCAGAGCGGCATCGGCCGGGAGCATGGGCGCGAGGGGCTCCTCGAGTACACGCAGGCCAAGCACATCCACGTCGACCAGGGCGTGCCCCGCGGCGAGCGCTACTTCTGGGACGTGCTGCTGGGCTGAGCCGCGCCGAGCGTGGCCAGGAAGCGCGTGATCACCGCCGCGACCTCGACCGGTCGCTGCACCGGAAGGTCGTGCACCCCGTCGATCCAAACGACTCGCGCCCGGTCTCCGAGCACGGCGCGCGCGTGCGCAACCGATCGCACCTTCGGCGAATCCTCTGCGCCCGGATGGCCCGCCGGGATGAACAGCATCGGTGCCTGCACCCTGGTCATCAGCTCGTAGCCGTTGGCGTCGAAGAGGTGGTGGGCGATCTGCATGTGGTGCTCAAGCGTGAGCCGGGGCCGCAGCGTGCCGTTACCCGAGCCATCGTCCTCGAAGTTGCCGCCGAGGATCGCCGCGGCGGTCTCCGGATCCGATCCATCGCGGAGCGGGGACGAGTCCATCCAGGCGCGGATCATCTCCTGGGTGATCCCGGCCAGCGCGGGCGGCCGCATGGTCCGTTCGGCCACCGCCCAGTTTGGGCCGAAGTGCGCCTTGAGGTCGCCTGCCCCACCGTCGATGCAGATGGCCCCGAGGGTGAGCTCGGGATGGTCCGCGGCGAAGGACAGCGCCATGGTCGCGCCCCAGCTGTGTCCGACGACGACGACCGGCCCCGGGTGGCGGAGCGCCGCCATCAGGCCCTCGAGGTCTGCTGAGACCGTGTCGAAGTCGTAGCCGGTGTCGGGGCGATCGCTCAGGCCGTGCCCCGGGAGGTCGACCGCGATCACACGATGGGCGGGCGCGAGGTGATCCGCAACGAGGTCCCACCAGCGCGCGTTGCTCGCCAGGCCGTGCAGCGCCAGCAGCGACGGCTCGCCGCCGGCGTGGTCTCGGACCGAGAGCGCCAACCGCGGGGTGTCGACACGGTATTCGTCCATGGCGTGCGGCATTGGGATGGATTGTGGCCGACACACCATCCGGACCGGCCCAACTACCATGGCTCTGGCGGGCCGGCCCCGCTCGGTCTGTGAAGGAGCCACGGCCTTGTCGGCGATCGAGCCGTACACACGGCGGATTCTGAGCGGTGTCCAGCCGATCATCGTTGCCAATCGAGCGCCCCTGGTGCTCCATGCGGCGGATCCGTATCGCAACACGCCCGAACGGCTCGTCAAAGGCGCGGGCGGCCTCGTCACCGCGATGACGTCCCTTGCTGCGGCGACCGATGCCGTCTGGGTCGCTCTGGCCCGCGATCAGTCGGACCGCACGCTCGCGTCGCTCGGCGATCCGGCAGAGCTCACGACCGACGACGGCATGAAGGTCAAGGTCGCCTTCGTCGAACCCGAGGCGACCGCGTACGACCTCTACTACAACGTCATCAGCAACCCGCTCCTGTGGTTCATCCAGCACTATCTCTGGGACCTGGCACGCGAGCCGGTCGTCGACGAGACCATCAAGAACGCGTGGACCGACGGCTACGTGACGGTGAACCAGCTGGTCGCGGACCGTGTCGTCGCAGAGGCGGACCGCTCCACAAAGCCGGCGCTCGTCTTCATTCAGGACTACCAGCTCTACCTCGTTGCGGGCATGATCCGCGAGCAGCGCGAGGACGTGCGCATCCAGCACTTCGTGCACATCCCGTGGCCGACGCCGCAGTACTGGACGATTCTCCCGAAGCACATTCGCGATGCAATCGTGCGCGGCCTGCTCGGCGCCGACATCATCGGATTCCAGACGCTGCGCGACGTGCGCAACTTCCTGCTGACGTGCGAGCAGAACCTCGGCTTCACCGTCGACCATCGCGAGCGCACAGTGTTCTTCGAAGGACGCGCGGTATGGGTGCGCAACTACCCGATCAGCATCGACCCGAAGACCTTCCTCGAGCACAGCGAACGGCCCGCCGTCTACGCCGAGGAGGAGCAGATCGAGCAGTGGCGGCCGAAGCACCTCATCCTGCGTGTCGATCGGACGGATCTCTCCAAGAACATCGTGCGTGGCTTTCTCGCATACGAGCGCCTGCTCGCCGCGCACCCGGAACTCCTCGGTGACGTGCTTTTCTGGGCGTTCCTGCAACCGAGCCGGCAGGACATCGATGACTACCGTGCCTACCTCGGCCACGTGCTCCGTGTTGCTGCGCGCATCAACCGCGAATTCAGTCGCGGGGGATGGACGCCGATTCGCGTGGAGATCGACGACAACATGGAGCGCGCAATCGCCGGCTATCGCAACTTCGACGTGCTGCTCGTCAATCCCATCTACGACGGGATGAACCTCGTGGCGAAGGAGGGTCCGCTCGTCAACAAGCGCGACGGTGTGCTCGTGCTCAGCGAGAACGCCGGATCACACGAGGAGCTCGGGGACTACGCGATCACGGTCAATCCGTTCGACATCGAGGAGACGGCGGAGGCGCTGTACTTCGGACTGATGATGGATGTGCCCCAGCGGCAGGTACGGCTGAGGAAGATCCGGGAGACGGTGATGACGAACGACATCACTCGGTGGATCGCCAATCAATTGCAGGATCTGCGCGAGCTGATCGGATAGCCCGCGAGGAGCGCCGCCGCTCCGATCCCCCTGAAAGGCCGGGTCAGTGATTGAAGCCGGCGAATCCCGCAATGAAAAGCCAGCCAACGATCGCGAAGAAGGCGATCCAGATGGCGATCCAGACGCGCCCCATCGCGATCCGCTGGCGGCGGAGATAACGACGACGCACCGCCAGGTCGGCCGAGCCGTCGGGCTGGTTCCGGGGCAGTCGTCGAGCAGGGGAGATTTCTGCCATCTACAGTCTCCAACGGCGCGGACCCGGCTGGGGTTACGCCCGGCGTGGTACGCGCAAGTATCATGCAGACCTGCCGAATTGTGGGTGAGAGTCCGGGCACGAGCCGCGCTTTCCCACGCCTGGAGGTTATGTGGCCGGCGACGCGCCTGACAGCACCGACCCGATCGCGCTTGCGCGCCAGGTGATCGAGGACGCCATCCGACTGGGTCGCGCCGAGCTCGCCGTCGTCGGCGCCGAGCTGAAGCGCGCGGTCATCCAGCTGGCGATCGCGGTCGCGATGGTCATCGTCGCCGCAACGTTCGTTCTGATCGGGGTGATCGAGGCACTGGGTGCGCTTCCGTCGGGTCTCGGGATCCTCGGCGCGGAATGGGTGCGCTGGCTCGCGCTTGGCGGGGTTTTCCTGATCCTCGCGCTCGTGCTCATCTATATAGGGCAGCGCAAGGCACGGAAGGCAATCAAGCGGGGACGGACGCAGATCGAAAGCACGTTGAAGGAGGATGCCGAGTGGCTCCGGGATCTGACGAAGCGCAGCGTCAAAGGGAGCTGACCAAGCAGGCGCTCGAGCAGAGCGCCGGCAAGCTCGAGCAGCGTGTGCGCGCTGAACTGGATTGGAAGGCGCGTCTTCGCCGCGACGGACCGCGCTACGCGGCAATCGCCGGCGGTGCGATCGTGCTCGTCGGGACCATCGTGATCGTGCGGTCGAAGCTCCGCCGGAACAAGCCTGAGGAAGCGGTGGCTCCGACCACGCTCGAGGATCTCGCGGCCGAGCTCGAGAAGATCCGCACGGAGATCAAGAAGGGCGGCGATAAGACGCCCATCTGGCAGAAGGTGGTGCTCCGCGGGGTCAGCGCAGCCGGGGCTGCGGGCGGGGCCGAGATCGCCAGGCGGGTGGCCGCGCGTCAGGAGGTTACGGCCGGGGCCGAACCGCGATCGTGATCCGGCCGACGGCGCAGAGGGCGCCGTCGTCGTTGGTGATCTCGACGTCCCAGATCCAGGTCGTCCGTCCGCGGTGACGCGGCTTCGCGTCGGCGTGGATGGTGCCGGCCGTGATCGGGCGCAGGAAGCTCATGTTGTTGGACATCCCGACGGAGATGTTCCCGGCCTCATGCACGCCGAGGTAGGTGCCGACTGAGGCGGTCGTCTCGGCCATGGCGCAGAAGACACCGCCATGGACGATGCCGAACGGTTGCAGGACCTTCGGCGTGACCGGGCATGTCGCGGTCATGTGGTCGGCGGTGGTCTCACCGAACTCAAGCCCGTAGAGGCGGTCGAAGACCATGTCCTGTCCCGGATCGAGGCTCGCCATACGGCGGGGAAGTGTCGCACGACCCCGGGTCGGGGTCGCCGCCGTCAGTGCTTGACGAGCAGCTCGGTGAGGGCGCCTTCGTGCGAGGAGAGGAGCGTGTGGAGCTCGAGCATCTCGTCCCCGGTGATGGGGTCGACGACGTCCGGGACGCCCTCATCGATGGCCGGCGTCGCCTTCTCCTCGGCCTCGGTCTGGAAGATGATCTGGAGGAGGTTCTCGTCGTTGCAGGACGCGCAGGTGACGCGGACCAGGGCGCGGTTGCCCTGCTGGGCGAGGACGTTGATCCCGCAGTCGGCCATGTTCTCGCCACATGCCGAGCAGCGATATCTCCGTGCCTGAAAGCGGAGCAACTCGAGCAAGTCCATCACCGCCCAGTATATGCCGCCTGCCGAGACGGCAAACAGGGGTCGAGTTGAGCGTCGGGTACACTCGACGATCTCCGCTGGGGAGTGGCCAAGTGGTAAGGCAGCTGATTCTGGATCAGCCAATCGGAGGTTCGAATCCTCCCTCCCCAGCCAACCCGAATTTTGAATTCAATTCGGGTGTTTTCGGGTGGTTTTGGGCTGTGGATAAGTGTCCAAAACAGCACCCGATTAGTCGCTCCTGAGCAGTGGGTTTGCCGGCTCAGTCGATCACCATCTCATCCATCAGATTGCTTCATGAAAGGGTTGCCACCATGGCCGTACGCGTCCTCAAGACCAGCCCGACGTCCGCGCTGACGCTCCTCGCCGACGACTTCCTCGCCAACTGCCGGGCGCGCGGCCTGTCCCCGCGCAGCGAGCATCAGTACGTCTAC
>JBAUTG010000054.1:0-12151 GCA_049582105.1 Candidatus Dormiibacterota bacterium | reverse complement strand
TCTGGTCGATGAACCGGCGGGGCACCGAGGAGTTGACCGTTTCCGGTGACGAGTCGCTGCTGCAGGTCTGGGCCGACAACTTCAAGTTCTGATGGCTGCCGAGTCGCGCGACGAGCAGACGGCGGCTAAACAGCGCATCCGCGCCGCGACGATCGGCGAGCCGGAGCGGCTTGCCGGACTGATCGAGTTGGTGGTGTACGACCCGACCTGGCCTTCGCAGTACGAACGCGAGGCGGAGCACGTGCGCACCACGCTCGGGGAACGCGCACTTCGCGTCGAGCACGTCGGCTCGACCTCGATCCCGGGGCTGGCGGCCAAGCCGATCATCGACATGCTGCTCGTGGTCGCCGACTCGTCGGCCGAGGCGTCGTACGTGCCGTCGATGGAGCAGGAGGGCTATACGCTCCGGATCCGCGAGCCGGACTGGTTCGAGCACCGGCTCTTCAAGGGTCCGGGCGCGAACATCAATCTGCATGTGTTCTCAGCGGGATGCACCGAGATCGGACGGATGCTCGGCTTCCGCGACCATCTGCGCAGCGACGCCGCGGACCGTGGGCTGTATGAACGGACGAAGCAGGAGCTTGCCGCACGCCGTTGGAACTACGTCCAGGAGTACGCCGACGCGAAGACCGAGGTGATCGAGACGATCATCGGCCGAGCAGGAGAAGCCCCGTCACGCCCGTGAGGGGGCCGCGTCAGGAGCACGATTCGTCCTGTGCCGTGCGACGGTCCGTCGCACCACCCGGGATATGTCGCCGTACATCGGTACGCTGGCGCCCATGGAGAAGGCTGCGCCCTTGGCCTTGCGCCCTTTGATGAACCCACAGACGGCAGCAGCCGTTCGTGCGAGCATTCGAGAGATGCTGGCGACCATGGATCTGAGGCGTTCGAAGAACACCCAGAGGGAGAGGCCCGACCCCGGCAGCCGACCTCCTGCACGCGCTGGGTGTCGATGCGATCGCGACGCGCAACCGGCTCGCCGCACCGAACGAACGATGGCTTCGGGCGACTGCCGGCTTCAGCCCGGGACGCGCATCTCGCACAGCCGGAGCCGGATCCCGTCGGGGTGGACGGCCTCGCCGACCGTGATGAAGCCGGCCCGCTCGTAGTACCCACAGATCCCGGCGTTGTCGGCGAGGCAATCGAGACGCAGATACGCACGCCCGCGCCGCTGCGCTTCCGTCACCATCCAGTCGATTGCCGTGCGCCCCGCCCCGGCCGCGGCACGGCGCACGGCAAATCGATGCAGGTAGAGAGCATCGTCGGCAGAATCGGGCCAGTACATCAGGTCCTGTTCGAGCAGCGAGAAGGTGGCGACCGCGGCATCACCGATCCATCCGAGGAACAGGCTCGAGCTCTCGAGGTCGCTCCGCAGGCGCGCGATGCCGCGCGCATCCGGTCCCGCGAAGTTTCCGGGTCTCCAGCTCTGATATCCCTGGGTCGTGCCCCGGTCGGCCGACTCCTCGAGGATCGACGCCGAGATCTCGACATCGGTCGCCGGGCGCACTTCGAGCAGTTCGGCTGTCACACCCCGAGCGTAGCCCGCGAACCGCGGAAATGGCTGTTATGCGCTTGCGGTCGAGTGGTCGCTGACGGCCTGGATCTCCTCGAGCCCATAGAGGAAATGCGCGCGCCGCACCTCATCGAGCGCTGCCTCGTCGACCTCGGTCCGCTTTGGCGCAGCGGGTCCCGACACACCATCGGCGGCGCCGGCGACGAGTGCGGCGTCAGCGACATGAACCCCACCACCGATCGGGATATAGCCGAGGCCCTCATCCTCCGCAGCCTGCATCATCCACCGTGCAACCGCTGCGCTGATGGGAGCGAGGACTTCCTGGTCGAGCCACCGCAGGTCCGCCGCCGTCGGCGTCGACAGCTCGCGGTTCCAGGGTGGTGGGACGACATTGACGTCGTGCCCGTTGACCTGGATGTGAATCTCGGTCGGCCGCGCCTCATCGGAGCTGATGCACACGCGCAACGACACACTGGTCGGGGACAGCGTCTTCCACTGCTTCTCCCAGACGCGGCTGTGCGCGACCGGGTTGAACTTACGGCGCACGGGCTCGGCGACGAGCATCTCCCCGTGCAGCGCGCAGTATACGTTGAGGGTGGCGATGACCTCATCAGCCGCGGCCGAGGAGATCCACTGGAGGATCGGGACCGTGCGGCTGTCGACATCCGGATGGGAGGCCGCGCCGAACTCCCACTCGAGCGCCTGCATCGCATGCGCGTGGAGCGCGCAGTAGATCTGACCCTCGACCACGTTGCGATCCGCCGGGCACCATGCCGTCTTGCAGCGCCGGCCGCGTCTGTCGACGTAACTGCACGGCATGCCGGCCATCGATGAGCAACGCAACGCCGAACACGCCTGGTTCCCGATCGCCGTCTCGGGCGTCCGGCTCGAAGGGAAACCGCCCTCGGGTACACGCTGCTGCGAGGTGCCTGTCCGCCACCCAATCATGTTGTGACCTGCTTCTTGATGGCTCGGACCGCTTCGTACGCCCATCCTAGGTGGACGCAGCGCACACGTATGACAACCGCGTAACAACCGGTGTTCGCGTGGCCATAACTCTGTCCGATGCACGGCGGCCGATTCGGATGAGTCCGCGATAGCGGCTGCCGGTGGACGGCTCCGCCGGCTCAGCTCGGCTGGAGACTCCCGGGTGCGTCGTCCGAGTGGACGTGGTCGTGCTCGACCTCGGCGTCGCGTGCGGACCGGCGTTTCGCGGTCAGCTTGCGCAGGCGTTTCACCTCGATCGACGGCTCGCGGTGCGGCGGCCGCTCGGGCGGTTGCAGGCGCGGCGGGAGGTTGCGACGCGGGCCGGCCCAGAGGGCGGGCGGGGCGTTGACAGCGTCGCCGAGGCGGTACGCGAGCGACTCGTAGTTCACACGCCAACCGCGGAAGTGAATCCATGACGACGCGGCATCGCGTTCCATCGGCCACCCCACTCGGGCAAGGTGGTCGAGGGCATCCTGAAAGTTGTCCTCGGTGAGGCTGATCGGATCGTCGGGCTTGGGATCAGCGTCGAACTCCAGCCCCACGACTCGAGCAAGATCGCGCAGGCACATGTAGCCCATCCGAAGAAAAGCCCTGGCCTCCGACGGCGCGTGCAGCGGCTGGGTGGACAGCTGCATCGCAGCCGCGTCCATGACCGCGAGCAGTCCGATGACCCACGAGCGATACGGGTGCGGGGACCGGAACCAGAGCAGCACCGGGTACGACGCATGTGTCTCGGCGACGTCCGCGGCCCACTCCTCCCAGCGCTGGTAGAGGAGCCCGAGGTTATGGACGTTATCGACCAATTCACTTCGCGCGAGCAGCTCCGGGCCCCAGGCCGGCGACCCGGCGCGGCTGTCGAGCATGGTCACCAGCACCTCGCGACGGTTGAATGCACCGTACAGCACCGGCAGATACGCGATCTGCAGCGCGACGATCGTCAAACCGGCGGCTGCGGCGCAGAACACGATGAGGCGTGGCGCAACACCCGGCTGTGCGGCGAATCCCAGCGTGAACACCGAGGAACCGCTCACGGTGAGCGCATGGAGGAGGCCACCGGTCTGCATGAACGGCCAGAGCATGAGGGCGAACCCGATGAGCAGTGTCGTCAGCCACGTCGCCAGGATCACGATCAGGTACAGAGGCGCCTGCAGCGCGAGAAACCTGTCGCGCGCCTCATATGTCTCGAAGCGGTGCGAGATCCGCGAGAACGACTTGATCATCCCAAGTCCGACGTACAGCTGCATTCTCGACGACCCGAGTCGCGGCAGCACGAGGGAGGTGACCACGCTCATGAGCGTGGAGAGCACGATCACCAGCCCGAGCGCGGCGGCGATCCATGCGATGACCGTCATTCGCGCATCATCGCCGAACGCCCGCCTCGCGAGGAGGCGGGCGCCACCGAGCTACTAGACGGGGCTTACCATTCCACCCACTCGCCGGGGGCGGTGCGCCACACGGAGGTCTCCGGCGCGCCCGCGAAGACCGGACCGAGATGGTCGAACCCGAGCGAGAGGTCGTAATACTCGTTCATGCGATCGGCGTCCATCCAGGTGTCCACCCCGATGATCTCGGTGGTCGCGGGCTCACCCGGGTTCGGGACGCGAACCCAGGTGCTGTGACTCACCTGACCGTACGTGCGCGCGGTGTTGATGGTTGTTCCGGCGTACGTGGTGAACGCCTTTGCCGCATCCTCGATCGACGTGACCGAGACCTGGATGAGTCCGACCGCCCCGGTGGTGCGTCCCGACGGCACCGGGAGGGAGAACGCGCCGAATCCCTCGAGCCGCGACCAGACGATGCCATCACGGCTCTCGAAGAGCTGGCCGGCAGCCTCCTGGACGTGCGGATTGGCGAAGAAGTTCCCCAAGCCGGACAGGCTGTTCCAGAGGTCGATGAACAGCAGCTGCCCGTCGAGCTCCTTGTTGATGGGCGCGAAGACGTTGTGCGAAAGGTCGCCGAGCGAGCGTGCACCCGCGGCGCTCTGCGGGGCTCCCGCCGTCGCGTTGTGGGTTGCTCGCGCCGCATCGAGCGTCGGCGCATTGGTCTTGCCGCGGACGGTCAGCAGGTAGGTTGCCGCAGCGGCGTCGGGTGGGTAGGTGTCGGTCATCTCCGTTCTCCTCTTGATAGCTGGACCTACTCAGACGACGAACGGCGCCGGTCGATATCGACACGATGCCCGCACCGCTCAGGTCGCGCGCGAAGGACTTCGCGGTAGCGTTGCGACGCAGGCCCGGACCCCGGGATCAGGCTCTCGAGCGCCCGGACCGGCATCGCATGGTCGAGCGCAACTGGAGGAGGGAGCAGGCAATGCAGCGAGACGAACTGATCCGGCGCTATGAGGAGGGTCCCGATCGGCTCGAAGCCGCAGTCAGCGGTCTGTCCGATTCGGAACTCGACTACCTGCCGAAGGACGGTGGCTGGTCACCGCGCGAGGTCGTGCATCACACAGCTGACAGTGAGCTGACGTCCGCCGTCCGTCTGCGGAAATTGCTCGCCGAGGAGTACGCCGAGATCCAGGGATACGACGAGATGGCATTCTCTCGGCGTCTGCACTATCGCGAACGTCCGATTGCGCCGTCGCTCTCTGCGGTTCGCGCCTCGCGGGCGACGTCTGCGTCGATCCTCGCCTGCCTCGACGAGGACGACTGGAATCGCGCCGGACGGCACAGCGACAGCGGCGCCTACTCCGTCACCACCTGGCTTGAGATCTACGCGGCGCACTGCCACGACCATGCCGAGCAGATCGAGCGCGCGGTTGCCGAGAGGTCCGGCGCCTGAAGCTCAGCCGATCTTCGTGATGTAGGAGCCCACGAGGGTCGCCTTCTGCTGGTCGACGCCGCCCTCGCGTCGCTCGGCGTGGCCGTCCTGGAAGTGCGCGAAGGCTTTGGTCGAGGAGATGGGATTCACCTCTTCGTCGGTGTGATCGTGGAATGACACGTGCACGAAGGAACCGTCCTCGAGTCGGAGAACGATGTAGCTGACGTTGTCGGGTTTGGTCGCGTCGAGCTCGGCGAACACGCCCTCAACACGCCGTTGATTCTCGTCCGCCGCCGCGGGTGACCTTGTCGCGTACCGCGTGACCAATCGCTTTTGCATCCGGGGCTCCTTCTCAGTGGACGGATAGACTACAGACATGGACATGAAGATCGAACTCGTCGCCATTCCAGTGACCGACGTCGACCGCGCCAAGGCCTTCTACGTCGACCAGGTTGGGTTCAACGCGGATCACGATTACCAGGTCAGCGAGACGCTTCGATTCGTGCAGCTGACTCCTCCCGGTTCGGCATGTTCCATCGTCATGGGAACCGGTATCACGCAGATGCCGCCGGGCTCGCAGAAGGGTGTGCAGATGGTCGTCGCCAACGCCGAGGCAGCCAGGCAGGAACTCCTGAGCCGTGGCGTGCAGGCGAGCGACGTCGACGTGCAACCGTGGGGAAGCTTCGTCACGTTCAGTGACCCGGACGGCAACACCTGGTCACTCCAGGAGCTGCCGCCCTGGTCTTCCGGGAGCTGACTACCTCCCGGAGAGCGCCAGCATCCTCGCCTGGGTCGAATCGTCGACGGGCTCCTTCGCAGGACCGAAGACCCCGCCAGACCTCCATTCCTCCGCGTGTCGCTGCAGGTAGGAATACGCGAAGTCGACGAGCTCCGGGTCAAGCACCTCATCTGCGTCGATCGCGCGCGCCAGGTCCCACGCGTGCAGCACGCCATCGATCGCCATCTGCTCGAGGTAGTCCGCTCCCGGCACATCGCCGAACGACAGGTGAACGGTCCGCGTCAGCGCATCCGGCCCGGCGATGGCTGCCTGGGCGCTCTCCAAGCCGTCCGTGAGGACACCGAGCGGGTCGTCTCCGAGAACATCGCCGTCGAACCGCGAGCCCACCTCGGCGATCGTCTTCCCGGCCATCAATTCCGGGAGCCACAGGTACTCGCCGGTCACGTGGTTGACGAGCGCGCGGACGTCCCATTCAGTGCAGGGCGTCGGATTCGACCACTGATTTGCGCCGATCCGCTGGGCCCGTTGCACGTACCCATCACTCGCGCGACGGAATGCTGTTGCTGCGTCCATTTCACGGGTCCTCCACACCCGCGACGAGAGTACCGCGCCGCGCGGGATATCGCGTTGACCGGACGCGGTCAGGTCACACTCCGGGGTGCACATGGACAGGGAACCGATCACCCGGGGCTTCCGCGTCGGCCTGTACGCGGCGCTGGCGCTCGCCCTGCTGGTACTCCTCTACGCCGACCGTCGCCAGTGGTTCTTCTACGACGACTGGGAGTTCCTGGCCACGAGAGGCCTCGGCGGCCAGCCCCTCGATCTCTTCCGTCCGCACAACGCTCACTGGTCGACGATTCCGATCCTCATCTACCGAGCGCTGTACGCGGTCGTCGGGATCCGCAGCTACCTTCCCTACCTGCTCGTGTTGCTGGTGCTCCACCTCGCCACCGCCTACCTGCTCTGGCGGGTGATGCTCCGACTGGGCGCCGACGGCTGGATCGCCACGACGCTCGCGATCGTCTTTCTCCTGGTCGGGGCCGGCTACCAGAACCTGACCTGGGCCTTCCAGATCGGCTACATCGCTCCGTTGCTCCTGGGGTTCGCGGCGGCGATGCTCGCCGACCGGCCCGATGCAGCTTTCAGCAGGCGCGACCTCTGGGTGTGGCTGCTCGCCGTGGCCGGACTCATGTGCTCGGCAATCGGGATCACCATGGTGGTGTTCCTCGCGCTCGTCGCGCTGCTCCGCCGCGGCTGGCGCGCGGCGTTCATCACCGCGTCTGTGCCGGCCGCCGTGTACCTCATATGGCTGCTGGCCGTCGGACGCCACTATCTCCTTGCCGACAGCACGGTGGATGCCCAGACCCTGCTCGTCATCCCCGACTTCGTGTGGGCCGGCCTCACTGCGACGGTGGATCAGGTGACCGGCTTCGTGGGTATCGGGGCGGTTGCGATCCTCGGGTTGCTGGCCTGGATGGTGCTCAATCGTCGCGATGCCACGGCGCTTGCCCTGGCCTTTGCCGGCGCAATCGCCGCCCTGGCGTTCTTCATGTTCGACGGCATCGACCGCACGGCGGGCGGCGCCGCTGTTGCGACGACATCACGCTACCTCTACGTGAGCGCGGCGCTGCTGCTGCCGATCAGTGCGGTGATCATGTCGTCACTGGTGCGACGTGCGCTGCTCCACCAGGTTGTCCTGGTCGCCCTCTCCGCCTTCGCGGTCGTGCACGGTGTCAGCTATCTCTTTGATCAGTCGCGCGCGCTGGGAGCCGTCAAACAGCAGGAGGAGCAGCAGGTACTCGCCGGTGCCGAGCTGCTCCGGAGCGGCGCACCGGTGATCGGCACGCATCCAGACGAACGCTGGGCCCCCGATCTCACCACGCGCGATCTCGGCGTCATGGTCCGCGACGGAAGGGTGGCGACCGGCGTCAGCATCGCTCCGGTGAACCGGCTCGACGCCGAGCTCGCACTTCAGGTCGCAGCTGCACCAGACCCGCTCGTGACGGCGGCGTCGCCGGTGACCGTCACGCTCAACGGCAGTGCAGCAGCACCCGCTCCGAACGGCTGCGTCACCATCGCCACCACCACCGCAACGTTGCGGTTCGCGCAAGCTGGATGGGTCTCGGTGTTGTCGTCAGGGAGCGGCACCCTCGATGCGCAGCTCTCCGATGGAGGCACGCTCTCCGACCCGTTCATCCTTGCCAGTCTCGGCCCGCACGTGGCGGTCGTGGTCAGCGACGTGGCGCCGTCAGCACTGCTCGTGCTCACGCTGCCGCCGGGCACGATCCTCTGCGGGGACATCACCGGGGCGACGCCCTAGCATTCGCCTACATCACGCCCGCGGTGATGGCCTGCTCGATCCAGGGGATCACCTCATCCAGCATCTCGTCGAGTGTGGTCGTGGCAGCGAAACCGAGCACCCGGCGCGACTTCTCGGTTGAGGGGATGCGTCGATGCACGTCGTGTTCGAAGGGTGGGTCACTGACATAGCGGAACGGGACGGCATCGCCTTTGATCCGACGCCAGATCGACTCGGCGAGCTCGAGGACGGTGGTCGATGCGGCGGTCGAGAGATTGAAGTCATCGTTCATTGCCGCGGGACTCTCCATCGCCGTCACGATGCCCTTGGCCAGGTCGCCGCCGTAGGTGTAATGACGCACCTGCGAACCGTCGCCGAGGATGTGCAGGGGATCCTGGCCTTTAAGCACCTTCTGGACGAGGTCCGGCACGACGTGACTCATGGCGAGCCGGACGTTGCCGCTGAGGATCTCGATGTCGCCGAGTGCACGGCTCTCACCGATCCCGACGCAGTTGAATGGCCGGACGATGGTGAAGGGGAGGCCGTGCTGCTGGTGCGCGGCGTGGGCGAAGTACTCGACGGCGAGCTTCTGAAAGCCGTACGACGACTTTGGCGGCGGGATCTGTAGCTCCTGGCCCTCGAACGATGGCCACGTCTCGGTCGACTCGAAGACCATCGACGAGCTGATGTACGTCACCTTGCTCAGCACCGCGTCCCGATGGGCGCGGATCGCTGCATCGCAGGTCGCGGCGATGATCCGCTCATTGGTCGCGAGCAGGTCATACGCGTACGTATGGAAATACGAGATCCCGCCGATCATCGCCGCACCGGCGATCAGATGCTCGCAGTCCTCGAGCAGACGGCCGAGGAGCTCGACATTGCGTGCATCGCCACGAACGAGGCGGTAGCTCGGATTGCTGTCGTACGACCTGGTGACCGGCCCGTACTTCGACTCGTCATCCAGGCCGATGACGTCGTGGCCGCGTCGAAGCAGCTCCTCGACGATGTACCCGCCGATGAAACCCGCCGAGCCGGTCACCAAGACCCTGCTCATGAAGGATCGCGTCCACGACGCGGTGCGGCGCCCGGGGATTTCCTGCTCGTGAGCCCGAGTGCGTAGAGATACCAATGCAGGTATCGCGGGATCCAGGCCTTCACCTCGAAGTGCGAGATCCCGTTGGCACGGTCGAGCCAGATCGTTGGGAGTTCGGCCACGGGCAGCCCGAGTCGCCGCGCTTTTGCCACCATCTCGATGCCCAGCTCGAAGCCGGCGTCGGAATCGATGCCGACACGCTGCACGAACGTCCGCGAGTAGGCCTTGAAGGAGTTCGTGGCGTCGTGGGTCCCCACCCGTCCCACCATGTTCAGCGACAAGCCTGCGAGCCGCGAGATCCGGCTCTTGAGCCAGGGACCGCCCACCTGCTGCCCTCCGCGCATGTACCGGGAGGCGCATGCGACCACGACACCGCGCTCGACGAGACGGGTCAGCTGATCGATCTGCATCGGGTCGTCACTGCCGTCTGCCATCGTCACGACCACGACATCGGCGGCCGCATGGTCGATGCCGTACCGGATCGCTTGGGCCGGGCCTCTGCCGAGGGTGTTGTGCAGAGGTCGTAAACGCTGCTCCAGCTCCGCATATGCTCGAAGGAACGGGACGGTTGTGTCGTCCAGCGAGTCGTAGACCACGAGCACCTCTGCGGGCAGTGTGATCGCCTCGAAGACACGATCGAGGAAGGGAACCACCGCGTCCCCTTCGTTGTATGCCGGGATCACCACGCTGACGCGAGGCTTCACACCATGACCCCGTTGCCGAGCAGGTTGGTCAGATCTACCACGGGCTTTTCGGTATGCACGTCCGAGTATTGATGATGCGGCGCCGCGATGATCACCAGATCGGCCTCCGCCAGGACTCGCGCGAGCGGGACGAGGTCGGGGTCGCCGGTCACGAACGGATCGGTGCAAAGCACGCGGGCTCCTCTTCCGATGAGCAGGCGCTTCAGCTTGTAGCTGAGGCTTGCCCGCGTGTCATCCGAGCCCGCCTTGAACGCCATGCCCAGGATCCCGACCGTCATGTCGGTCAGGTCGAACTTCGCCTCGAGCTTGCCCAGGACGTACAGCGGCAGACCTTCGTTCACCATCACCGCTGCCTGTCCGAGTGTGAAGTGGTTCTCGGCGAACGCGGCGATCTGCATCGTGTCCTTGAGCAGGCACGGACCGGCGGCGAGCCCCGCACTCGGCAGGTCGGCGGCACGCGGATAGCGATAGATCACTGCCTGACGGATGCGCTCATAGTCGAGTCCCGAGTCGTTTGCGATCGCGAAGAGCTGATTGGCGATCGCGAACTTGATGTAGCGCCACGTGTTCGTGAAGAGCTTGGCAAGCTCCGCCTCCGCAGGACTGAGCTCGACGATCTCCGGCGTCAGATGGCGAAAGAGCGCGGTGGCACGTTGCGTCCCGCGCGGTGTGGTCCCCGAGACGATCTGGGGAAGGTCGTGCAGCTCGTTGAGCGCGTGGCCCTCGGCGATGCGCTCCGGGCAGAAGCTCACGTCGATGTCGCGTTCGAGCCGCGCGATGATGCGTGCGACGCGCTGAGTCACGCCGGGGTAGACGGTGCTACGCAGAACCACGAGCTGACCACTCGCCAGATGATCGGTCAGCGGCTCGATTGCCCGTGAGACCGCATCGATGTCGGGGCTCAGATAGCGGTCGACCGGGGTCCCGACGACCACGATCACGTGCTCGGACCCGGCGATCGATGCGCGATCCGTGGTCGCTCGGAGCCGGCCCGATGCTCGCACGGTGGCGATCATCTCTGCCGCCCCGATCTCGGCGAAGGGCATTGTGCCGGCATTGACGAGGTCGACTGCGGTGGCGCTTGTGTCGTACAGGACCACGCTCATGCCGGCCGCGGCAAACGCGAGACCGAGTGGGAGCCCGACGTGACCGCAGCCACCGACGACGACCACATCCTGTTCAAAGCTCACGAACCCTTCCTCCGGCGCAGGCTATGCATCACACGTGGCGTCTGGCTCGATTCGCGAGAGTATAGCCTGCGGCCGAGCACGCTACGGCATGCCTCCGGTGATGCGATCACATGGCACGACGATGATGTACTTGCGAAAGAGCACGCTGAAGGCGACGTGATTCACCTTTTCGACGTGGCATGTCGTGGCAGCTGCAGCGAGTTGTTCGTTCCAGCGCAACCCGTCGTCGCGAAACGTGTTGCCGCTGACGACGACGAAGTCCGCCGCGACGATGCTCGTGAGCCACAGCACCGTCGCCCACACCAGGAGGCGGTGGCGTTGTGCACCGAGCCACGTGCGCATGCCGTGGGAGGTCACCACGATGGCGACGCTCGACCAGAGCATGAGCAGCGGAACGCCCCAGTAGCGAGCGGGGATTCCCAGGAGCGCCGCTCCGTGAGGAAACATGGCGTTCTGATAGCGACCGATGATGGGAAGACCGGCAGAGACGATTGATCCCACAACGAAGGTCAACGCCACCCAGGCGGTAGGACGGATCCGCCGCGTCATCGCGAGCCACACGACGCCGCCACAGAGCATCGCCCCTGCCAGCGCCGGCGCCGCCCAGCCGACTTCGGCCCAGAGGCGGTCGCTGAGCGCACCGCCCACAAGAAGGGGGAGCGCGACCCGCGCGCCGAACACCGCCGCAAAGTCAAGTGGGATGTTGGGCGCCCAGTGGGTCTCGTGCGAGGTGAGGATCACCGGGATCTGGATGAGGAGCCCGGCGATCAACCCATAGGCGGGGGTTGACCCACGCCGGAAGCCCGTCGCCGCCAGTCGTGCGATCGCGATCGGCAGAAGGAAGAGGGTGACGGCGTCGCTCCCCGCCG
>JBAUTG010000053.1:0-8362 GCA_049582105.1 Candidatus Dormiibacterota bacterium | reverse complement strand
CCCGGCGTCTACACGTTCAGCTCGTCGGCACAGTTGACCGGTTCACTGACGCTGAGCGGCAACGGCGTGTTCATCTTCCGGATCGGGACCACGCTCACCACCGCGAGCAACTCGGTCGTTCTGCTGAGAAATGGCGCCCAGGCCTGCGCGGTGTACTGGCAGGTGGGCAGCTCCGCCACGCTCGGATCGGCTACTCAGTTTCAAGGTAACCTGATGGCGCTGACGAGTATCACCATGGTGACCGGCGCCAACATCCTCAAAGGACGCGCCCTGGCTCGAAACGGCGCGCTGACGTTGGACTCCAACCGCATCACGCCACCCGCCGGTGCGTGCACGGTCTCGTCAGTCACGGTGCCCGCCACCGGGGCAGCCTCCATGCTCCCTGGCCTCGGCCTTGGCCTGGTGGTCATCGGTGGTCTGATCCTTGCGGTCGGACGCAGACGCGTGAGGGGTCGGGACTGAGAGAGACGCTCCCACCGATCGAGGCGACCTTCGGCGCGCCGAATGTCGCGACAGCGTCGGCCGACGCCGAAGGGTTGCACGCGCGGCTCGCCCTCTTGGCAGAACGCAGAGTGACTGCACGCATACTCTCGCGTCTCGTCACTTCGTGATGCGTGAACCTCTGATATGGACGAGCTGCCAAAGCTTGTCATCACGATGCAATCTCACCAGGGCCCAGTTCTTGTGCAATGACTTTTGTATCGCCGAGCCCGCCGCACGTCCGCCCCTGGATATCTGAGAGAACGCCGTCACCGACTTCCTCGACGACTGCCGGCGGCGCAACCTCGCCCCGGCCTACCGGACGGCGCTACCCAATCCGATGCCGCCGGGTGCGCCCCAGGCGCACCGGATACGGCATCCCCGCCGCCGCCACGACCACTACCGCGAATGCTGCTCGGTCACCGCGCGACAAGGGAGACCGTCCAACCCTGAGGGTTGATGGGAATCACCACGACGGTCCCCCGCGGCGCTGTCTCAAGCCGGTGCACCTGTGACTCCCAGTGCTCCTCGAGGTACGGCGGGTAGGTCCAGTCCACTCGCATCCCGACGAGCACCATGCCGACCAGGGCGGTTGCAGCGGCGAGACTGACGATGCGGCCGATCAACAGAAGTCGGCACGTCGCTGGTTGCGCTGTGGCCACCGAGCTGATTCGTTCATGGCTCACCTGGTTCAGCCAGGGGGCCACGTACGTCACCACCAGCCAGCCGAGAGAGATTGCGAAGGCGAGCAAGGGGTACAGGAAGTAACGGATCCCTCCTGGATGAAAGTTCATGACATCAGCAGCGTTGCCGAGACTGGGCCATCGCAGCCCGGCAATCGACGGGGCCACCAGCGCGAGCCCGAGCACGGCATAGGCAAAGAAACAAAAGGCACGAAGGATCACTGGCCCACGCCATGCAGCCCACGCGCATACAGCCAACGGGATGACCGCGAGCACGGTCAGGGCGGCGGTGTTGTTGGCGACGAACGAGCTGGCAATGGCGGCAAGACCGTGAGCGCCAACGATCAGCCCGAGCGCCACTTGCCGGCCGATCATGCGGACCAGGGGATAGAACCCGGCGGCGAGCGGACTCGCCGAACGCTCGGTGGTCAGACGATCCACGATCACCAGGAACTGGGCGACGGCGCACACCGAGTTCCCGATGAGGAGGTATTTGAGCCGACGGTCGCCGCGGTTGCGGCGCCAGAGCGAGGCGACAATGGGTTCGAGCAGGATGCAATAAGGCCCGGTCAGGCCACTGACCACGATGATCAGGGCGTCGACAATATGGCCGGCCACTCGGCGCGAAGCGCTGGCGAACATCACCAGGAATGCGAGCAATGCGAGGTGCCACTGGGTGCTGGTCAGGTTGCCCGACGTGTCGTAGGCATTGGGAAGTGCGATCAGCAGCAACGCGATTGAGATCCGAACCGTCAGGCTGGGAATGGCCGATGTCATGCGGCGAGACAGGAGGTAGCAGACCCCGGCTATCTCGACCCCCAATGCCGCCACGTTGAAGAAAGTGGGGACCGCAATAATCGGGAGTAGCAGTGAGATGGAGGCGATCAGCCGCTGGAAGAGGACGAAATAGCCGGCGGCCGGATGGGGCAGGGAGGCCAACGGCCCGAGCGTATACGCGCCCTGATACCAGCCTCCGTCGTCGGCGTACAACTGCGCGTGAAACAGCAGGGCGGGCATGTGCGACAGCCACAAGGCGGCTGTGAGTACTGCGGCAGCGACCAGCCACCACGGTGAATGGCGCGAAACGCGCTCTCGCCACCGCTCCCTCGCGAGCTTGTCGCCCGGTCGCCACCGACTGCCACGACTCGACGTGGGCAGATTGGAGGCCGCGTCCCGAGCCATCGGCACAACCATAACGCGTGGCGCCCGCGAGAAAGTCCGAGGTGCCATAGCCATGGCCGAGGCGAGCGCGAGCACGACAGACACGGAAACTCTGCTCGCCCCCTCGGACTCAAGGGCGTTGAGGGGCCTATACGACTCGCTTAACGTCGCAGTGTCGACGAAGCTCACCACGGGCGGGAACCCCAACCCGGGCAAGGTGTTCTGGAACACCGCGACCGCGACCGACTACTCCGACGGTGGCGCGGCGGGATCCGACTTCTTCCGCCTTGATTCGCCTGGGACAAGCCCGAGCGATGCATGCTGGACGGTCGGCTGAACCCCCGGTGTTGCCCCGTTCTACTTCCCGGCGGTGCAGTTCAACGGCTAAAGCACAGGGCGGCTGGTGCGGGAGTTCGAGGCTCGCCACGAGCCGTCTGCCATCGCCGACCGGTGCGGCAGATTCGGCTCAGGCGTTGGTCCTCCGGCGTCGCATGAGGAACCAGACGATCGCGATGACGGCGACCACGACAACGGCCGCGTAAATGGCGATCTCCTTCGCGCCGAAGATGTGGAACGCGAGCATGGGCTTCCTCCAGAAGTGGGGGTTGTCGCCGCCCTCTGACGGCACCGCTGCGACGGCCGACTTTGCCGGTGAGGCGCTCCGCGGCGCCCCATGGTGGCATGGTGCGGAGGGGGTCCGTCTCGAGTAGAGTGTCGATCGGTCTGCCGCAGAGCAAGCATGCGGCCACGCATCGTGTCAAGGAGGTTGGGCGATGAACCTTCGACAGCGACGCAATCGAGCGATGGGCGCAGCGGCGTGGGGGATTGCCGCGATGCTCGTCCTGTTGATTCAGAGCAGCTTCCTCGTGCGGATCCCGGCGCTCGCGAGTGCGTCGATCACCGAGTCCCAGACGTTCGGGGCGTCGAACGCGGCAGCGGCGACGTCGCTGTCTGCATCGCCGACCGCGGCCACCACTGCCGGTGATGCCCTCGTCGCGACCATCCGGGTCCGCAACACGACCGTCAAACCGGCGGTCACGGGGGTGACGGACTCCAACGGCGAGGTCTGGACCAGGGCGGCCGGGGTGACCTCGGGCTCCCAGGCCGATGCTGAGATCTGGTATGTCCCCGGCGCCGCGTCGATCCCCACGAGCGGCACCGTCACGGTGACGGTGGGTGCGGCATCGGCGATCGCGTTCACGGTGCTCGACCTGTCCGGCGCGTCCGCGACGCCGCTCGACCAGACCGCAACCGCTGCCGGGACCGGCACGGCGGCGTCGACCGGTACGACGGCCGTAACCAGCCAGGCGAACGAGATCGCCGTCGCGGACGTCGGCTGGAACGGGAGCGGCACGCCGAGCGGGCAGACGCCCGGGTACACGACGGCCGGCGTGGAGCAGGCAACGGTGAGCGGCAGCGCCATGGGCGAGCAGGCCGCGTGGGAGTCGCTCGGTGCGGCCGGATCGCAGACCTACGCCGCGACGCTCAGCGCATCCGTGGCATGGACCGGGGTGATCGCGACCTTCGAGACCAGTCCCGTGTCGACGCCGACGCCATCCCTGAGCCCGACTCCGACGCTGACTCCAACGCCAACCGGGACCCCAACCCCCACGCCGACGCCGACTCCGACGCCGCCCCCGAATGCACCGCACATCATGGTGATCGTCGACGAGAACGCGGCGTACAGCAGCGCACAGGGCAACACCTACATCATCGGCAACTCCAGCGCTCCGTACATCAACAGTCTCGCCAAGAAGTACACGTCGGCGACGCACTGGTTCGCCATCCAGCACGTCAGCGCCAACGACTATCTCGATCTGATCTCGGGGTCGAATCAGGGGCTGAGCCAGGGCACGCTGCCGCCCTACACGGCGCCGACGCTGGTCGACGAGCTGAACGCGGGCCAGATCAGCTGGAAGGCGTACATGGAGGCCATGCCCTCAAGCTGTTACAACGGCGGGACGACCGGGTTGTACGAGTCGGATCACAACCCGTTCGTCTACTTCAGCGACTACAAGTCGCTGTGCACGGGAGGCAACGGCGTCGTCTCGTACTCGCAGTCGCAGCTGTCGACCGACCTGAACAGCGCGACCCCGCCCGACTTTGTCTGGATCAGCCCGAACAGCTGCCACGACATGCACACGAGCGGCGGATCGTGCGGCAAGAACACTGTCGCCAACGGCGACAAGTGGCTGAGCACGAACCTTCCGACCGTGCTGTCCTCGAACTGGTACAAGGACAACGGCGTCGTCATCATCACCTGGGACGAGAGTGTCAGCAGCGACACGTCGGGTGGTTCGTACGGCAAGGGCGGGAAGATCGTCACGCTCGTCATCGCGGCCAACACCCAGGGTGTGTACAAAGCGTACGGCGACCACTATGCGACGCTCCGGGGCATCGAAGAGGCATACGGAGTGCCGCTGCTCGGCAACTCCGCCAACAGCGCATTTGGAGATCTTGGGCCGGCGTTCTAGGACTGATCAGCTCCGGTCAGGTCGGGTCATTCGGGTCCGGCGGGTGCGCCGCCAGGTATTGCGACTCAGCCGGTGAGATCGTCTGCTGGGTCATGGGCACCGGGGCGATCGGCGTCTGCTGGTAGTCGAAGGCATTGCTGTAGTCGTACGCGCCGGCATCGTTGGGACCGAGTGGCGCAAGGCCGAACGTCGCCTCCGTGTACGCGAGCACGGACGCGAAGGTCGCGTTGGTGGAATCCGTGAATCCGGGCTTCGCGTAGGGGCTCACGATGATCATCGGCACACGGCCCCTCTCGGTCGAGACCGGCGGGGGAACGTGGTCATAGAAGCAGCCGCAGTCGTCCCAGGTGATGAAGATCGCCGTCGATGACCAGTCCGGACCGTTCTCGACGGCGCTCACGGCGGCGCCGATCCAGTTGTCACCGACTGCCATCGACGTCCCGTTGTGCTGCGACGTCGCACCGGTATCCCCGCCCTGGGGCAGGAGGATCGAGAAGCTGGGGAGGGTGCCGTTCTGAGCGTCGGTGGAGGCGAGAGCTACGTCGAGGAGGTCAAGCGGATTTCGCAGTCAATCGCGACGCAGCGTCGCCGGAGATATCGCGCAGCGTGTGACCGCTGGCGCGAACGCCGGCCCAGGTCAGGAGGAGAGCGGCCACGACCACCATGAGCACGATCCCGATCGCGAGGGTGGGCACGTTGACGAGCTTCAGGCCTGAGACGAGCAGGACGGCGGCGAGCGCAGCGCGAAGGAAGGCGGTGGGCGCATGTGAGGAGATCGCGGCACCCGCGAGGACCCCCGGGATGCTGCCGATGAGGATCGAGATGGTGAGCCCGAATGTGAAGTCCCCGAACAGGATGTGAGCGAGGGCGGCTGAACCGACCATGGGGATCGCCTGCGTGAGGTCGGTGCCCACCATCTGGGAGCCTCGAAGGCGGGGGTACAGGAAGAGCAGGAGCACGATCACCAGCGTGCCGGAGCCCACCGAGGTAATCCCAACGATGAATCCGATCGAGGCGCCAATGGCGAGGGTTGGGAGCTTCTTGACCCGCAGCGGTTCGTCGTCACCTGGGGCTCCGGCCCGCCGATGGTCGATATATGTCTTGAGGACCAGTGCGGCGACAGCGAGCAGCAGGACGGCACCGAGGGCGACGCCGATGATGGCCTCGACCTGGGATGCGCTGGCGATCGAGCGGAGCGCCACGACCCCGAGAAAGGCGGCGGGAACCGACGCCACGGCGAGCCAGACGGCGAGTCCCCAGTGCACGGTGCCGCGACTGACGTGCACGGCGGCGCCGACCGGTTTCATGATCAGCGACGCGACGAGATCGCTGGAGACGGCGGCAAGAGGGTGGATGCCGAAGATGAGCACGAGGATCGGCGTCATGAGGGCGCCACCCCCCATGCCGGTGAGGCCGACTGCGAAGCCGACGATGAGCCCAGCCAGGGCTACGAAGAGATCGACATGCACCCCCCGGTCACCTCCTGCTTCTGCAGCGACTTGTCGCGCTACTTTGGGGAGCCCGGATAGCGTGCGTCAAGAAGCCTGATCAGAAGGGATCCATCTCATGATGCGAACGGTGCCGACTTGCTGGCGTGTTGCCTGGCTACGGCGTTGCTTGTTCGTCAGACGCTTTCGCTATTCAGCGTTCCAGATGTCGACGGCGCACCGCCATTCATCGTCGGCGTCGCGGCGCCAGATCGTCACGGCGCGACCGGTGCTGGTCGTCGGGACGCCATCCGGGCGGTCCACCGTCACGGCGTTGGCGCCGAACATGTAGGCGAGTCGCCCATCAGGTGACACCACAACGTCGGTCGAGGTCCACGAGATCTTGAATCCTGGCATCCGCAAGCTCGCCTCGACATAGCTACGGAGCGCATCCTTGCCGGCGACGGCGGGGAGGCCCGGCGCCAGCACGACGGCATCCTCGGTCCAATACGACAGGATGCGCTCGATGTCAGTTCCCTCTGACGCGGCCTGTGCCCATTCAGCGTCGCGGCGCAGCAGCGTCGCCTGATCCTCGCTCACGTCGGTCCTGGTGCCGAAGATGGCGGTGAGGTCTTTCCGCGACGCCTGTTGGCGGGGACGATCACGACCTGCTTCGCGGAGATCGGCACGACCACGGCGCTGATTATGAGGATCACGAGCCGTCGTGCGACGACACGCCACCACGACTATGAGTCGAGGCGGACGTTCTTTAGGGCCTTGTCCACGGCTCCTCGCGGCCCGTACACGCCGATACCGACGAGGTTCAGCTGATCGCGCGGAACGGCCTTGACCGCCGCGCGATTTGCCTCGTCATGAGCCTTCTGCCACGGTGCGAGGTCGGGTCGAAGCACGAGTGCGACCTTGGTCTCGAACCGGACGGTCGCCGGGGCCGCGTCGTCACCCTGCATCGATAGTCCTACTCCTTGTAAGCCTCCTCCCACGCCTTCTCGCCGTCTTCCTTGTAGAGCCGCTGCTCCTCGACGTGCGCGTCGTGCTCCCAGCCGATGGGGCTCGCGTGCTGGCTGCCCATCTTCGAGTTGTTGAGGTCAGCTCGGACGCGCTCGTACACGCCGAAGAAGTCGTACTCGAGTTGCTGGCGCACGATGTCGTACGTCCCTTTCGCCGCCGGGATGTGCGCGTAGTCGCACACCGCCTCGATGAACTCCGGGTTGGTGGTCACGGTGTTCTCGTCGAGATCCGACAGCACGTCCTCGACGAGGTCCGGGAGTTTGCCCTTTGCCGCGTCCCACACATGGACGGAGTTGTCCGTGTAGCTCTGCACCATCGCCGCGAGCGAATTCGTGAGACGCTTCTTCGCATCCGTGATGCTGGTATCGGCGTAGCGCTGGTACCCCTCCATCGTCTGCGCCGAAAGCTCGAGGATCGTCTTGGTGACCTCGAGCGCCACCTTCGCCGCTTCGGCTTCCGGGAAGATCAGTCCCATTGCTGTCGAGAGGGCGCCGACGACCGGCCCGAAGTCGGCGTCCGACTCGCCGTCGTCCAGATTGGCGATGTGCTGCTCCGCGCCTTTGTCGAATGCGATCACCGCACTGAGGACCTGGGTCTGGTGCTCATGGAGCCGCGCATTGAGGGCGAGGGTCAGCGCCGAGCGCACCTCCGCAAACGACGCCACCGGGTAGGAACCCTTGTTGAAGTCACCGTCGGGCGGCATCTCGATTTCCTTCGGTTCCTGACCGTGATGCACGATCACCCCGGGGATCGCGTGCGGCTCGGGAACCGGCTGCCACTGGGCGCCGTCCCACCACCACTGACCGTCTGGCGAAAGCGGCGCGTCGGCCGGCATCTGGCTCATGACCGATCCTCCTACCCTGGCTGTTCCACCGCCTCGCGGCGGCGCCCGCGAGCATAGCTCGCAGACGGGCGGCCGTTGCTGCAATCCCTATGATCGACGCGTGGAAACCGAAGGTGGTGAGGTGCGGGTCGCGATCGTCCAGGAGCCGCCGGTCCTGCTCGACCGGGAGTCGACGCTCGCTGCGGCCGTGATCCATCTCCGCAGCGCTGCCGCCGGTGGCGCGAAGCTGGTCGTGTTTCCGGAGACGTACGTCCCCGGGTATCC
>JBAUTG010000052.1:0-10495 GCA_049582105.1 Candidatus Dormiibacterota bacterium | reverse complement strand
CGCATATCCACTATGTGCTGTTCGGCGGCAGTGTCATGGGCGTCTTCGCCGCCTTCTACTACTGGTTCCCCAAGGTCACCGGGAGATTCCTCAGCGAGAAGCTGGGCAAGCTCCACTTCTGGACGATTTTCATCGGACTCAACCTGACGTTCATGCCGATGCACGCGCTCGGTATCCTCGGGATGCCGCGCCGGATCGCAACCTATCTGGACAACCGCGGCTGGGGTGATATCAACTCGTTGATCACCTTCGGGGCATTCGTCATCGCCATCTCCGTGACGATCTTCATGATCAACTTCATCATCAGCATGCGCGCGCCGAGAACGGCGCCGGATGACCCGTGGGAGGGCAACACGCTGGAGTGGGCGACATCGTCGCCACCACCGGCGTGGAACTTCGACGAGGAGCCCGAGGTGATGAGCCTGCGTCCCGTGCGCGACAGGCGGATCGCGCGCAAGAAGGCTGCAGCGGGAGCACCCGCGTAAGGCTGGTGGGACGGTGATCACGCGGCCGTCCGCAGGGTTCCGCCGGCTTGCGGTGGCGACCGCGGTGCTCACGTACCTGCTCATCGTCTGGGGCGGGATCGTGCGCGTCACGGGAAGCGGCAACGGCTGCGGAACCTCGGACCAGTGGCCGCTCTGTCACGGGTCGCTGCTGCCGGCGTGGCAGATCAACACGCTCATCGAGTTCACCCACCGGTGGATCGCCTCGGTGTGCACGCTGCTCGTGATCGTCCTCACGGTGGCCACATGGGTGTGGCACCGGCATCAGCGCAGAATCCTGATCGGCACCAGCGTCGCGGCCGGGCTCTTCGTGGTCCAGATCGCGCTCGGCGCGCTCGCCGTCGAGTTCAACCTTCCGGGTGGCGTGGTGATGATCCACCTCGCCAACGCGCTGCTGCTGTTCGCAGTGCTCGTCTACGTCGCGATTGTCGCGTGCACGGTGGGCGCGGAGCGGCGGACCCCGGTCGCCACATCGCAGGCTGTCTCGGTGCAGCGACCCGTGATCGTCGCGGTGGTCGCCACCTATCTCGTCGCGATGAGCGGCGCCTTCGTGGTGGAAACCAACTCGGGAGCGGGCTGCAACAGCTGGCCACTCTGCGGGAGCGGATTCTCACTGCCGGCGGGGCAGGCCCCGACGATCAACGTGGCGCACCGCGTGGTCGCGCTGGTGGTCGTGCTCCTGCTCGGCGCCCTCATGGCGATGATCCTGCGGCGCCGCCGTGGTGACCGTGCCGTCCGCATCAGCGTCATGGCTGTGAACGTCCTGCTCGTGCTGCAGGTCGCCGCCGGAGCCCTCGTGGTCGAACTCGGGCTGCCGGCCTGGGTTCGCGGTCTCCACATCGCGCTCGCCTCGCTGCTCTGGGGGATGGTGGTCGCTGTTGCGGTGTTCGGCACTGCGGACGTCCGCGACGCAGCCACGGTCGCCGGGTTGCAGCGCGGCGACGCCATGCCGACGCGGGCGAAGGTGGCGTCGACGTGACCGTCGCCGTCAGCCTCGAGGCACTTCAGCGCCGGCGCGCCACCGAGATCGCGCGCGACTACATCGCGCTCACGAAGCCCCGTGTGATCCTGCTGCTCGAGGTGACCGCAGTCGCGGCGATGGTCATCGCCGCACGGGGCTGGCCGGGCTGGGGGCTCGTCCTGCTCACCTTCACGGGCGGCTGGCTCGCCGCGTCCGGCGCCAACGCGATCAACTGCTGGTTCGACCGCGACATCGATCTCCGGATGGGTCGGACGAGGACCCGCCCGATCCCTGCCGGGCGCATCGAGCCGCGGCAGGCGCTCGGGTTCGGCATCGCGCTCGGGATCGCTTCCTTCGTCCTGCTTGCGACGACGGTGAACCTGCTGTCGGCCGTCCTCGCGATCACGGCGCTGCTCTTCTACGTGCTCGTCTACACGATGTGGCTGAAGCGGTCGTCGATGCAGAACATCGTGATCGGCGGCGCGGCCGGAGCGATCCCACCGCTCGTGGGATGGGCGGCCGTCACGGGCAGCCTCAACCTCACCGCCGTGTTCCTCTTCGCAGTGGTCTTCTACTGGACGCCACCCCATTTCTGGGCGCTCTCGCTCCTGCTCACGGGCGACTATTCCCGGGCCGGCGTGCCGATGCTCCCGGTGGTGCAGGGCGACCGCCAGACGCGCTACCAGATCGTGCTGTACACGATCGTGCTCTGCCTGGTGACCGTGCTGCCCGTGCTCACGCGGTCCTTCGGGGCGGTGTACCTGGGTGGGGCGGCGCTGCTTGACGCGATCCTGCTGACCGACGCGGTCGTGGCGTCCCGACGGCCGACGGCGCGCTCGGCGCGGCGGCTCTTCTACCATTCCATGATCTACCTGGCCCTGCTCTTCGCGGTGATGGCGATCGACCGCGTGACGGGCCTCTGAGGAGGATGCCCTGGTGAACCGAAAGCTCGCTCGCAGGAACATGCGGATGGGCATCCTCATGTTCATCATGCTGCTCGCGCTGATGGGGGCCGCCTTCGTTTGGGCAGCCATCTTCCTCTCGGTCACCAAGTGAGCGTGGAGCGATGACGGACACGCTGACGACGCACGAGGGCGACGGCGATGAGCACGAGCACGCGACGCCGCATCTGCCGCCGCCGAGCTTCGCCCCCATCAACGTCGCGCTGGCGCTTGCCATCACGCTCACCGGCTTCCTGACCGACATCCGCAATGTCGTCGGTCCGCTGATGTGGGGGGTCGGCCTCATCTACCTCATCGCCTCGTGCTTCTTCTGGGCGCGCGGCGCGAGGAATGAGTACCTCGAGCTCCCGGAGGACGGAGGGCACTGACGGCACACCTGGGATTCGGCGACTGGACGTGGGATCCCACCGTTATCTGCGGCCTCGTCGCGGTCGCCGCCGGCTACATCATCGCGATGCGGCGCGGAACGATCTCGGCGAGCGACGACGTGAGGCCGTGGTTCCGCCATCAACGCTGGCGGCCGGTGCTCTTCTTCACCGGGCTGCTCATCACCTTCATCGCGCTCGAATCACCGATCGACCGCGGCGGCGACCTCTACCTCTTCTCGCTGCACATGGTGCAGCACATGGCGCTGATGATGGTGGCGCCGCCATTGCTGCTTCTCGGGATTGCCGGAGCTCGGCCGGCGTCGCGCGACCGCCACACCACGCTGCGCGCCATCTGGTGGGGGATCACGCGGCCATGGCCCGCGGTGATCATCTTCAACGCGGTCCTGCTGCTCTGGCACATCCCCGCGCTGTACGACACGACGCTGACGACGGTGCCGGTGCACATCGTCGAGCACCTGAGCTTCATCGGCGTGGGGATCGTGTTCTGGTGGTCGGTGGTCGACCCGATCCGCGACGCGCAGACGACGACGGTGAGCCCGCTCACCAAGATCGCCGCCTTGACGGTCGCCGGCATACCGCCGACCGTGCTCGGGATCGTGTTCGCCCTGGCGTCTGCGCCGATCTACAGCTTCTACGCGGCGGCGCCGCGGCTCTGGGGACTGTCGGCGATCACCGACCAGCAGTACGGCGGCGTGATCATGCTCGGGGTGGGCAACATCGTCTACTTCATCGCGGTCATCGTCGTGTTCATGCGACTGTTCTCCGACCCGGGTCAGGACGAGGAGATCGCCGCCGATCGGATCGCAGAGGCGACCCGGTGATGCGGGGCGTCGCCTGCCGGAACCCATCCTTTAAGATGCAATCAGGAGAAAGCACGTGAATCATCTGCGGACACTTGCGGTGGGGGTGGGGATCTGCGTCGCGATTGCAATGATCGCGTGCGGGAATGGCAATCCCAATACCGGCGGCCCTTCGGGCGGCGGCGGCACCTGCAATGGCACTGCCAAGGCGAGTGGACTTGGCACCCCGGCCATGACGATCAACGCCACCGACGACCTGGTCTTCGCCCCCGCGTCGTCGACCGCGCAGACCGGTCAGGTGATCGAGTTCAAGAACACCGGCTCGGTTGCGCACAACGTCACGTTCCAGGACGGCAATGACGGCTGCCTCACGGACGACGCGCTCGACCCTGGCGCGACGTGGGACGTCATGCTCAGCTCGCCGGGGACCTACAACTTCCTCTGCACGATCCACGCTCCGAACATGAAGGGCGCGCTCACCATCACCGGCTCGGCGTCCACGCCGGGGGCGTCGTCCTCCGCATCCGCGTCAGCATCTCCGGGTACGTCGCCGAGCCCGTCGCCGACGGCGACGCCGGCCGCCTGACGAGGGCGGATCCTCCCGCTTCCGGCCTTCAGCTCGCAGGCGCACGGCCGAGGTGGACGTCCCCGGCGAGCACCCGCCGCACTTCACCCTCCGACTCGACGAGCAGCGCGCCGTCATCGGCGATGTCGACCGCGATCCCTTCGAAGCCGCCTGACGGTGTGTGCACGCTGACCGGCTCGCCGAGGCCGACCGCGCGGGATCGCCAGCCGGCGGCGATGGCCGGGACCCCGCCATGCTCGAGGGCGGCGAGATGCTGCACCAGGGCTGCGCTCCACGCGCGCAGCAGCACCTCGGCCCTGGGAGGCGCCGCGACGAGGCTGTGGAGGCTCACGGCGTTCGCACCGTCCGGAAACGCCTCCACGGTGAGATTGACACCGACGCCGAGCGCGACCGCCACCTCGCCGGCGGGGGAGGAGCCGGGCGCGACCTCGCTCAGGATGCCGGCCAGCTTGCGGCGCCCGACCAGCACGTCGTTCGGCCATTTCAGCCCGGCCGCGACTCCGCAGGTCGTCGCGAGCGCATCGACGATGGCGAGCCCTGCCGCGAACGGGATGCCCACCGCCACCGCCGCCGATCGCCGGAGCAGGACGGAGACGAGGAGCGATGATCCCGCGGGTGCGCTCCACGAGCGTCCCTGACGGCCGCGGCCGGCGGTCTGCTCGCCTGCCAGGCAGCAGAACCACTCCGCAGCGCCCGATCGGGCGGCGTGGAGCACGATGTCCTGGGTGCTCCGGGTGCGGGCGACCCGACGGACCCTGAGCGCGGGAAAACGTCCTTCTTGACCGGCTTCATCGAGCGACATAGGATGGAGTCCTATCAGGGGTAGAGGACCGGAGGGTGGTGTCTCAATGATTCAGGAGACTTGCGTGGAGATCGGCGAGCTGGAAGCTCGCTGGACCTCCTTGAGGGAAGCACGTAACGCGCGCCGTCAGAAGATTCGCTATATCGACGAGCTCATCGACGCATTCGAGAAATTGAACCTCGCGGACGAGGTTGAGGTGCCGTACGAGCTCGTCGGACGGGCCGTGGCACTCGTGAGCCGGGACGCGCTCGTGGCGGGACGTTCGCCGGATCAGTTGATGATCTCCGAGTGGATGGACGCGCTCTACGAGGTCCAGGACAGCCTCATGTTCACCGCCGAGGACGATTCGGACTGAGCCCTATACTGGGCACGGTGGTCCCGGCGATCCGCGACGGGCGCCCGTAGCTCAGTTGGATAGAGCGCCGGCCTCCGGAGCCGGGTGCGGGGGTTCAAGTCCCTCCGGGCGTACCACTCATGAACCTGATGCGGCTTCGTGTGCCTCCGCCGCGTGGTGGTGCTCCATGTGGTCCGCGGGCATGTCCATCATGCGGAGCATCCCGATCCCACCCGTGCGCAGGAAGCGAACCAGCAGGAGCGCGATCAGCAACAGCACCGCGATGTTGCAGAACGTCGTCGCATCCCACGCGACGCTCGTGCTGAACGCGACGACGGTGCGCGTCGTGGGCACCCAGCCGAGTGCATCGAACACTGCTCCGACTCCGAGCCCTGCGATGACCATCGTCGCGTAGGACACGGCGAGCAGGTACGCCGCAACTCGCGTGCTGTAGTACTTCCGGTAGATGTTGAGGATCGGAAGGATGATCAGGTCGCCGAAGATGAAGGCGATCGCGCCACCGAAGGCGATGCCGTTGCGCCACAGCACGGCCGCGAGCGGCACGTTGCCCACGGAGCACACGTAGCTCAGCAGCGCGACGAGCGGTCCGAGGATCGCGCTCCAGAGCACCGGGCCGAGCCCGGGCCCTGAAAAGAAGAGGTGCGACCAGAACGTCGCGGGCACCCACGCGCCGATCGCGCCTGCGATGAGAAACCCGAGCAGCAGGTCCCACCAGAGGCCGTACACGTTCATGAAGAAGTAGTGGCTGATCGACGTCAGCGCACGAGGTGAGACGAGGCGCCGCAGCAGGGGACCGCCGGTGACCGACATGTCCATCGCGCCGTGCCCCTCCATCCGCCCGAGCAGTCCACGTTCAGCCTGCACGCGCGCGCTCTCGGTGAGGTGGGGGGTGAGCGTCACACGGAAGAGCACCGCGAGGAGCACGACCATGAGCAGTCCACCTGCGAACTCCGCGGCAAGGAACTGCCAGCCGAGGAGCACGAGCAGTGCGAGCCCGAGCTCGAACACGAGGTTCGTCGAGGCGAACTCGAAGATGATGGCGTTCGGCAGCGTCGCGCCTTTGCGGAACAGGGTCCGTCCCACGGCGACCGCTGCATATGAGCACGACGACGATGCCGCTCCGAAGAGAGTCGCGAGCGCGACGGGCCGGACGCCGCCGCGGCCGAGCAGGCGCGACACCGCCTGCTTCGACACGAAGGTCTCGACGACGGACGAGAGCAGGAAGCCGAGAGCCAGCGGCCACAGCACCGCCCAGAACATCTCGAACGCCATGCGCAGCGCGTCGCCCACATGACCGAGCACGAAGCTCATCACTGGATCCCGAAGAGATGCACGCGGTCAGGGTATCCGGGCAGGCTGCGGGGACAGACTCTCAGCGGTCTCCCAGGACGCGCCCACTGGGTTCTCACGCCGCGGCGCGACGCTGGTCCATGTCAAACCCCAGCCCCACCAAGGAGGCACACACCATGGACGGCGACCAACTGACTCCACCGCCCCCGCCACCGGAGCTGCCCGCACCGCGGGCGACGGGGCTCCGAAAGATTGCGGCGACGGCCCTCCTCTGCGGGAGCCTGCTCGTCGGATCGGGCATCGGCGGCTTCGCGATCGCTCACGCGGCGAGCAACTCCTCCGCGGCGTCGAACAGCTCGACGAGCCTCACGGCGTCGACGTCGACGCCGGCGGCGACCACACCGGCGACGCAGACGCCCGGGTCGAACGCCAGGTGCCCGAACATGGGCGGCTCGAGCGGATCGACCAGCACCTCCGGGTAGCCAGACCATCCCCCTCTCCGGAGGCGGCCCGCTCGACCCGGGCGGGCCGCCTCACCACCACTCGAAGGGCCGCCCGTCCCACGCGTCGAGGACCGGGTAGATCGGGTCGGCGGCGAGCTCGGTGACGCGATGCCCGAACGCGACCACCTCGGGCTCGCTGAGCAGGCGGCGGAGCCGGGTTTGCAGCGCGGTCATGCGCGTCGCATCGGCGGCGAGATCCTTCAGGCGCTTCGCGAGCCGCGGCGGTATCTCGGATCCACCGAGTGAGATCAGCGCGGTGCGCTGTCGCGGATATGGAAGGAAGCTCAGCGCGTTGTCGATCGCGCGGACGTTCGGGCCGCCGACCACCAGGAGATGGGTCCGCTTGCGGTCGGCATTGTTGATGAGCACGTCGAGCAGCGCAACCGCCCGAAGCTGCCCCTCGAGGCGGTCGCCCTGCTCCGGGGTCAGTGGCTCCTCGAGGACGTGGACGAAGCGCTGTACCGACCCGGGGCCGAGCGGACCGTCCCGGAGCACGGTGACCGGAACGCGGTGGAGGCCGAGCGCGGCGTCGACGATGTACGCGGCGACCTCGCGCAGGTAGAGCGTCCGGCGCGGGAAGTCCCACAGCGGTCGCTCGCCGCGCACCGGCTTGTACACGGCGCGGAGCGGCTCGCCCGGCATCGCCGGGTCCGGCGCGTCGAGCTCGATGAGGAACACGCCGTTGCTGCCGTAGACCACCTCGCCGATGCGTTCGATCGGAGCCTCGGCCAGCAGGTTGGCAACCTCGACATCCCGTGGCGACGCGCCGTCCGCCGGGCCTGGAGCGAGCGCTGCTTCGAAACGCTCGCGGAGTGAGGGAGCGGCCTCATCGTCACCGGCGGGGAGGACGAGACCCGGGACGGGGTCGAGATGCGGTCGCCGTGGTCGTTGGACGCGAGCCCGGCGGCGCGGATGCTCTCGGGTCACGCGACGCCGGGGTCAGCCTGCGGGGAGGTCAGCGACTCCGCCGGGCGACGACGAGTGTCGTGATCACCACCAGGATGAGCGGCACTCCCACGAGCATCGTGACGGTGAGCAGCTGGTTCTGGTAGTCGGAGTCGGCCACCCCGATCGCGACCATCAGCACCAGTGCCACGGCAAGGCCGACCAGGGTGTTGACGACCCACGCGGGGCGCGGGCGGTGGGCGGCGCGGCTCGGGGGCAACGGGGTCTCAGGCGCGGCCGGTGTTTTCTCCTCGTACCAGCGACGATGCGCGGCAGGCACACCCTCGTCGTCGTCGGGAAGATCGACCCGCTCGAGTGCCGGCCACCACGCGGGTGCGCCGTCGTTTCGTCGCTGGCCTGATGGCCGGGCGGACCGCGAAGACTCGTCGGACATGGAGCCTCGAATAACGACGGCTGACCGCGACGGCCGCTCGACTGCGACGTGGGAGAGGAGAGCGGTGTGAAGATGATATCGCCTGGGCTTCGGCGACGCCACCTCGGCGAGTCAGAGTCGCTCGTGCATGCGTGAGCCGAACGTCCGTGCCGACCCGCTGACCACGCTGCAGCGCACGCAGCGCGCATGCACGCGATGCGCCGACGCGGGCTTCATCCCGCGAGCCCATCCGGTCTTCAGCGGCCATGCCGGGCAGCGCATCATGCTGGTCGGTCAGGCGCCCGGACCGGTCGAGCAGGATCAGAGCCGGCCGTTCGCGGGACGATCCGGACGTCAACTGATGCGCTGGCTGGTTCGCGCGGGCCTTCGTGATGAAGCCGATGTCCGCGACCGCATCTACATGACGGCGATGACCACCTGCTTTCCGGGACGCCGGCCCGACGGAGCAGGGGACCGCCGTCCGAGCGCGGCGGAGGTCGCACTCTGCTCGCCATGGCTCGACGCCGTCATCGATCTGCTCGCGCCGCGCCTGATCATCCCGATCGGCTCCCTTGCGCTCGAACGATTCCTACCGGGACGCCGCCTCGACGGCGTGATCGGCGAGGCGTACACGTCCGACGGCGCCCTGCTCAGTGGCACACCGACGGACACACCGGCGCTGCTCCCGCTACCGCATCCATCCGGTCAGAGCCGCTGGCTCAACGATCCTGTCCGCGGTGCGTTGCTCGATCGTGGCCTCGAACGGCTGAGAGCACTCGTTGCCTGGGCCGATCCCGAGCACTAGCGCCGGCGTCACCACACTATCCCGGCGTATCGCCGATGCTAGAATCGGCTCTCTCGAATTCCGTTGCTGTGAAAGGGAGAAAGGTTGCGCCAGCGGGGACTGCCGCGTCGTGAGACCACACCGGTGATCCGCGACGAGACCGAGTCGCCGGCTCAGCCTGGCGTCAAGAACGCCGAGGATATTCTCGAGCGCATCTTCGCGCCCACACCCAAGGCGAGCCCGGCCGAGCAGGCAGAACGTGCGCTGCGTCGCCCGAAACAGCTGATCTACTGCGCGCTCAGCAATCGCAACTTCTACTGGCGCCAGCACATCACCAAGTTCGTCCTCGACGAGGGCCAGGTGCCGATCGTGCCGTTCATGCTCTTCGACTACTACCTCGTGCACACCGTGCCGAAGGATGTGGTGCGCGAGGCGTTCAACAACCTGATCGTTCGCTGCGACCAGATGTGGGTCTTCGGCAACCCGTCGCTCGGCGTCAAGGTTCAGATCGGCATCGCCAAGCGGCTCAAGAAGCCGATCCGGTACTACGACATCACCGACATGCCGTACCGGGTGGTCAGCGTCCCCGAGGCGATGCTGCGCGAGGAGTGAGACACTGAAGCCATGACCGTGTTGCTGATCGTGCTGATCATCGTCGTCCTCATCGTCCTGTACCTCGCCTACCGGTTCAATCACCTCATCCGGCTCCGCACTCGAACCCAGGAAGCGTGGTCGGACATCGACGTCGAGCTGAAGCGCCGGTACGACCTCATCCCCAACCTTGTGAACACCGTGCAGGGATATGCCGCACACGAGCGCGGCGTGTTCGAGGCGGTGACGGCAGCGCGCACGAATGCCCTCGCTGCGTCGAAGACGGGCGACCCTGCCGCGATGGCGGGAGCGGAGGATGCGCTCACGAGCACGACGCGCCAGCTGCTCGCCGTTGCGGAGAACTATCCGCAGTTGAAGGCGTCAGAGCTGTTCCTCAACCTGCAGGAGCAGCTGACGACGACTGAGGACAAGGTGGAGTTCTCGCGGCGTTTCTACAACGGCAACGTGCGCGACTTCAACACGGGGCTGCAGACGTTCCCGACCAACATCTACGGCCGGATCCTGGGCTTCCAGCCGTTCGCGTTCTTCGAGGTGGCCGACGCCGAACGCCAGGCTCCGACTGTCTCGTTCACGCCGGCGCCCACCGTCCCGCCGGCCGCTGCAGCGGGCGCGCCGCCGCCGCCCCCGTCC
>JBAUTG010000051.1:0-18135 GCA_049582105.1 Candidatus Dormiibacterota bacterium | reverse complement strand
CGCGGCATCGGCCCGATCGTGGGCGTCGACCCCGTCGCCGACCGGCGCGCGCTCGCGCTGGAGCTTGGCGCGACCACCGCTGTGGCCGAGCTGCGCGAGGTGCGCAGCCACGTGGCGCAGGTGCCTGCCGTGATCGAATGCTCGGGCTACGCCCCGCTGCTCCACGGGGCGGCGGATCTCGTCGCCCCCGGCGGCCGCCTCGTGCTCGTGGGCGTTCCGTTCGGGGAGGCCACGGTCGTTCCGCTCATGTGGGTGACCCGCGAGATCGAGATCGTCGGCAGCATCGCTTCGGACGCGTCCGATTTCGCCGTCTCGCTGGCGATGCTCGCCGCCGACCCGGGCATCGCCCGAGTGGCGACCCGTCGGGTCGGGCTCGCTCAGGTCCCAGACGTCTTCGAGGAGTTGATCACGCCTTCTTCGGGCGCGAAGGTGGTCGTCGACCCGCACCTTTGACCGCAGCTTTGACCTCTCCCTTCGGCACCGGCTTCGGCGGCGGCGCCGCCGCCCGCCAGCAGTACCAGGCGGCAGTGCTCCGGTAGGGGCGGAAGACGTCCCCGAGGCCGGCGAGCTCCTTCGGTGGCGGCGGCGCCTCGCGGTCATGGATGCGCGCCCACCCGTTGCGCACCCCGAGATCGTCGACCGGCCAGACGTCGGGACGGCCCAGCTGGAACATGAGGAACATCTCCGCGGTCCAGCGGCCGACGCCCCGCACCGTGACCAGGCGGGCGACGATCTCGTCGTCGCCCAGGTCGTCGAGGTCGTGCGTGGGGACCGTGCCGTCGACGAACTTGGCGGCAAGGTCGGTGATCGCCGCGAGCTTGTTGCCCGAGAGGCCGGCGGCTCGGAGCGCCTCGGGGCTCGCCGTGAGCACGCTCTCCGGCGCGACGGGCGCGCCGCCGAGGGCCGCCACCAACCTGCCGTGGATCGTTCGCGCCGCTGCCCCGGCGAGTTGCTGGAACACGATCGCGCTCATCAACGACTCGAACGCCGAGCCGTCCTCGGGCTTGAAGTCCCGCTCCGGACTCGTGTCGACGATGCGACGGAACGCCGGGTCGACCCGGACGACGTGCGCCACCGCTTTGCCGATGCGCGTCATGGCTCGGGCGGCGGTGAGATGGTCGCGAGACCCGTGACGACTCGGGCTGCCCGGAGTCGAAGCAGTCCCTCTGGTGCGAGCCGGATCTTCATCGACCTGCTGCCACCGCCGATGACGACACTCGGCTGCTCCATCACGCGTGCATCGATGTACAGCGGCAGCGCGTCGTCGAGGCCGAACGGCGTCACACCGCCGATCATCATCCCGGTGAGCTCGCGAGTCTGATCGGCGCTCGCGAATGATGCCTTGCGGACTCCGAGCAGGTCGCAGACAGCGTGGTTGACGTCGAGACGGCAGGTCGCGAGCACCAGGCACGCGCATGCGACCCCTGGTTCCTTGCGAGCCGCGACGACGATGGTGTTCGCCGACTGCTCGGGCGGCACGCCGTACTTCGCGCAGAACGCCGCCGTATCCGCGAAGTCCGGGTCGCACTCGAGGACCTCGTGCTCGATTCCGAGCGTCCGCAGACGCTCGTGCACTCGCGCCTCGATGGCGGCCCCGTCGTCAGCGAGCATCGCGCCAGCATGGCCGAGCCGTAGAGTCCACCCCCAGCATGCGCATCTCCGCTCCCGCAGAAACGGCGCCGGGTGAGACCCGGGTCGCACTCGTCCCCCGTTCGATCACGCAGCTGGTGTCCACGGGCGCCACAGTAGCCATTCAGGCGGGCGCCGGGACCGCCGCGGGCCTTCCGGATGCCGCGTACAAGGAGGTGGGCGCCGAGGTCGTGGCCGCCCGCAAGGCACTCCTCGCGGACTCGGACATCGTCGTCGTCGTCCGCCGGCCGGATCGCAAATTCGTCGGCGAGCTCAAGAAAGGGTCGATCCTCATTGGCGTCCTCGAGCCCGCCGCCGACCCCGACCTTGTCCGGGCGCTGGTCGCGCAGGGCGTCACCGCATTCCGGCTCGAGGCGATGCCGCGCATCAGCCGTGCGCAGGACATGGACGTGCTCTCGTCGATGGCGACACTCGCCGGCTACCACGCTGCGGTGATGGCCGCGTTCCGGCTGCCCCGCATCTTCCCGCTGATGATGACCGCGGCCGGCACGATCACCCCTGCGCGCGCGCTGGTCATCGGCGCCGGTGTCGCCGGGTTGCAGGCGATCGCGACCTGCCGGCGCCTCGGCGCGGTAGTCGAGGCGTTCGACGTCCGCCCGGCGGTGCGCGACCAGGTGGAGTCGCTCGGCGCGCGCTTCGTCGAGACCGGCGTCGAGTCGGAGACCGCCCAGGACACCGGCGGCTACGCGAAGGAGCTTGCCGCGGATGCCCAGGCACGCCAGGCCCAGGTGCTCGCGGAGCATGTCCGCGAATCCGATGTCGTCATCACCACCGCCCAGATCCCGAATCGCAAAGCGCCGGTGCTCGTCACCGCGGCGATGGTCGCGTCGATGCGGAGCGGCTCGGTGATCGTCGACCTTGCAGCACCGGGCGGTGGGAACTGCGAGCTGACGCGTCCCGACGAGGAGGTCACCGACCACGGCGTGCTCATCCTCGGGCCGACGAACCTCCCGGCGTCGATCCCGGGACAGGCGAGCCAGCTCTACTCGCACAACGCGACTCGCTTCGTGAATCAGATGCTGAAGGACGGACAGGTGCATCTCGATTTCGACGACGTCGTGATCAGCCAGACGTGCATCACCCACGAGGGCAAGCCGATGGGCGAGCAGATCGAGGCGTTGTTGCAGGGAGCAAAAGCGTGAGCGCGGGGCAGACGCTCGCGCTCGGCGCGTTCATCTTCGCGCTCGCCGTCTTCGTCGGCTTCCTGCTCATCTCCAAGGTGCCGACGATGCTGCACACGCCGCTCATGTCGGGGACGAACTTCATCCACGGCATCGTGCTCGTCGGCGCGCTGACCGTCGCCGGCGCCGCGAACGACACGCTCGGCTACATCATCGCCATCGCCGCCGTGCTCCTCGGCACGCTGAACGTCGTCGGTGGCTGGGTCGTCACCGACAGGATGCTGCAGATGTTCCGGCGTCGACCGGCGGCCGACGCGAAGAAGACCGAAGCGGCGCCGGCGACCCCGGATCACTGACGCCGATGCAGCCATCCGCGCTCACGACGCTCGGTTACATGCTGACCGCGATCAGCTTCATGTTCGGCATCCAGCTGCTGCGGTCACCGGCAACGGCTCGGACCGGGAACCGCGTTGCGGCAGTTGGCATGTTGCTCGTCCTCGGCATCACGGCGGCGCTCATCCACAACACCGGCAACTGGCCGCTGATCATCCCGCCGATCATCATCGGCACACTGGTCGGCGCCGTGTCGGCGCGGCTCGTGCGCATGACCGCGATGCCGCAGATGGTCGCGCTCTTCAACGGGATGGGTGGCGGGTCGGCAGCGCTCATCGCCGCACAGGACTTCCGCACCGCGGTGGCGCACAACGTGGCAACGCCGGACATCACGTGGGCGATCATGGTGAGCTGCCTCATCGGCTCACTCAGCTTCGCCGGCAGCCTGGTCGCGTTCGCGAAGCTGCAGGAGCTGATGCCCGGGCGGCCGCTGACGTACCGCCTGCAGAGCGGCGTCAACGGGCTGATCCTGCTCGTGATCATCGCACTCGGCATCTACATGGTCGTCGGCGATCAGAACCTCGCGCTCTTCGTGGTGTTCATCGTCCTCTCGCTGCTCCTCGGCGTCCTCTTCGTCGTGCCGATCGGTGGCGCGGACATGCCGGTGATCATCTCGTTGCTCAACTCGTTCACAGGCCTTGCTGCAGCCACCACCGGATTCGTGTTGAGCAATGACGTCCTGATCGTCAGCGGCGCGCTCGTCGGAGCCTCCGGAACGATCCTCACACTCGCGATGAGCAAGGCGATGAACCGCTCGCTGTTCAACGTGCTCTTCAGCGGCTTCGGTTCGAAGGTCGAGTCGGCCGGCAGCGCGGCGGGCGCGGAGGGCGGCACCATCCACCCCACCACCGTCGAGGACCTTGCTCCACTGCTCGCCTTCGCGCAGCTGGTCATCTTCGTCCCCGGCTACGGCATGGCCGTGGCGCGCGCGCAGCACGAGGTGAAGGAGCTGGCCGACGAGCTCGAGAAGCGTGGCGTCACCGTCGAGTACGCGATCCACCCGGTTGCCGGACGCATGCCCGGCCACATGAACGTGCTGCTCGCGGAGGCGAACGTGCCCTATCCGCAGCTCAAGGAGATGGACGCGGTCAACGGTGATTTCCCGCGCACCGATGTCGCCGTGGTCATCGGCGCCAACGATGTCGTCAACCCCGCGGCGAGAACGCAGGCCAGCAGCCCGATTTACGGGATGCCGATCCTCGACGTCGACCAGGCGAAGACGGTGGTCGTCCTCAAACGCAGCATGGCGACGGGGTTCGCCGGCGTCGACAATCCCCTCTTCTACAAGCCGAACACGCTCATGCTGTTCGGCGACGCGCGCACCTCGGTTGCCGCGCTGGTCGCCGAGGTCAAGAAGCAGTAGGCGTCTTGCCGGCGGCCACGCTGCGCAACGCGTTGAGCAGATCCGCGGGCGCGGTGTCCTTGACCACGTAGCCGACGGCGCCGCTCTTCAGCGCCTCGACCATGCGCTCGTGGCCGCCGAACGACGTGAGCATCATCACGCGCGTTTGCGGCTCGGTCTCAACGAGGCGCCGCGTGGCCTCGATCCCGCCCATGCCGGGCATGGAGAGATCCATCAACACGACATCGGGATGCAGCTCCGCGGCCATCTCCAGCGATTGCTCACCGGAGTCCGCGAGGCCGACCACCTCGATGTCAGGCTCATGGCCGAGGAATGACGCGAGCCCTTTGCGAACGACCGGATGGTCGTCCACGATCAGGACGCGTATTTGCGTTTGAGGCATCCGAGACCCACTCTACCCGATGGGCAGCGTCAAAACGACGAGCGTGCCACGCCCCGGCTCGGAATCGATCGTCAGCGTGCCTCCCGCCTCCTCGGCAAGGTCGACGATCGCCGACGTGCCGAGGTGATGCTCGGAGCGGCGACGGGCGACGTCCTCGGGCGTGAACCCCTTGCCGTCGTCCTCGATGCTGAGGATTGCGGAGCCGTCCTCGGTGACCAGCTCCACCTTCACGTTCTTCGCCTGCGCGTGCGCTGCGACGTTGCGGAGCACCTCCTGCGCAACGCGGAAGATGAGCGCGGCGCGGTCCTTGCGCAAACGGAGGTTCGGCTGAAGATCGAGGTGCGTGTTGGTTCCCTTGCGCTTGATGTCGCGGAGCACCTCGAGGAGCGCAGCCTGGAGTCCTTCTCGTCGGAGAGTCGGCGGCGCGAGGTCGATGATCAGCGTGCGCAGGTCCTTCATCGCACCCCTTGTCTCCGTCGCGGAACGCTCGAGAAGCTCGAGCAACTCCTCGCGACCGTCGAGCGAGCCGGCCCGCCCCTTGAGGCGCGACGCCTCAGCGGAGAGTTCGAGTGCCAGACCGGCGAGGTTCTGCACGACTCCGTCGTGCAGATCGCCGGCGATCTTCGTGCGCTCCCGCTCCGATGCCTCCATCTCTTTGATGAGCAGCCTTTCACGTTCCTTGTCGAACGCGATGCGCTCGACGTCGATCGCGTGCGATTTGTTCGCAAAGATGATCAGGTAGACGTGGAGGACGATGACCGGCGCCAGCAGCGCGAGGAAGCCTATCGCGCGCGCGTGCTGCTGCATGACCACAAACGCGAAGGTGGCGAAACCGTACCCGATGCTGTAGGGCATGACGTTCAGGCGGGGTCGAAGCGCACGCGAAAAGGGGATCTTCGTATCCGACAGGTGGATCACCACAGCGACGAATACCGAGTTCACTACGAAGTGGGCGAACCCGGCGGCGAGCCCCGCGGCGAGCGGTTTCACGGGTCCGCCGAAGCTCCCCCGGTTGATCGCCGCGAAGGCCCCCCAGGCCGCCAGGTTGGCGAGAAAGTGGTTGGACATGTTGAAGAACGTGCGAACCCAACCGTTGCGGTTGCGAATGCTCACGCCGACGGACTCCGCAACTGCCCCCACCACCCCACCGACTGGACCGAACACAGCCGACAGCCCCAGGTGGACGAACGTGGTCGGAACCCACGAGATGTTGATGAGCCGGATCGCGTAGACCGACATCAGGAAGATCGCTGCGCCACCGACCGCGAGCGATGTGGGATCGAGATGCAAATGCACCGTCGACAACGAGACAACCGCAGCCACCCCCGCAACCACATAGGTCGACACCACATAGGTGACGAGCGCCGGCGTGTAGATGACCGGCCCCAATGCCGGCGGGGTCGGCAGAAGGTCGTTGAGACGGCGAACCTGCCTCCAAAGAGCGCTCGCCCAACGATGGGAAGATTCCTCTCTCACCTGAGGCGCGACGGCATCCTGCGCCATGCGTTCGATCCTATTCCGCGCGGTGCGAATGGGGCGTCTTACGTGACAGGATTGTCAGCGACGATTTCGCAAACTCCCTTTGCCTGCTTGCGTTTGACGCGTTAGAGACAATCATTGCATCAATCGCGTCAGCGAACGGAACGCGCAACATTCGGCGAAGAAATGTGAACGCGTATTCAGCACGTTGGTCTTAAGCCTGGGGATGCGCGGCAGCGTTACAGTACGCGCACCAGCAACCGCGTCGTGGGTCGGGTATCAAGCTACCCACGGCGCATTTACAGGAGTACACCAATGGCAAGTTGGGGCGATAACGAAAACTGGTAGGTAGTCGTATCCGGGCTTCACTCTAGGGGCTCGGTGTGACGAAGCTTTGGATGATTTCGTGACGACCTGATAGCGGGTCGATCGCGTCATTGTCACGGAGGGGCCGGGTCATACTGGCCGCCGGGTGCGCAGCGGGCGCATTCGGCTCCGGTCTGGCGGCTACGCGTGCACGCATTTGGGCTCCTGTTTTGGCAGGTGTGCGCGTACTCTTGATGGCGCACGCCAAATCTCCAGGAGGAGCTGACGCTGATCCCTTCGGCGGACGCGCCCCCGGCACCAACCAGAGCGCATGGAGTTGTTTCGAGCGAAGCATTCCGGCTGCTCATCGGATCCGGCACGTCCTCGTACGGCGACTGGCTCACGACAGTGGCGCTGCTCGTCTTGCTGTATCGGCTGACGGGCTCCGCCGTCGGGCCGACCGTCTACATGCTCGCGCGCGTCGCGCCGAAGGTCGTGGGCCCCTTCCCGGGCGGGGCGCTCGCCGATCGGTTTGGGCCGGCTCGTGTTGCAGCGACCTGTGCATGCGCGCAGGCGGTGCTCACGGCGTCGATCGTCGTGTTCGCCGACAACCGCGCAATCTGGCCGATCTACGTCGCGGTCGCACTGGCGCAATTCTTCGGCTCGGCAGCGCAGCCGTGCTACAGCGCGCTCATTCCCCGGGTCACGACGCCCGAGCATCTCGGACGGGTTCAAGGGCTCTACTCGGCGTTGAGCGGCTCGAGCATCCTCATGTCACCGGCGTTTGGCGCGCTCGTCCTGCCGTTCACCACACCGCAGGTGCTGATCGGCGTCGATGCGGTGACGTTCGTCATCGCCGCGGTGATGGCAGCGACGCTCACCGGGATCAGCGAGGGGGGGTCGGAGCCACTGTCGGTCCGCGGCATGTCCGCCGGCGTGCCCGTCGTGCGCGCGGATCCGATGCTTCGCTTCCTCACCGCCGCCTATGTCGCGAACGCCGCAGCGGTCACGGCCCTCCAGGCCGTGCTCGTCGTTGCCGCCGCGCAGCGCTTCGGGCACGACACGGCAGTCGGATGGCTGTACGCCGCGGTTGGAGCCGGTTCACTGCTCGGGACGCTGCCGGTGATCCGCAAAACCCCCAGACGCGTCAACACGCTCCCGATCGTGGCTGCCACGGCCCTCGAGCTCATCCCGCTCGCGCTTTTCGTGTTCGTGGGCGTCCTCCCGGTCGCGGTGGTGCTGCTGTTCGCGAGCGGCATTGGTGCGGCGCTCTATCAGACCCGGGGCGTTGTCGGCCTGCAGCAGCGGGTGCCGCAGGAGCTGCTCGGCCGGACGATGGCAGTGATCCGATCCGCGCAGTACGTGGGGATGCTGTCCGGTGCTCTCGCCGCGGTCTTCATCGTGCAGCCACTCGGCTGGGAGGCCACCGTCCTCATCGTCTGCGCCCTCGGCGCGATGCTGCTGTTCTTCACCGCGGTGACCGAGGGGCGCGGCGCCCCGAGGTGACACCGCGGGTACTCCTGCCGGAGGGCAAAGCGCTGTACCGACCTGCAAAGAGTTATCAATTTACTGAGGATCTTTGTAAAGGTGCCCGTGAAGACGCTCACGCGGGAACGAGGGCGGCGAGATCGTCTGCGGAGCCAGTCTCGGCGCGGTGTCGAGGCTACCCGGTGCCGGCGGAACCATGGAGGCAGAGATGGCGGACGGCGTTCAGTGGGGCTGAGCCCGACTACCTAGGCACCCGAGCGAGGCTCGGGGTATTTGAACCCGTTGGCGCGACGTCGCGGATATCCCGGCGTCGCGTTTGTTTTCTCGCTCTGGGTTAGGAGCGCACATGCCGATCGACACTGCACGGTTCTCCCCCAGAGCCACGACCCTCAGGCCACAGGCCGACCGGTCGGGGCGATTGCTGCTTGCCGCCGGTGTCTCGACGTACGGCGACTGGCTGACGGTCGTCGCACTCGCCGTGCTGCTCTTCCGGCTCACGCACGAGCCCGAGGCGCCGGCGCTGTACGTCCTCTTCAAGGTCGCCCCGCGCGTGCTCGGACCCACGCCGGGCGGGTACCTTGCCGACCGCTTCGGTCCCGGCCGGGTCGCGGGATGGAGCGCGCTGGGGCAGAGCCTGCTGACCGGCGCGATCGTGATCTCGGCCACCGCAGGGGCCGTCTGGGCGATCTTCGTGGCCGTCGCGGCCGCGCAGTTCCTGGGGTCGATGGCGCAGCCCGGCTACAGCGCCTGCATCCCGCGTGTCACCCGGCCGGATCGCCTGATGCGGGTGAACGCGATCTACAGCGGGCTCTTCGAGTCGAGCGTGCTCGCCGCCCCGGCGATCGGGGCGCTCCTGCTCACGGTGGTGCAACCGGAGATCCTGATCGCGTGTGACGCCGCCTCGTTCTTCGTGGCGGGCGCGCTCATGCTCTCGCTGCGCGTCGGCCGGGCCCCGCGGAGCTTCACGCCGGCAGCCCGGGCGGCATCCGCGGCCGGCCTGGTGTTCCGCGATCCGATGCTCCGCTCGCTGGCCGCATCCTTCTTCTGCAGCGCGGTGCTGGTGACCGCTCTCCAGGGTGTGCTCGTGGTTGCCGCGGCGGAGCGTTTCGGCCAGGACACGCACGTTGGGTTCCTGTATGCGGCGGTCGGCGCCGGAGGCGTCGCCGGGAGCCTGGCGCTCCTTCGCTGGAGGCCGGCCCCCATCGGCGCCGGCGGCATCACGCTCGCGTTCCTGCTCGAGAACGTGCCGCTCGGCGTCTTCGCGGTGGTCGGCGGCTTGATCCCGGCGCTTGCGCTGCTCGCATTCAGCACGGCAGTCGGAGCCCTCTACCAGACGCGGGGGCAGACGGCACTCCAGCAGCGCGTTCCCGCGGAGATCCTCGGCCGGGTCAACGGCGTGATGCGCCTCCTCCTCTATGCGGGCATGCTCGCCGGGGCGGTGGTCGCGGTGGCTCTCGTCGACGTCCTCGGCTGGAGCACGCTGGTCGCCGGAACCACGATCGCCGCGATCGCGCTCTACCTCCTCGTCGTGCTCACGCTCCAGCTCGTGGTCCGCACCCCCGACGAGGTCGCCCTCGCCGGCACGCCGGTGCCGCAGTTCTCGGAGCAGACCGTGAGCGCCGGACGGGCGCCGCGCTCGCGCGGCAGGCCGGCCGAGTTGCCCCAGACGCTCCAGGACCAGTCGTAGCCGATCACACGGGAGGGGCTCGTCGAGCCAGGAGGTAGGCGCGCGTCGTCTGAACCTCGACCTCGGGATACGGGGCGCGAACGGTCCGGGCCTCGAGGCGGAAGCCCGCTGCCTCGACGAGCGAAATCAAGCGGTCGATCTCGAAGAAGCGGAAGTCCATGTCCACCGCGACGCCGAGCATGTCGTCGGCATGGTGGGTGGTGTCGCCCCGCTCGCCGAGATGTACGGCGATCAGGAGCAGGCCGCGCTCACTGAGGACGCGATGGAACTCGCGCAGCGCGACGCCCACCTCGGCGTCGCTGACCAGGTGGATGATCGAGTAGAAGGCGGCGATGCCGGCGAAGCGTCCGTCGGGAACCTCGAGCCGGGTCATGGTCCCCACCTCGAAGGTCGTGCCGGGATGCAGCGACCGGGCGACCTCGATCATCGCCGGGGACAGATCGATCCCGGTCACGGTGACTCCCAGATCTCCGAGGAACGCGCCGACGTGGCCCGGCCCGCATCCCAGGTCGCAGACGGCGGCGCCGGCACCGAACTCGGCGGCGATCTGCTCAGCGAAGGCCGTGAGGAGGCCGCGGTCGAGCGGCTTGTTGCGCAGCTCGTCGTGGACGCGCCGCGTGTACTCCGTGGCGACGGCGTCGTAGCTGTCGCGCACCCGCGCCTGGTCCTGCGGCTCGCGCTCTTCGGGAGGCCGGTCGCTCACGTCCATGCCCCGGAGCCCCGTGCGACGCCTGCTATGTTCGCCACGCCATGCAGCGTAAAGCGGCGTTCACCGCAGCCGGTGTCGACGCGCTGTCGCTCGGGGTGTTCGTCGCGCTCGGCCGCGAGAGCCACGACATCGCCTCCGGCATCACCTGGTACCTCACCGTGCTCTGGCCGTTCCTGCTCGGCTGGTTCGCCGCCGCGACGACGCTCCGCCTCTACACGACGTGGCCGAATCGATGGGTCCTCCTCGCATCGACCTGGGTCGGTGGCATAGCGATCGCCATGGTGTTGCGTGCCGTCGTCACCGGGCGCGCCACGCCGGTCGCGTTCGTCATCGTCGCGTATGCCTTCACCGGTCTCCTCGTGTTCGGCTGGAGGATCGCCGTGCGCGGCGTCACACTCCTCCGGCGCCGCGCCTGACCGTCAGCTGATGACGCGCCTGCGGAAGGTGCGCGTGCCGATCCGGACAGAGAACGCGCGGGGGCACCGGTACACTGCTGGGCATGGCCGGCGTGATTCTCCTGATCGTGCTCGGGATCGGCGCCGGCGCCCTCATCTGGTGGGGCGCATCGCTCCCGCCGACCCGGCCGCGCCCCGACAGCCGTTATCGCGGCAAGACCTACCTCGAGGTCGATCGCAAGATCAAGCGCACCAAGCCGCACGACTGACGAGACCGGTCTCCCAAGCCCTCGTGGCGAGGCGTGTGCGCACGTAGGATTGCAGCGTGCTCGTCTGCGTGCTCGGTCCGCTCCAGGTCCGAGACGGGGCCACGGTCCTGGCGCGCGGAGGGCGGCAGCAGCGCCGCATCCTCGCGGGGCTGGCCCTGGGGTGTGGACGCCCCGTCTCCTTCTTCAACCTCGAGACAGCGGCCTGGGGTGAGGAGCCACCGAACACCGCTCGCCACACCATCGCCACCCATGTGCTCCGCCTGCGCACGTTGGGGCTGGTCATCTCGACCACGGCCGACGGCTACTGCCTGGAAACGCCGACCGACGCGACCGAGTTCGAGCATCAGATCGCGACGGCGCGCGAAGCTGCCGACAGCGACCCCGCGCGATCGGTAACGCTCCTGCGCTCCGCGCTCGAGCTGTGGCGTGGCCGGCCCTTCCCGGAGCTCGACCACGTCCCCGAAGCCGAGGTCGAGGCGACGCGCCTCGAGGAGGTCGTCGAAAGCTCGCGCGAGCAGTTGCTGCGCACGCAGCTTGCGTTCGAACGCCCCGGCGACCTCGTCGCGCCGGCGATGTCGCTCGTCGCGGAGCAACCCTATCGCGAGCATCGCTGGGAGCTGCTCATGCTTGCGTTGTATCGCGCCGGCCGCCAGGCGGAGGCGCTCGACGTCTACTCGCAGGCCCGCGCCAAGCTGATCGACGAGCTCGGCGTCGAGCCCGGTCCGGCGCTGCAGCGGATGCAGCAGGCCGTCCTCGCGCAGGACCCTGCGCTCGACGCGCCGGTCGAGGGCGCGGCCGAGGAACGTCCGCGCTCGCGCCTCCCCGGCACGGCGACGCGGCTCATCGGGCGCGCGCTCGAACGCCAGGACCTGAACGAGGTGTGGGATCGCTCGCGCCTCGCCACGCTCGTCGGGCCGCCGGGCGCGGGGAAGACCCGTCTCGCCCTCGAGGCCGCCGGCGAGATCGACGGCGCCGTCTGGTATGTCGATGTCGAGCATCTCCCCGCAACGGAGCCGCTCCCCGATGCGATCCTCGACGTCGTCGCACCCTCCTCGCGGTCGCTCGATGCAGCCGATGGTGTGATCGAGCGGCTGCGCGACGCATCCGGTCTCGTGGTGCTCGACGGATGCGAGCGCCGGCTCGGTGAGGTCGCGGCGCAGGTTCAGCGGGTGCTCGCGTCCTGCCCCGGGATCCGCCTCCTGGTCACCAGCCGCGAACGCCTCGGCGTTCTCGATGAGGCGCTCATCCCGGTCGGTCCGCTGCCGCCGGACGACGCGCTCACGCTCCTCGCCGATCGCGCCCGGCTCGTCAACTCCAGATTCTCCGTCGAGGTCGTCGACGCGCCGGCAGCGGACCGCCTCTGCGGCCTCGTCGACCGGCTGCCACTCGCGCTGGAACTCGTCGCGCGCCACCTGAACCTGCTCAGCGTTCGCGATCTCACCGCGCGCGTCGAGACCGATGTCGGCCGCTGGGCGGGACGGTCCGCCGGGGGTCGCGACGGCCTCTGGCTGGCGCTCGACACCAGCGTCGCAACACTGTCGCCCGACGAGCGCGCCGTGCTGCTCGGGTTCGCGGTCATGGTGTCCGACGCGGATACCGCGCTCGTGGCCGACGTCGTCGGCCCGGCCTTCACCGGAGACCTCCACGAGGTGATCGGGCGCCTCGTTGACGCGAGCCTCCTCCAGGTCCGCAGCGCCGTGAGCACGACCCGGTGCCAGGTGCTCCGAACCGTTGCGGTGCACACGCTCGAAGGAGCCGATCCCGGCACCGTGGCCACGACCCGCACGCGGTATGTCGACGCGGTGCTCGAGCGGGTTGCGAGCGTGGTCCCGCAGCTGGCATCGCCGGAACGGCCCGATGCGCTCAGGCAGCTCGACAGCGACATGCCCCATGTCCGATCGGTGTTCGGCGAGATCTGCGCGCCGGGCGCCGACCCGCGCACAGCCCTCCGGGGCCTCGATGTCGCGACGCGGCTCACCGACTACTGGCTCGGCCGGCGACCGGCGGAGGGGATGGAGTGGATCACCAGGCTGGTCGCCGCTGCCGATCCCCCACCGGAGCTGCGCGCCGAAGCCCTGCTCCGCTGCGCACACCTCTCGTACTGGATGGCCGATTTCCCGCGCGGCGCGGAGATGGCCTCCGACGCGCACGCCCTGTTCGACGAGCTGGGCGATGCCCTCGGGGACGGCCGGGCGCTGCGCCGCCTCGGCGCCATCGCCGCCGCCACCGACGACCTGGCGCAGGCGCGCACACTCCTGGAGCAGTCCCTGGTCCGTCTTGACGACGCCGGGGTCGAGGCCGAGACGGGCATCACCCTCCTCCACCTCGGGTCGCTGCTCGCCGACGAAGGCGACGTCGAGGCGGCGCTGCCCACACTGCAGCGTGCCCTCCGCATCGCCGCCGGCGGGGGCAATCCACTGGCCCGGGGTCAGGCGCTCGCGGCGCTCGCCCTCGCGGAGTGGAAGGGAGGGGATCTGGAAGCCGCATTGCGCTTCGGCGAGGAGTCGCTCCAGCTCTTTCGTGAGCTCGGCCACCACACCATGGAAGGGACGGTGGCCTATCGAGTCGCCGCGATCACACGCGCGCTGGGAAGCCCCGACCTGGCTCGCGGCCACGCGCAACTGGCAATCGACGCCGGTGAGGCCGCGGGCACCCGGACGACGGTGGCACATGGGCACCTCTACCTCGCCCGCCTCGATCTCGACGAAGGCGACGTCGACGCCGCGGGTGGCCATATCGAGGCCGCACTCGAGATCACCGATCCCGTGTCGGACCGCTGGGTCCTGGTCGATGCGCTCGAGATCGCCGCACGGCTCCTCGTCGCCTTGGACCTGCCTGACGCGGCGGACTTCCTCGACGCCGCCGCCGCCATCCGCGCCGACATCCGTCAGCCGATCCCGCCGACGGACATCGCCGATGTGACGGCGACGCGGTCGCGTGCCGGGGCATCCGCCTCAGATGATCTCCCGGTGCTCAGAGACGCGGCGGACGTGCAGCGACAGGCGACCGCGGCGCTCCAGGGCGTGACGAGCCGCCGCACGCGCTGACCTCCCGCTCTGCGATCGGGCTGCGATCCCGTTGCGATCGGCCGTCCTCACGCTCGGCTGACCACCAGCCGTCAGCCCAGTGAGGAGCACCCGTGACCAACCACCTCGACCGCATCCGCAACCGATCGCGCGCCGTGGGATGCATCGCCACGGCCGGCGCCGCCGCAGCGCTGCTCGCCGCCTGCGGCGCCACGACCAGCCCAGGATCCCTCTCGCTCCCGACCCTGCCCGCAGGGATCGGCGCGACCCCGAGCGGGGCTGTCGGTCCCACCAGCGGCAACCTCGGCGACACCCTGGCGATGATGGACGGCGGCGACGACATCGCCCACGTCACCCTCCTGAAGGTCTTCGATCCCGTGAATGTGGTTGATCCCAACGACACGCCTCCGGACGGAACGCGCTGGGTCGGCTTCGAGGGAACGATCGTCATCGACGGCTCTCGCTCGGGCGAGGACTCCACCGCGTTCGATGTCATCGGCTCCGACGGCCAGACCTACGGAGCAGATACCGCATACCACATCGGTGCTTTCGACGGCTGCACGGACACGGGCATTGACGTCCCGTCGGGCGCGACGCAGACCTTCTGCGCTGGAGTCGGGCTGCCGCCCGGCGTCACGGTCGCCAAGGTCGGCTACAGCACCGAAGGCGTCGACGGCCACGCACCCGCGAAGCTCTTCTGGACCGTGACGGATTCCGGTGGCTCCGGGCCGACAGCGACGCCGGAGGCAACGCCGACCGACACCCCGGAGTCGACCCCGACCGCAACCCCGGGATCGTGACCGAACGGGTCGAGGAATGGCAGCCCCCTGAGGAGGGAGATGGCGAGGAGCCGCGAGTCACATCTCGCGGCCCCTCTGCCTCTCAACCGTCAGTCGCTGGGGATGCCGCTCGCCGGGGGCGTCGCGGGCGTGCCCGAGTAGGTCGTGATCGGACCGGAGGACGTGTCATCGGTGACCTGGAGCGGGCCGATGGCCGCGGCGGTCCCGCTGGTGCCGATCTGCACCATCTCGACACCGAGGAATCCGAGGTGGTTGGAGGATGAGAATCCGTAGGGGGTCAACCCGGGTCCATCGGTCCATTTGCTGCTCTGGATCGCATTGACGATGGATTGACGCGTCGGGTTCTGTCCCGCCGCCTTCAGCGCCTGCACAAACGTGTATGCCTGTGCGAAACCGTAGAGGACGTTGCCGTCCCACGGAAGGCTCGGCGCGTACGTCGTCTTGATCGACTGGAAGAGCGCGATCCACGGGTTGGTGGTGTCGCTCTCGAGCGGTAGGTACGTGTCACTGATCGTTCCGTCGATCAGCGCCGCAGGGAGCTTGGCGCCGAGGCCCCCGCTGGTGAGGATGCCGGTGAGCGTTGGCGGATCCGATCCGACGTTGCTCACGACGAACTTCGGCGCGTAGTGCAGCGCGGCCGCGCTCGCCTCCATGACCGCGGTGAACGTCGGGATCGAGAACGCGATGATCACCTGCACGCCCGCCGCCTGCAGCTGCGCGATCGTTGCGCCAACCGCCATGGCGCCTGCCGCCGTCGGTGTGTAGTACCCGGGCGTCGAGTCGAGGGTGACCGCACCGCCGCTGAGCACATCGGTTGCACCCAGGATCCCGTCGGTGCCGAACTCGTCATTGGGACCCTGCGCGAAGAACCCGACCTTCTTGCCGGGGAAGTTCTGCGCGACGTACGTCCCGAGGATCTTGCCCTCGATGGTGTAGTCGGGCTGCCATCCGAATGTGTACGGATACTTGGAGACGTTGTTCCAGCAGTTGCATCCGGAGGACACGAAGAGATCCGGGACCTTCTCACTGTTGAGCGAGTCGACGACCGCGAGGTGGGTCGGCGTGCCGAGCGCGCTGAAGATCGCGAACACCTTGTCCTGCAGGACGAGCTGCTTCGTCAGCGTCGCCGTCGTGGTCGGGTTGTATTGGTCGTCGAGATACTTGTAGATGATCGTGCGGCCGTTGACGCCGCCATGCGCGTTCACGTACTTGAAGTACGCGTTCGCCGCGGGCGCGATCTCCGAATACCCCGGCGCAGCCGGCCCGGTGAGTGGTTGCGTGCTGCCGATCGTCACCGTCGTCGCGGTGACGCCCGGCGCCGATGCCGAGTTGGCGGATCCTCCTCCGGAGCTGCTGCCGCAGGCTGCGGTGAGCACTGCGGCGGTCATGCCGGTGGCGGCCACCGCCCACGTCCTCGATCTCCTCATCTGTAGTCGCATTCGCGTGCTCCTTCTGTGTGCCGATGCCGTTGTTGCCGGATTCATGATGTGGGCGCCGCGGGTGCTGCGGGCAGGGTACTCGTCTCCCGCCGCGAGCGCAGGCGCGCAACGTGGCGCCCCAGCGCCGCGAGCTCGCCGGCGATGCCGCGCGGGAAGACGAGGATCGCGACGATGAGCACGATCCCGTAGATGGCGAGCGGGACGTTGTTGGCGATGTTGCTCGCGAGGTTGAGGTTGCTGGCGAATCCTCCCGTCCAGACCGGCAGGTACACGAGGATGAACGAGCCGATCACCGCACCGGTGAGGCTGCCGAGACCACCCACCACGATTGCGGTGAGCAGCGACAGCGAGAGGTTGAGCGTGAAACCCGTCGGCGAGGTGATCGTCGCCCAGTACGCGAACAGCGATCCGGCGAGACCGGCGCACACCGCGCTGATGACGTAGGCCAGCACCTGGGTACGGGCCACGTTGACCCCGGCGAGACGCGCCGCCACCTCGTTGTCACGGACCATGCGCAGGCGCCGCCCCGTCGCGCCCCGCACGACGTTGGCGAGCAGGAAGAACGTGATCAACGCAGCGGCGAGACAGACCCAGTCGAACCACTCGAATGCGGAGAAGCTGCCGCCGAGAAAATCGGGAGGGGACGGTGTCAGCACGCTGATGCCCTGGTTGCCGCCGAAGATGCTCGCAAAATGCGTCGGCACCTGCGGCAGCGCAACCGCGAGCGACAGCGTTGCGCCGGCGAGATACGGACCGCGCAGCCGTGCGCCCGCGATGCCGATGATGCCTCCCGCGATGGCTGTGGTCACCATCGACGCGATCACGGTGAGGATGAACGGAACTTCGGGATTCCACTTCAAGAGCACCGACGTCGTGTACGCGCCGATCATCATGAGCGCGCCGTGGCCGAGGGAGACCTGGCCGTTGATGCCGGTGAGCACGGTCAGCCCCGCCGCGGAGATCGCGAAGATCGCGATCTCGGTCACGTTGTAATTGGTGAAGTCGTCGAAGACGAAGTTGGTCACGAGCAGCAGCACCCCGGCGAGCACGATGAAGAAGAAGCCGTGGCGCAGCAGCGTGGAGTTGCGGAAGCGCTCGCGGAGGCGCTCATCGTCCTCGTCGGGAAGCACTTCGGCCGGCGCGGTGCTCGTGGTGCTCATACCTGGCGCTGCCGCCCGAAGCTGAACAGTCCCTGGGGCCTCATCATGAGCACGACGATGAGGATCACCAGACCGCCGAGCGGCGCAAGATCCGATCCGATGTAGCCGCTGACGTAGCTGAGCGCGAGGCCGACCGCGAGCGAACCGACCACCGCGCCGATGGGACTGTCGAGGCCGCCGATGATGGCGCCGGTGAACGCGAAGACGAGCACCTCATCCATGTTGTTCGGGTACAGGAAGATCGCCGGGGCCGTGAGCATCCCGGCGAGTGCGCCGAGCAGCGCCGCAAACCCCCATCCGATCGTGAGCATCCTGCCGACGCGGATGCCGAGGATGCGCGCGATCTCGGGGTGAAATGCCGCGGCTCGCATCCGAAGACCGAGGCTGGTGCGCTGGAACACGACGAACAGCACCACCATCGCCACCAGGACCAAACCGATCGTGAGCAGGTCGAACGGCGAGAAATAC
>JBAUTG010000050.1:0-5961 GCA_049582105.1 Candidatus Dormiibacterota bacterium | reverse complement strand
GGGCGCCCCCTTGGGGGCGGCGCCGCTGCCTCCCGGGGCGGGCGCGTTCAGCCCGCAGGCAGCTCCGGCTCCGTGTTGCGCGGTGGCCGCCTGAAGAGCCCGTAGCGGTTCCTGAGCATTCCCTTTCGGAAGCGGGACGCACCCCCGAAACAGAGAACGGCGACTCCGACCCCGGCGATCGGAGCGGCGAGGTTCACCGGCCTGGGCAGGAGAGCCCCCACCAGGAGGGTGACGCCGACGGTGATGGCGAGGAACACGGCTGCCGCCAGCAGCGCGATGACGATGAGAAGCACCACGACCGCTGCGATTCGAAAAGCACCGAAGCGTTCGACGGGGCTCGGCACGCGGCGAACTGCGAACTCCGCGTCCTCGAGCCCACTGGAGTCATCAGTCGTCGGCTGCCCGTCTCTCATCTGTTCTCGCACTCTTCAGGCGACGAATCATCGTAGCGTGTGGGACTCCTCCGTTCTGGTAAAATGGCGCGAGTGATTCGTTCGACTGGGGAACGTCCCAGTCAGATCCAGCCGAATCACATCGGGGGGAGTGTCATGCGGGGACGACTGACCGTCGCGTCCAGGGGATTCTCGCAATGATCGGGAGCTTGAGCTTCAGCGACGGCGACACGTTGCATCTGCTCCTGACTCTCAGCGTGCTCCTGGTCGCCGTCCACGCCATGGGCTTCCTCTTCGTGAGGCTGCGTCAGCCGCGGGTGGCGGGCGAGATCGTCGCCGGACTGGCGCTCGGTCCTACGCTCCTCGGGTTCTTCAACCCCGGACTGACCCATGAGCTCGTCGCGGGGAACTCCTCGACCTCGGCGGTCCTCGGAGCCCTCTATCAACTCGGGCAGCTCCTCCTCATGTACTGCGCGGGGGCCACCCTGCAATCGCATCGCCGGCGGGGAGAGGGTCGGACCACGACGCTCATCGCGCTGATCGGCAACGTCGTTCCCTTTGCGGCCGGTGCCGCCTTCCTGCTCGTGCTCAACCCGGGCGGATTGATCGGCGCCGCCGGCAACCACGCCTCACTGCTGATCGTCTTCGCCTGCGGGATCGCGGTGACCAGCATCCCGGTCATCTCACGCATCCTCGCCGACCTCGGGCTCATGAAGACGTCCTTTGCGCGCACGGTGCTCACGGTCGCGCTCGTCGATGACGTGATCCTCTACGTGTTGCTGAGCATCGCCGTCGGTCTTGTCGCGACTGACTCGAGCGACAGCTTCGCCCTGCCGAGCCTGCTCTCCATACATCCGGGCTCGGCTCTCTCCGACGCCTACTACGTGATCGCGTCGATAGCCATCTTCGGCATACCACTCGCGTTCGGGCGATCGTTCGTCGAAAGGATGGGGGCCATGCGCTTCAACCTCCTCGGGCGCAGCAACGCGCTGGCCTTCCAGGTCGTGTTCATGATGGCCATGACCAGCCTCGCCCTCTTCATCGGTATCTCGCCGATCTTCGGTGCCTTCGTCTCGGGCATCCTCGCGGGCACGCTCTCAGGCGATCAGGAGGGCAAAAGCACCGTGTCCATCGACGCGGCACGCGCGCAGGCGAGCATCCAGAGCTTCTCCTTCGCCTTCTTCGTCCCGATCTACTTCGCGATCGTCGGTCTCAAGCTCGACCTCATTCGGGATTTCAACATCCCGTTCTTTGCGCTGTTTCTCGTGTACGCGTGCGCGGTGAAAGCGCTGAGCATCTATGCCGGCGCACGCCTTGCCGGCGAGAGGCGGGAGAGCGCCATCCATCTTGCGATGGCCCTCAACGCCCGCGGCGGTCCGGCGATCGTCATGGCGTCGGTCGCGCTCGACGCTCGCATCATCTCCGAAGCGTTCTACGTGGACCTGGTCCTGCTGGCGCTGGTCACATCGATGATGGCGGGGGCATGGCTCGACCGAGTGATCCGTCGAGGGACGTTCTTCACCGAGCTGCACCCGACCGCTGATGGGTCATCCGGCGTCGAGCGAGTGAGCGCGTAGATTACGGCGATTGACGCGTTCGGGTGGTCAGCTCCGTAGCACCGGCACCGTCGCGGCGAGATCTGACCGGTTGTTGCCGTTCTCGGATCCCTCGGCGTGGCCCTGGCGCCTCCCGGGGATCTCGATGGAGCCCTCGGCGATCGCCGTTCGGGCCTGCAGCTCGCTGTTCATCTGCCGCTCGAGCGCATTGACCCGCTTGCTGACCTCCTTGAGCACGAAGCGCAGAACGACACGCCCCGCAGCGATGTCGACGTCGCCCGTGGCCGGCGCCCGTGGCATCGAGCGGAGGAGATCGATCAGCGTCACCGATTCGTCGAGTGCTTCCTCATGCAACCTCTGGACCGCAGTTGACCCGAAGAGCTCAAGCTGAGCGCGCGATCGCAGGACTATGGCCAGGTCGCGGGGCCTGTGGACGGCGAGCCCCTCTTCCGGGAAGGCGAGGGGCCGAAGGGTCTCCAGGTAGGCATGCCACCCCAGGGCGGTCTCGAGGTACGCGGCGGCGCGTCGCTCCTCGCTTCGGGTCTCATGGATCGACCGCAGCATGAATGCGTTGCTCCTTCGTGCGCGAAGGATTCCGACGGCTGCGCCAATGAGGACAAGGAGCACCACCGCCCCCGCGATCGCGATGAGAGTCAACGGGAGCTTCACACTGGAGAGCGTATCGCGTGCGGCCCGGAGTTCGCGATAGGGTGCGCGCGCGCGTCAACTCGATGGTGTAATAGCGTCGCTTTTCCAGAGTGTGACTTGAGGAGCGTTCCATTCCACACACTGATCGAGGTGCTGAAGGAGGTGGGGAACTGAGAACGGTGGTCCACGCAAGCATGGTCCACGCCGGGAACCGACCGGCGATCTCCTCGGAGGTCGCCGAACGCATCCGAGAATGGCATGAGGCCGCCGCTCGCGCGACGAGGCGCGACAGCGGTTCGGAGCAGACGTTCGCCTACCTCGGCAAGCAGCTGACGGTCCCGCCCGGCGTCCACCAGATCACCGGCGTCTCGCACCTGCTCGGCGAGGCGGTGATTGCGGAGGTCGGTGACGCGGAACGCGTCCTCGACGTGGGCACCGGCAGCGGTGTGAACGCGATTCTCGCTGCGTCGCGCGGCGGTCATGTCGTCGCGGTGGATGTCATCCCGCAGGCGCTCGACGCGGCGCGGCACAACGCCGAGCGCAGCGGGATGAGCGGCCGCATCGATGTTCTCGAGAGCGATCACTTCGGCGGCGTTGTCGGACAGTTCGATGTCATCATCTTCGAGCCACAGGTACGACTCGGGGCGCCGAACGATCGCTTCACATTCGACGGCGTGATTGACGACGTCGAGCACATCACTGGATTCATTCATGACGCGCGCCGGCATCTGACTCGGGAGAGCGGCAGGATTCTCTTCTTCGCCGGTCCCTCACCTGGGCATACGAGGCTGATACAGCTGGCGAATGAAGAGCGTTTCACTGCGAGTGTGGTCGCGCAGGAAGCGTTCATCAGAGATGGACAGTCCGTCGACTATTTTGTGATTCGCGTCACCCCGTTCTGACTCCGCGACCCGTTAAGACACGGCACACATCGCATTAAGACCGTGCTAACGCTTCACGTTTTGCTTGCAATTGCGGGCGAGTCGGCTGCAGTATCGTCAGTACCCCCCTTTATCGAGAGGACGGGGCGGCAACTCGCCCCGTCCTCCACTGCTGAATTCATGAGCGTCACGGCAGTCATGCCGGCTCGGATGAAACGAGCAGCGGTCAGCCGCGGCGTCTGAGGATCGCCGGAACACCGATTGCGACGACGAATCCTCCGAGCAGGACGCCGATAACGAGCACGATCGCGATCTTCGCGAGCGCGCCTCCATTGGGCTGTTGACTTCCGACTGAGGCTGAGCAGACCTTCACGCTGAGCAACTGTTCGTAGACGCCGCGGATGAAATCGGTTCGATACTCGTTACCATCGAGGATGCTCGCCACCACCCCACTCCGCCACCCGGAATCATGTGGCAGTGGTTGCCGCTGATATGCCGCAACGTCATGTGCGGTTCCGGGATGTAGGAGCAGTGACCCGATGACCCCTGCGACGAAGCCAGTGTCGGTGCCACCTGTGTCGGCGAAGTACTCCGGTGTACCCATGATCGTCCCAAGGAGTACTTCGTCCGGTGGCTGCAGGGACGTGAAGTCTCCGGCGAGCAGGCGCTGCCCAGCATTCAGCTCCGCCGGAAACGGGATACGCAGCAGGAGTTGCTGGTAATCCAGTGACACGACGAGATCCTGGTACGTGATGGTGTTTGTCATCGCCTGTGCGAACGACGCGTGGCCCGTGGAGTCGTTCGAGTACGTGCTCAACGCTGCCGACATCTCGGCGTTCGACGGCGCTCGCCCGAGCAGGTCCTGATAGACACCGCGGATGAAGCCCGCCTGCGTGCTGCCCTGCTTCTCATAGTAGGCGTCGCTCCCGACAACGCTCGCGATGATGGATTCCTCCGTCGCGCCGCTCGCGAGCGCGGTCATGGCTGCCGCCATCTCCGAGGGCGACGGATTCTGCAGGGGAGCAGCGCACTCTTGCGACGCGACCCGAGGACATGTCGGGCGCAGATACGTCTCGAAGAAGGACGTGATCTCGTCGTGGCGGAACTCGCTGCCGGAGATGAGGTTCTCAGCGATCGCCGACCTCACGGCCGATGACCCGGCGTTGGCCTGCGTGACCACCACCGAATCGCTCGAGAGCTCCGCGGAAGTGGGCGGCCGGTTGAGCAGATCCGCGTACAGCTGTGCGAGAAAACGCGCTGCTACATCGCCGTTGCGCGCGTAGAACTCCGCTGACGCAGCGATCTGGGCAACCATCTCCGCACCCGAAACGCCGCCGTTCAGGGAACCTGGGAGCCGGTTGACCCACAAGGCAAGTTCGGCGCTGTCCGGGTACCGCTTGAGCAAGGCGTGAAATGCAGTGTCCACGCGGACCGCGCGTGCCTCGGCACTCATGACAACGTCCTGCGCGAACCGGCTCCGCGCGTTTGCGTCGCTGCCTTTTCCGATGATCGCCAGCGCGTCAGCCATCTCCACCGGTGTCGGGTCGTGCTCGAGAACGTCGTCGTACACCCGGGTGACGAAGTCAACGGGATTGGAGCCGACGTCGCGGTAGTACTCGTTCGTGGCGAGGAGATCGACCTGGATGGAGGTTATGTCCGCCCCGGCGCTGAGCTGCGCCGTCATGCTCCCGAGCTCCGAGGATCTCGGGGTGCGGCCGGTCCCCACCGAGCAGGCCGCGCCGCCTTCGGCCGGTCCGCCGCCGGACTCGCTCGGACCGGGACCCACGATGAAGGGGGTGGGGGTCGGGGCGGGTGTTGGCGGACGGGTGGGTGTCGACGTTCCCGTGGTGGTGGAGCCGGGCGAGGAACCGGTGGTTCCCGTGGGCGTTGGTGAAGCGGTCCCCGTGGGGGTTGGGGTCGGCCCCACGGTCGCGGTTGGTGTCGGCGTCGGTGTTGCCGTGGCTGTCGGCGTGGGGGTCGGGTGAGGCGTGGGTGTTGGCGTTGGATTCGGCGTGGGGGTGGGCGTCGGTATTGGAGTCGGGGTCGGCGTCGGCGTCGGCGTCGGCGTTGGCGTCGGGGTTGGGGTCACGTTGAAGGAGGAGTCGGTCATAACGCTCTCAGTGACCGGGCACACCTGTGTCGTGTCATCGCACAGCTGCGCCGTCGCTACGATCGGCCCTGGAACGGCGCCGCTGGGAATAGAACCTGAAATCGTTCCGGAGCAGGTGTCGTCGGCGAAAACGGGCGGCAACTGCGTCGGTGGATTGTTCCAGCTGACCCGTATCTCGAGCTGGTCGCCGAGCGTTACTCCGTTCGCATCGCAGTCGCTAGTGGTCCAGGTGTAGTCGTACGTGACAGGAGTCCCAGGAGGGCCGTCGGTCGGTCCGCCAACCAGCGAAAATGTCGGGGGTGCCTGTGCGGCAACCGGAGTCGCACCGACGATCGGCAATCCGATCGCCACCACGAGAACCAGGACTGCGAGGC
>JBAUTG010000049.1:0-7213 GCA_049582105.1 Candidatus Dormiibacterota bacterium | reverse complement strand
CGACCGCCGCGCCCGAGCCGCCGCCGGTTGCACCGCCGCCGGGGCCGCGCACGCGCCCGAATCGCACGCAGGCGATCGTGGCCGGAGTCACGATCGTCGCGCTCCTCGCCGCGGTCGTGACGGTCGTCCTCGTCACCCGGCACAGCAGCACCTCGGCCACCACGGGAGCGAGCCACTCGCCGGGGCCGGCCTCCAATGGCGGCATCACCAGCGAGGACCAGCTGATCCAGGCCATCGCCACACAGGGCTGGACTCCGCTGCGCGCCGAGCAACTCTTCGCGTTGGACGTCGGGCCGCTCCCCGGTGTGTCGGTGCAGGGGATCACCCCTGCCGGCGGATTCGACGCGTCCATGGCGGTGACCGGCCTCTACGGACAGTGGGATCACCTGACCGCGGCGCAGCGAACGGCAGCCACGGCGTACCTCACGCCGTCGCACACGCAATCACACGTCAGCATCGGCCCGGCAGACCACAGCGCCGGCGCGGTGCTCCTCGGCAACACGAACTACAACTATCAGGCGCTCGCGGATGCCGCCAACCACGACGAGGCCTTGTACACCCACACCTCGACGGTCGAGATTACCGTCGAGCCCACGGATCAGCTGCCCAAGAATCCCGACACGTACGCGGAGACGTGGCTCTGGGTGCGAAACGGCACCGGACCCTGGACGCCCCTGCCCACCGGCTGCAAGATGCAGGTCTACACCCCGAGGTTCGCCGGGCTTGACGCGGTGAGCGCAGCGGCGATCATTGCGCACGAGGTCTTCCACTGCTTCCTCTACCGGCAGGAGGGATCGGGAGCGAACTGGGAGACGGTCGGCGCGTGGATCAACGAAGGCGAGCCCGACTGGGTGATGGACGAGCTCGACCCGGGCGCATTCGTGGAGCAGAAGGCGTGGAATCTCTACACGAACACGCCGGGCACGCCCTACTCGCAGCGCGACTACGACGGCGTCGGCGTGTTCGGACACCAGGGCGACATGGCGGGCGACCAGACGACGGTGTGGGACCAGTTGCTCCCGGTGACGAGCGCCGACATCGGCCACCACGACCAGGCCGCGCTGACGCTGCTGATGGGCGGCAGCAGCGACCACTACTACAGCGCGTGGGGTTCGAGCTACTACGAGGATGCGTCGCACAGCGACTGGCGCATGAAAGGCCCGAGCCAACCACCGACCACGGGCCCCGCTCCCGACAGCCAGCACATCAACGACGGCGACATCAAGGACATCGCAGCCGACGCCGCGTACAAGGCGCATCCGATCACCATCGACGGCAGCGCCGAGATCCTCGTCATCGTGCTCGCATCGGGGTACGGCCAGGCGCACGACCAGGACTTCGGAATGGAGAAGACGCTCACCAACACCGCGCCACTCGCGCTCTGTCAGAAGTCGGGTGGGTGCAAGTGTCCGGATGGCACGGCCGGCGCCTCTGAATTCACGATTCCCTCGCAGGGGCCTGTGTCGCTGGGTCTCGACGGCGGTGACACGGGTATCGCGTCCTACGCAGCCGGCATGTCGCTCGACAAGTTCTGCACGAACCCGGATCCGGGTCCTCCGCCGCCCGGTCCGCCACCCAACACTGGCGGTGGTGGTGGCGGCGGCGGTGGCGATGATCAGCAGCCGAAGCCCGGTGGGACTTCGGAGGGTGATCCCCACCTTCTGACGTTCGACAACCAGCCCTTCGACTTGCAGTCAGCGGGCGAGTTCACGTTGTCGAAGTCAACCGTCGACGACTTCAACGTTCAGGTGCGCCAGGTGCCGCTGCCTGGGAAGTATCCCGTGGCGGTGAACGCCGCGGTCGCAGCCAAGGTGAGCGGCCATCGCGTGACGTTCCAGCTGGAGAACAGCGTGCTCGTGGCGCGTGTCGACGGAGTCCCCGACAACCTCGGCGGTGTCATGAACGTCGGCACCGGGACGCTCGAGCGCCTCGGGACCGACGCGGGCGTGGGCTTCCTGCTCGAGTGGCCGGATGGCTCGATGCTGGAGGTGGGCGAGCTGGGTGTTGTCGGCATCGACATCACGCTCAAGCCGGCCGCGACACGTGCCGGAACGCTGACCGGGTTGTTCGGCAACGATAATGGCCAGCCGGGCGATGACTTGACAACGAGCGGCGGCGTCACGCTCACCTCGCCGAGCGCGCAGACGGTGCACCAGCAGTTCGCGAATTCGTGGCGCATCACGCAGGCGCAATCACTCTTCGACTACAAGCCCGGGCAGACGACCGCGACGTTCACGAACCGCGCGTTCCCATCCAGCTACGTCAACGGGAGCAACATCCCGGGCGCTGCGGCTGCGACGCAGGAGTGCCAGGCCGACGGAGTCACCGACCAGTACCTGCTTGCCGACTGCGTCGTGGATGTGACGGCGGTGAAGAGCCCAGCGGTGGTCGTGCACTACGCGCATGCGCAAGTCGTGAAGACGGTGCAGTTCAACCTCGCGCATCATCTCCCGCCGTTCACCGCGCCTTCGGGTTCTGGTGGTGGGCCGACACCGACACCTGGCACGGCGACGCCCACACCGAATCTCCAGGGCGTAACCATCGATAGCGGGAGGGTGAGCAGCCCCGCTCAGGAGCAGGTCTTCACCTTCACTGCCAATGCGGGCGACATCCTCTGGTTCGGGCAGCCCGCCTGCGACGACGGGCAGATGGTGTTCGCCGTGATCGACCCCTCGGGTCAGACGCTCAACGCCGACCAGGTCTCGCTCGGCCTGGACGGGTGCCAGATCGGCCGGATCGCAGCCACGACCTCCGGGACGTATCAGCTCGTCGCCAATGCCGACAAGGCGCGGACTGGAAGCTACGGTGTGCCGATCCGCTTCGAGCGTCACGACGTCGTCAGCCAGACCAGCTACGGGCAGACGCTTTCGGGGTCCATTCCCGACACCGCCACGCACGACGTGTACCAATTCACCGCGCAGGTGGGCGATTCCCTGCACATCTTTGGGAGCGGGTGCAACATCGGGCCGGCGAATTCGATCGTTGGCCTCGCTGATAGCACGGGAAAGCCGGTGGGTCCCGCTTTGGATTGCACACCGAACTCCGGGTACGTCATTCAGACGGCCGGCACCTACGAGCTCATCGTGAACTTCTCGAATGTTGGGCCGTTCACGTATCAGTTCGTCATCCAGAAGTAGCGCCGGCTCAGGGACTATTCGTGTTGAACGCGTCTAGGCGCAAAGCATGTGGCATATCGGTGTCACGAAGGCGGTCCACCGCGGCTTCCCGAACGCAAGTATCGATCTCGCACCGGACCAACGCCTTCGGCACGGGCTTCCTTTTCCATGAAGCACAGCGGAATGGCACTTGGGAGCCCGACCCGACGCGCTGAGCAGTAGGTCAGCCGCGCGCCCGACCTCGGCCCACCACGAAGACCTTATCCTCGTGCGACCTTCGGCCGTGGCAAGATCCATGTGTCGCGACGGACGATCGTCAAAGGGCGCGGGTCCGGAGCCAAGACCCTCAACCCGCGAGGACACCGTTATCACCGACGCGAATCCGACCACTGGTCCCACGGACGACCGAGCCGCAGCCGTCAAGCGTCTCCAGGCGAAACGCGATTTCGCGACCCATCTCGTCACCTACCTCGTCATCAATGCCGGCCTGGTGCTCATCTGGTTCGTCACCGGTCACGGTTATTTCTGGCCGGGTTGGGTCCTGGGCGGCTGGGCGATCGGCGTCGCTCTTCACGCCTGGGAGGTCTATGGGCGCCGAGCGATCTCCGAGGAGGACATCGTCCACGAGATGAACCGCCGCCGGGGCGGTGGCCGATAGGCGCGGACATGCTAGATGCCACACGACCCCGGCGAACGTTCCACGCGAGCCGGGGGACTCGCCTGCGCGACGCAATCTCCAAGATATTCGCCCGCGTAGGGATCGGGCCAGCGTGCCTGCTCTCCACGCGAGGCGCGAAGACCGGCCGGCTCCACACCACACCGGTCATCCCTGTGGAGCGGGACGGTAAGCGCTGGCTGGTTGCCCCCTACAGAACCGTGGCGTGGGTGCACAACGCACGGGCCGCCGGGCAAGTCACCATCCACCGCGGACGCGACACGCGGGAATATGCAGTGCGCGAGGTTCGACCGGATGAGGCCGCACCCATCCTCAAGAGTTACATCGCCATTGCTCGTGCCACACAGCCGTACTTCGACGCGCGCAAGGACTCACCTGTGGTGGACTTTCTCGACGAGGCGAACCGCCATCCCGTGTTCGAGCTCAGCCGACTTGGCACGGAGGAGCCATGACGACACTCGTCGTTGACATGGCTGCGGTGCTCGTCGCCGTTGGAAAGTTGCACATGTAGCGCCCGCCCGCCGAGTCCTCGCAGGCGTCGAACCGGTTACGGCTGAGCGAGCTTCGGCCCTGGTCGGAACATGGCCCCAGGCCTCCAAGGGAGCCCTATTGTTGGCAGCAGCCAGCGGTCGAGGCCGATCCAGCCGCACACCCTCCAGGAGAAGCAGAGGAACAACCCTATGGCCTGTTAGACGTGAGGTGACTGCGTACCCGGACGTTCTCAGGATCGACATTCCCCAGCGCGACGTGAAGGTCTCCCAGACCTTGCACGTATTTATCTGAATCAGCCGGACGAGGCGGACGGGCGCGTCACTGGTGTAAAGGCGCGCGCATCGCTGGAGTGGTTGACCGCGAGAAATAGGAAGGCCAACGTGTCTTGGGGCCGCCCGCCCTCCCAGGGTGTCACGCGACAGATCCAGCTTGTGCAACATCGACGCTCGCGTTTTCAACACGCCGGTCAGCCGACGACAATTCGACTGATGCCAAATTATCCGCTGTACAACCCATCACTGATTTCGGCGCCTGTGAACGCTCGCGTATTGGCTGATCCGACGGTGCCCATGCTGGTCATTGACTAATCGACGCGTTTTCGTGGTTGGTCAGCGGGTTGGCTTCGAAACGGCGATCACCCGGCGAGCTCCACGATCGTGATCACGACGGAGATCGTCTTTTGGATCAAGACGCTTCGCCCAGAGTCGTGTTCGGGTCTATGATCCCGATCAGTGACAAGGTTAGGGCGCACCGTCGAGAAGGCAGCGGATGGGCTCCTCGACTGGCTGAGCGGCCGGATTACGGAGACAACTGGCTGCGTCATACCATTCGTCGCCTACGCGGCTATAGCTTTTCTAATACCCGCGGTTTTTCATTGGGCGCCACTCTGGTATATCGCCCTGACCTTTGTCAGCCTCGCGGTCTGTGGATTCCTATCTCTTGCCTGGATCGCTGCTCTCAAGCGCGCCGGGGATCGTCGGCGCCTACTTGAATGGACATCGGATCTTCGCCGGCTCGACGCCCCGGAGTTTGAATGGTTGGTGGGCGAGGTCTACTCGCGCAAAGGCTATCGAATAAGAGAGACGGGATCGCAACACACCTCGGACGGCAACATCGATCTTGTGGCAGAGAAGGGCAATCAGCGCATCATTATCCAGTGCAAGCGCTGGACGTCGTGGCGCGTGCCCGTTGAAGAGATTCAGCGTTTTGCGGGTACGTTTCCGCCGAAAGAAATGGGATCAGTCGACCGCGTATTCGTGACACTGTCGGAGTACACGCCCGAAGCTCGCGAGGCGGCCGACAGAGCGGGCATCGTGCTAATCGACGGCGTCCAGCTCGCCGAGGAGATCGAATCTGTACGCCGCACCGAACGCTGCCCTAACTGCGCGAGCCCTATGCTCCTTGACCGATCTGTTCAGGGCTGGTGGCTTCGTTGCCCGCATTACCGGACGGGTTGCATGGGGAAGCGCGACCTGGGGCGTGACCCCGGACGAGCTTTAGGCCTACTTCTCGAGCAGGGCAGCTCCTCCAACTGAAACACGCCCGCGATCCCACGTAGCGCATCGGCGCTGGGACAGACGGCCGCGATCGCCGACGCGAATTTACTCGTCGCGGTCACACCTTCATCCTCACGGATGACAGCGACAAGCGGCTGTCGCTGGCCGCCGGCTCGGCGTGACAACGATACCTAGTGCACAGCGCCGGTGGCGCGCCACGGTGGCGCTCGGCACTGCTACCGGCCGCAGGTCACGCCTAGGGCACGGATGAGTTCCTCGCCGAGCTCCGACTACAAATGGTCCCCGATCGGTCTTCGTCGCGCACGCTAACCATGTCAGCCCAGAAGAATCGCTCGATCGGGCGCCACACCGACGAGCGAAGGCGGTTTACCACCCTTTGCGCTCCAGCCCCGGTTGGAGGCTTAGACTCCGGACGCACGCCTTACCAAGGCGTTGGCACATTTGGGGAGAGAGACCATTCCAAGTCTGATTGGCTGAGCCAGCGTTAGGCGCTGTAGTTGGCGTTCGCGATGTCGGCGCTCATGAACTGACCCGCATCGACTGAGCGCGCATCCCCGATCATCTGGAGCGACTAACCTCGCGTGTGGGGGTCGTTGAGCTCCGTCCATACCCGTTGCGCTCCTCTTCAGTAGGGGCGCACCGAGCAACTGCGCCCCTCGCCGCGGCGCGTGCTGTGCGTGTTCGTGTGCCAACGCAGCTTGTACCTTAGGTTCGGCGCCTGGCTCCGGGCGCAGTGAAGTGAATCTCCGCACAGAGATCACGCAAGATCACCTCGTGACTACGCTCGACGAGCGGACGCCAGACGATCTGCGCAAGGCTCAGGCGGCGCTGGCCAACGGCGACTGGCGCGCGGCGGCAGAGTACGCCCGGGCCTGCATCGCCAGCAGCGACGACGGCGAGGCCCACGTGGTGCTCGCCACGGCGCTCTGGTGCGGGTACGACACCAAGGCAGCCATCGACGAGATGAAGCTCGCGTATCGCCGCCTCGTCGACACCGGATCGCCGCAGCGCGCGGCCTGGGTCGCGTGCTGGAGCGCCCTTGAGGAAGCCTTCAACTACGGCGACCGCGCGGTTGCCAACGGCTGGTTCGGACGGGCCGCGCGGCTGCTCGAGGACCTCCCTGAATGCGCCGAGCACGGCTGGCTGCTCCTCTATCGCACCGCCTTCGAGGGGGACTACGAGCGCCTGGCGGAGGCGGCGCTCGAGGCCGAGGCGATCGCCCGCCGCCATGGCGACCGTGACCTCGAGCTCAGCGCCCTGGCCGAGCGCGGCCTCGCGCTGGTCATCCTCGGCCAGGTCGACGCGGGGATGCGGCTCGTCGACAGCGCCATGGCCGGCGTCGCATCCGGTGACACGACCGCTCCCTTGGTGATGAGCGACTGCTTCTGCGTTACGCTCGCTGCCTGCGAATC
>JBAUTG010000048.1:0-3808 GCA_049582105.1 Candidatus Dormiibacterota bacterium | reverse complement strand
GGCCTGGCGACCAAGACCATGATCGGTGGCAAGCCCGCCGCCGTCGCCGGTTCATCCGGCCTGAACACACCACCTCACGTCGCGCTTCACCCAAGCGATCCCTACATGGCTCCACCCACAGAGATCGGGCAGGTCGTCATGGGGAGCGCCACGGTGCTGATCGAGGGCAAGGGCGCGGCCACCGCGAGCTCGTCATGCACCTGCTGCGTTGAGCCAGGGACCCTCGTGCCCAGCGTGGCCACGGTCTTGATCGGATGAGGAGGCAGGGATGAGCGAAGAGTTCATCGGCTCGGGATGGGCATTCCCACTGCGCACCGACCCTACCGGCGCGATCGCGCTGGTGTCGCATGACCGAGAGATCGAGGAGAGCATCCGGTTGATCCTGGGCACGGCATTCGGCGAGCGTCCGATGCGGCCCGACTACGGCTGCGAGATCCACGACTACGTGTTCTCCAGCGTCAACGCCGACACGGTCAGCCGGATCGCCGTCGCGGTGCGGGAATCGCTGATCCGCTGGGAGCCGCGCATCGCGGTGAAGGACGTGATCGTGACGATTGACCCGCAGGACCAGACGGTTGTTTACATCGACGTCCGCTACGCGATCGGCGACACCAACGACCCGCGCAACCTGGTCTTTCCCTTCTACACAATCCCACCGGAGGAGTAACCAATGGCGCTCCCGGTTCCGAACCTCGACGATCGGCGATTCCAGGACCTCGTCAACGAGAGCAAGCGGATGATCCAGCAGAAGTGCCCAGGGTGGACCGACCACAACGTGCACGATCCCGGCGTCACGCTGATCGAGCTGTTCGCGTGGATGACCGAGCAGACGATCTATCGACTCAACCGCGTGCCGGATCGGAACTACGTCAAGTTCCTGGAGCTCATCGGCGTGCGGCTCTTTCCGCCCACCGCGGCGAGGGCGCCGGTGACGTTCTGGCTGTCGGCGGCACTGCCGGACGCAGTGCGGATTCCGGCCGGGACGGTGGTCGCGACGGTGCGCACCGAAACCGAGGATTCCATCAACTTCACGACCACCGAGCAGCTCGAGATCGTGCCGTGCTCGTTCCAGACGGTGATGACCACGGCGGGCGACAAGGGCGCGACCCCAACCCGCCGTCAGGACGAGCTCACGCGCGGCAACGGCTTCCCGTGCTTCACCAAAGTCCCGGTCCCCGGCGACGTGCTGCTGATCGGCTTGAGCGAGGCGGTTCCTTCCAACGCCGTGACCCTGCGTATGAACTGCCGCATCGAAGGCGTAGGCGTCGACCCCAACAATCCGCCACTGGAGTGGGAGGCCTGGAATGGAGAGGGTTGGGCGCACTGCGACGTCGATCGCGACGAGACGGGCGGCCTCAACAAGGAAGGCGATGTGGTGCTCCACATTCCCCGCACCCACACCGTTTCGGTCATCGACGCTCAACGAGGTGGCTGGATCCGCGCTCGCGTCGTCGAGCCGGTGGCCGATCAACCGACGTACGGCGCTTCGCCGATCATCGTCTCTTTGAGCGCGTTCACCATCGGAGGCACGGTCGACGCCGTCAACGCTGAGCTCGTGGAGGCGGAGCTGATTGGAACCTCGGAAGGCGTGGCGGGCCAGTCGTTCGTGCTCAAGCGGCGACCTGTCGTGCCGAGCGAGGCCCCGCTGGTGCTCGAGGTGAGCGAGAACGAGGGCTGGCAGGAATGGACGAATGTGCGCGATTTCAGCGCCAGCTCTGCCGACGACCGGCACTTCGTCTTTGACGCGGTCGGAGGTGAGGTGCGGCTGGGGCCGAGCGTGCGAACGCCGGACGGCACGCTGCAGAGGTACGGGGCCACGCCGTTGAAGGGAGCCCACCTGCGAGTGCGCTCGTACCGGACCGGGGGCGGCGGCCGTGGCAACGTCGCCCGCGGGGTCATCACAGTGCTGAAGTCGTCGATCCCGTACGTCGCGCGGGTGGTCAACAGGCGGGCGGCTGCCGGCGGGGTGGATGGAGAGAGCATCGAGAACGCCAAGGTGCGGGGACCAATCCTGCTGCGCACGCTCGGCCGGGCGGTGACCACGGAGGATTACGAGCACCTTGCGCGAGAAGCGGCTCCGGAGGTGGCACGGGTTCACTGCGTCGCGGCGGGCGATGGCGCGGATGCCGGCTCGATCCGCGTCCTGGTGGTCCCCGCCGCCGCCGCAGGCGCCGGGCGCCTTCGGTTCGAGCAGCTCGTGCCGTCCGAGGAGACCCTCGCGAAGATCGCGGGCCGCCTCGACGAGTGCAGGGTCGTGGGCAGCAGGGTGCTGGTCGAACCGCCTCGTTACACCGGGATCACCGTCGTCGCCCGGCTCAGGCCCCAGCCGAGATTCAGCCCCGCGCGACTGCAGGACGCGGTGCTGGAAGCGCTTTACACCTACTTTCATCCGATCATGGGCGGCACCGAGGGCACAGGCTGGCCCTTCGGGCGGCCCGTCAACCTCGGTGAGGTCTACGCCGTCCTCCAGGCCGTCCGCGGGACCGAGCTCGTCGAAGACCTCCGGCTTTTCGGCGCCGACCCGATCACGGGCAGACGCGGCGCGGCCGTCCAGACGCTGCCGCTCGACCCGCACTCGCTGGTCTTCTCGTACGACCACCAGGTCCTGGTGGAGGGGGCCTGAGCAAGATGGCGGGCCCCGCCGTGGGCAATTCGGTCCGCGCGTCGGTGACGGCGCTGATCAGCCCGCACCCGCTGGGGGAATTCCTCCCTGCCATGTATCACGAGGACACGTTCGCTCAGAGCCTGACGGCTGGGCTCGACGCCGTCCTCGCGCCGATCTTCAGCAGCCTCGACAACCTCGAGGCGTACCTGGACCCAGCGCTGGCGCCGGAGGATTTCCTCGATTGGCTGGGTGGCTGGGTGGGATTGGTCGTCGATGAAACGTGGCCGCTTGATCGCCGCCGCGTCTTCATCTCACGTGCCCACGAGCTCTACCGCATGCGCGGGACAGCGAAGGGTCTTACCGCCCACGTTGAGCTTTTCAGCGGCGGACAGGTGGAGGTCGAGGAGCCCGGTGGCACGTCGTGGTCGGCCACCACCGGTGGCGCGCTGCCGGGATCAGCCGGTTTCAACATCCTGGTGCGGGTGAGGGTCGACGACCCCGCCACCGTGGATCAGGCTCGACTGAACGCGCTGGTCGCGGCGGCCAAGCCGGCCCACCTGACCCATCGGGTGGAGGTCGTCGGGAAGACGCCACCCGCAGCCGCAGCCCCACGTGCGCCGCGGCCACGACCTGCGGCTCCGCCGGCGTCGGCCCCCGGGCCTGAGAGCTCGTCTGTGCCAACCGGTGCACCGCCTCCAGCTCCGGAGGCGGGTCCCGCTCTTGGGGCCCCGGCCGAGCCCGTCGAGCCTCCAACTTCGGCCGCCGAGCCTCCCGCAGAGGGCACCGCCTGAGCCGCCGGAAGCTCTAGTCCTCGAGGACATGGTCCATTGCGTCGGTCGCGTCCCGTTTGAGCGCCGCAGTACGTTGCCGTGTGTGACCGTCGTGCGGGCGACGTGGTTGTGGCCCCTAGTCTCCATCACGACGCGGGGGGTGACATGCCGTGCGCCAGCAACAGGCTGGCGTACGAGTGGCGCAGGTCGTGGAAACGGACATGCGGCAGAGGCGTGAGCGAGGGGACTCGACTAGGATGCCCAGCGCTCTCGATCTTCGGTGGTCCGTTTGACAGCCTATCGGGTGGACTTCGGTGGACTCTGGTGGACTAATCGGCCGTCGATTCTGGCTGCTTGAACTCGAAAACGACCCTGGTTGACTCTGGTGGACCGTCAACCGTGTGCATGGCATTCAGAAGGTCAGGGGTTCGAA
>JBAUTG010000047.1:0-57019 GCA_049582105.1 Candidatus Dormiibacterota bacterium | reverse complement strand
CAGCAGCTCCGGCGGCTCGCCGCGAGCGCCGCTCGCCACGCCGGGGTTTCAGCGTGGCTGGGCTGGATGCCTGCTGCAAAACGGGCCTCTCTCTCTGATCGCCTGGCGCGCGTCGGCGGGGCGGTGGTCGAGCTGCCGCGCCCGCGCTGGTCGGACCCACCCACGCAGCTCGACGACAGCCTCGTCCGCGCCCGGTTTCATCTGCTCGTGGACAGCTACGGCGTGGTGCCGTACGCCGACGTGGATCCGACGGCGTTCGCCGCGGCGACCTATGTGCTCATGTTCGGGATCATGTTCGCGGACGCCGGCCACGGAGCCATCGTCGCAATGCTTGGAATCGCCGCGGCGCTGCAGCGACGCTGGCCGAGCCTGAGGTCCGCGTGGCTGCTGATCACCGCGTGTGGGATCTCTGCATGTGTCTTCGGGCTCGTGTTCGGCGAATTCTTCGGGCCGACCGGCGTGGTGCAGCCACTCTGGATACGTCCGCTTGACGATCCGGAGTTGCTGCTGGTCGCGGCCGTCGTGTTCGGGGCCCTGTTGACGACGGCGAGCTATGCGATGGGGACCATCAATCGCTATCGCGAGGGCGGTTGGGGTCGCGCACTCGTTGCCGCGTCGGGCGTCGCCGGATTCGCGATCTTCGCGGCGGTGGCGAGCCTGGCCACCGGACTGGTGGCCGGTCAGGTGCTCCTGATCGTCGTGGGGGTCATGACGCTCGGGTTTGGGTTCGCCCTGCTGGCGCTCGGCCTGCGACGAGAGGCCGGGTCCGGAGGGGGGGCTGCCGCCGAGGTCATCGTCGGCATGTTCGACACCGTCATCAGGGTGGGGACCAACCTGGTGTCGTTCGCCCGGCTCGCGGCGTTCGGCCTGGTGCACGCCGCGATCGAAGGACTTGTGTGGACCACGACGGCGTCGCTCGCCGGGCGAGGCGCGTGGGCATTGGTCGGGATCCTGGTGTTCGCCATCGGCAACGCGGTAGCGTTCGGCCTCGAGGGCCTGGTGGTGGGCATCCAGGCGCTCCGTCTTGAGTACTACGAGCTGTTCTCACGGGTATTCGTCGGCGAAGGACGCAGGTTTCGCCCCTGGCGTCCTGCAATCGTGGAGGCTTGAATCGATGACGGCTACGATCGTTCTCTGCCTGGCGGGTCTCGTCCTCGCCACCGGATGCGGTGTCGGGGCGAGCGTCCTGTTACGGACCAGCCCGCGCATGGCTGCGGGAGCGCTCGGCGCCACATGCCTCGTCGTCCTCGCGGTTGTTGCTGTCATCATCGGCCATATCTCGTCCGGGGGCGGGGCGCTGGCGATCCAGCTCACCGCCGCAACCTCAGCCGACACGTCGGGAGCCTTCATCGGAGCGGCCATCGCCGTGGCGGGCTCCTCGATCGGCGCCGGCATCGCAGTCGCCTACACAGGGTCCGCCGCGCTCGCGGCCATCAGCGAGAAGCCGGAGCTGTTCGGCCGGGCGATGGTGTTCGTCGGCCTGTCCGAGGGGATCGCGATCTACGGCCTCGTGATCGCATTGCTCCTCATCGGGAAGACGTGAGCCGCATCGTCGCCCTCGGCGAGGAGCAGCACGTGGCGCCCTTCGCGATGGTCGGCGTCGCCGTCATCGCGGTTGATGAGGCCATCGCCGCCCGCAACGCGTGGTCCGGCCTCGGCGACGACGTCGGTCTCGTCATCCTCACCAGGAGCGCCGCGAACGCACTCGGGCCTGCTCTCCAGACCCCCGGCAGTCCCCTCTGGGTGGTGATGTCATGACCGAGCTCGCGCCGCTGCGGACCAGCCTGCTCGGAGATGCATCCGCCCGCGCAGCGGCGATGATCGCCGAGGCGACGGCCGATGCCGCCGCCATCCGCGCAGCCGCAGATGCGGAAGCGGCGCGGATCATCAACGCGGCCCGCGATGAGGGTCTCCGCGCCGCCGAGGCAACGGCGAGATCCGAGCGTCTCTCGTCGTCACGAGCGGCGCGGGCGCTCGTGCTTGGTGCACGCCGTGATCGGGAAACCACCGCTCGAGACCGAGCACTCCAGGCCGCCCTGGACTTCCGCGGGCACCGCCGGTACACCCGCCTCCTGGATGCCCTCGAAGCCGAGGCACGGCGGCGCCTCGGCGCCGGCGTGGAGATCGAGCGCGATCCGCAGCAGGGTGGGGGAGTGCGCGCCACGCGGGCGTCCCGCAGTCTCGACCTCACGCTCCCGAGGCTTGCGGCACAGGCGGTGGAGCAGGCGCTCCGCCAGATCGACGCGCCGTCGTTGAATGCGAAGGAGGCGGTGTCAAGCCGATGACGGACGCGGTCGGCACCGTCCAGACGGGCCGGATCCGGAGCGTGAACGGCCCCGTGGTCGAGGTGGTCGGGCTGGTCGGGGTCGCGATGTTCGACGTCATCGCGATCGGAGCCGAAGGCCTCGCAGGCGAGATCGTCGGGATTGAGGGAGACGTTGCGACGGCGCAGGTGTACGAATACGACGGCGGCCTGGCGCCGGGCGACCCCGTCACCAGTCATGGCGAGCCGCTCTCGATCACACTCGGTCCGGGACTCCTCGGCGGCGTCTTCGACGGCATCCTGCGTCCGCTGGTTGCCGATGTCCCATGGCTTGCCGCGGGGCGCGCGCCGGAGGCCGATGGCGTGACGTGGGACTTCGTCCCTGCGGCAACCGTCGGAGCTCACCTCGAAGCGGGTGCGATCCTCGGGCATGTCGTCGAAGGTGCGCATTTCGAGCACAGGATCCTGGTGCCGCCGGAGGTCAGCGGTACCGTGACGTGGCTTGCAGCCGGCGGGTCGCTGGGCGCCGACTCAACGATCGCCCGCCTGGACGGTGTCGAGGTCAGGATGTCGCAACGATGGCCCGTCCGCCGTCCGCGCCCCGCGCGCTCCCGCGATCGAGAAGCTCGGCTGCTTCGCACGGGTCAGCGCGTGCTCGATCTGCTGTATCCGATCCTTCGCGGCAGCACGGCGTCGGTACCGGGCGGTTTCGGCACCGGCAAGACACTCCTGCAACAGCAGATTGCGAAATGGTGCGATGCCGAGGTCATCGTGTACGTCGGCTGCGGTGAGCGCGGCAACGAGATGATCGACGTTCTCGATGACCTCGCCCGGCTCGAGGATCCGCGTACCGGTGGGCCGCTCCGTGAACGCACGGTCTGTATCGCCAACACCTCGAACATGCCGGTCATGGCGCGTGAGGCGAGCATCTACACCGGGGTCGCGGTCGCGGAGTACTTCCGAGACATGGGATACGACGTCGTCGTCATCGCGGACTCGACATCACGCTGGGCTGAGGCACTGCGCGAGTTCGCGTCGCGAACCAATCAGCTCCCAGCGGAGGAGGGGTACCCGGCCACGCTCGCATCCGCGCTCGCCGCCTTCTACGAGCGTGCCGGCAGCTTCACGTCGCTCGGTGGCCGCACCGGTTCGGTCACGATCATCGGGGCGGTGTCGCCTCCCGGGGGTGATCTCACGGAACCGGTCACCGCTCAGACGCGGCGTTTCGTCCGAGCCGTGTGGTCACTCGACCGCGATCTGGCATACGCCCGCCATTACCCGGCGGTGAGCTGGAACGAAAGCTTCACCCGCGACAGTGACGGCGTGGCGATGCTGCGGACAGACGCCCGGGACGGCGAATGGGCACAACGGCGCGCACTTGCGCTGGCGCTGCTCGCCGAGGCTCAGCGCCTCGAATCGCTCGTCGAACTGGTTGGCGCCGCCGCTCTCCCCGACGGTCAACGTGTGACGCTCCGCTCCGCGCGACTCCTGCGCGAGGCCGTGCTGCAGCAGGACGCGATGAGCGAGCACGACTCCTACTGCGGCGAAGCCAAGCAACAGGCCCTGCTCGCGATGGTGCTTGACATCCATGAACGGATGGTTGAGCTGGTCGCATCCGGCGTGAGCGCGGAGACGATCGAAACGTTCGACCTCGCGGATGTCGCAGCCGCGCGCGGCAACAGCGGACCCGACGACGTCGACGCGGTCATCGCCACTCGTGACGCTGCGCTCGCGCGACTGAAGACGCTCGGATGATCGACTCGATTCCCGTCGAGTACGTCGGAGGCAGCAGTGTCAGCGGACCGTTGCTCGTCGTCGAGGGCGTCACGGGAGTCGGCTGGGACGAATACGTGAGCATCACGCTCGATTCCGGCGAGCAGCGTCACGGCGTTGTGCTCGATGTCGATGACAATCTCGCCGTCGTGCAGGTCTTCGAGGGCACCTCGGGGATCAGCCTCGGTGGGATTCGCGTCGCGTTCAGCGGCACACCGATGCGTGTGCCGGTGGGACAGCAATGGCTTGGACGAGTCTGCAACGGGCGGGGCGATCCAATCGACGGCGGCCCACCCGTGCGAGGGGAGCGCCTGGCGCCGGTGAACGGGCTGCCGATCAACCCGGCCGCCCGTACTCTGCCGAGCGATCCGGTCATCACCGGTATCTCGGCCATTGACGGGCTCACCACGCTGGTTCGCGGGCAGAAGCTGCCCATCTTCTCGGTTGGCGGACTTCCTCATCTCGAGCTTGCCGCTCAGATCGCTGCTCAGGCGCATGTGGCCGGCGGCGCGTTTCAGATCGTCTTCGCAGCGATGGGCGTCACCCACGCGGACGCCGACAGCATGCGCGACGCGCTCGAAGAGCGGTCGGAGTCCGGCGAACTCGTCCTGCTCATCAACACAGCCTCGGATCCGGTGATCGAGCGAGTGCTCACGCCACGAATCGCCCTGACCGTCGCCGAACACCTCGCATTCGAACGAGGCGGCCACGTCCTCGTCGTGATGTGCGATATGACGAGCTACGCAGAGGCGGTTCGCGAGGTCTCGGCCGCGCGCGGCGAGGTCCCGGGACGGCATGGGTATCCCGGTTACCTCTTCAGTGACCTGGCATCGCTGTACGAGCGGTGCGGCCGCCTGCGTGTCAGCCCGGGCTCCCTCACGCAGATCCCGGTGCTGACCATGCCGGCCGGCGACATCACGCACCCGGTCCCCGACCTCACGGGATACATCACCGAGGGGCAGGTCGTGCTTTCGCAGGAGATGCAGAGTCGCGGGATCTACCCGCCCTTCGATGCGATGTCCTCGCTCTCGCGGCTCATGCGCCACGGGGTCGGAGCGGGTCGCACGCGTTCGGATCACATGGCCGTGGCCGGTCAGGTGTACGCGGCGCTGAGCCGCGCGGGACAGGTCCGAGAGCTGACCGATCTTGTGGGGGAGACGGGCATCGGGGCCGCGGATCGCGCCTACCTTCGTTTCGCGGATCAACTCGAGCAGCAGTTCATCAACCAGCGACGAACCGACGCTCGCGAGGTCGATGACAGTCTCGAGCGTGCGTGGGCCGCTCTCACGCTGCTTCCTGCGGCCGACCTGTCACGCCTCGACCCGGTCGATCTGTCCCGACACGGTATCGGGGCGGCGGCTGCGAGCACCGGGGTCGCGACATGATCCGGGTACCACCCGGTCGCGCCGGGCAGGTCTGGCTGAGGCGCCGACGCGCGACAGCGGCCCGAGGCGTCGACATCCTCACACGCAAGCAGCACCTGCTCGTCGAGGAGCGCGCCCATCGGTCCCCGCACGCAGACGCGGCGCGGGCCGCTTGGACCAATGCGTGCGCGGATGCCGAGCGATGGTGTTCGCGCGCGCTCCGTCTCGCGCATCAGGCTCAGATCCCGCTGGTCGCGGCGCAGCTGCAGACCGCCGCGTCGGTCGACGTCGAGTGGCGCAACGTGATGGCGGTTGCCATCCCGATATCGGCAACCTGCCGTCTTCCGGATGGGACGATGCCGAGCGGCAGTGGCGGCTCGGCCGCGACGGATCAGGCCGTCGCTGCTCTCGGGGTTGCCGTCGAGAAGGCCCTGGAGCATGCCGCCATCCAGCGAGCCCTCGCCAACATCGATGCCGAGTTGCTCCAGACGCGACGGCGACTCAGGCTGCTCGAGCGTCGTCGACTTCCTCAGCTCGATGCAGCCCTCGCCGCGAGCGGGGAGCGGCTGGAGCAGAACGAGCGCGAGGACATCCTGCGGCTGCGCTGGGCGAGAGGCCGCTGACGCAGGTGATGCGCTCGATGCGGGCGAGACGCCAGGCGGTGACGGCACCCGGCGCCCAGAGGGGGATCACCCTGAACGAGGCCGCCTGCATGCCCGCAGCCGACGTGCTTCGGATCCTCGGATCGAGCGAACAGGGCCTGTCTGCATCCGAGGCTGCGGAGCGTCTCCACACCCTCGGCGCCAATGTCTTGAGAGAGCACCACATCACCGCGACGGGTGTCCTGTTGCGCCAGTTCCGGAACCCGCTCCTGCTGCTCCTGCTCGCGTGCGCCACGGTCTCAGGTTTCACCGGCGATCCCACCGACGCGGTGATCATTGCGGCGATCGTTCTCGTGAGCGTCTTCCTCAGCTTCGTCAATGAGTTCCGCGCGGAGAGTGCGGTCGAGGCGCTGCACGCCGAGATCCACCACCGCGCCGTGGTGCGCCGAGACGGTCGCGACCAGTTGGTTGACACCACGCTGCTCGTCCCGGGCGACGTCGTCACGGTCGAGGTCGGCAACATCGTACCCGCCGACGTGAGGCTCCTGGATGTCGACGGGCTCGAATGCGACGAGGCTGTCCTGTCCGGCGAGGCGATGCCGGTTGCCAAGAGCGTTGCTCCTGCGATTGGAGCCACAGGGGTCGACCTTCCGTCGTGCGCGTTCATGGGCACGATCGTGCACGAGGGGGCGGGCCATGCCGTGGTTGTCGCCACCGGGCGGTTGACGGCATTCGGAGGCATCGCGTCCGGCCTCGAGGAGCGCGCGACCGCCTCGGCGTTCCAGCTAGGCCTCGGCCGCTTCTCGATTCTGCTCGTGCGTGTCGCCGGTGCTCTCACTGTCACCATCTTCGTGTTCAACATCCTGTTTCACAAACCCATCCTGGACGCCCTCCTCTTCTCGCTGGCGATCGCAGTCGGCATCACCCCGGAATTGATGCCCGCGATCGTCACGGTCGGACTGTCGAGTGGTTCGCGCGCACTGGCGCGAAAGAGGGTCCTTGTGAAACGCCTCGTCGCCATCGAGGATCTCGGCAACATTCAGATCCTCTTCACCGACAAGACCGGAACGTTGACTGACGGTGCGATCACCTTCGATCGCAGCCTCGGTGCCGACGGAGAGCCTTCAGACACGCCTTTCCGACTCGGCCTTGTCTGCAACGAAGCAACACCGGGCGTAAACGGCGCGGTCGGCGGCAACACGCTCGATCAAGCGTTGTGGGACAGCCCACGGGCCGCCGAGGTTGCGCGACTCGCTGACGGCCCTTCGGCATACGTCCGGATCGCACGGTTGCCGTTCGATCATGAGCGGCAACTCGCGTCGGTGCTCGTCGACGGCCCCGGCGGCCGGCTCCTGATCACGAAGGGCGCCCCCGAAACAGTGCTCGCTCGGTGCACGGCGATCCCCGCGGCCGCCGAGGCGACGCAGGAGGGCCTCTTCGCGACCGGAGCGCGCGTGGTGGCGGTCGCAACGCGACCGTTTGCGAGCACCACCGTCGCGCGCGCGGACGAACGGGATCTGGAATTGATCGGGTTCCTGATGTTTGTCGACAGACCGAAGCTCGACGCCGGTGCGGCGATCACCCGGCTGCACGGGCTCGGTATCGAGGTGAAGATCATCACCGGTGACAACGGCACCGTCGCTGCGACCGTGTGCCGGCAGGTCGGCGTCGAAGCGGGGACCGTCCTGACGGGCGCGGAGATCGATGCCCTGGACGATGCCGAGCTCATCACGAGGATCGGGCAGACGAGGGTGTTCGCACGGGTCAGTCCGGATCAGAAATCGCGTGTGATCAAGGTGACGCGCAGATCAGGCACTGATGTTGCGTTCCTCGGCGATGGGGTGAACGACGCGGTTGCGTTGCACCACGCCGATGTCGGCATCTCGGTGGATTCCGCGACGGATGTCGCCAAGGATGCCGCTGATATCGTGCTCCTCGACAAGGATCTTGGCGTCCTCGCCGACGGCGTCGTCGAAGGCCGCCGTGTGTTCGCAAACACGATCAAGTACGTGTTGATGGCGACGTCCTCGAACTTCGGCAACATGTTCAGTGCAGCGGTCGCATCGGTCTTCCTCTCGTTCCTCCCCATGCTGCCGTCGCAGATCCTGCTGAACAATCTCCTGTACAACGCCGGTCAGCTCGCCATCCCGACCGATGCGGTGGACGCGGAGACGCTGGCTCGTCCGGCTGCGTGGGACCTGCGGTTCGTGCGCAGGTTCATGGTCGTCTTCGGCCCCGTGAGCTCCGTGTTCGATTTCCTGACGTTCTTCATCATGCTGGATCTTCTCGACGCGGGCCACAGCGAATTCCGGACAGGCTGGTTCGTCGAGTCCCTTGCCACGCAGACGCTCGTTATCTACGTCATCCGCACGAGGCGTGTCCCATTCCTGCGCAGCCGGCCGAGCCTGCTGATGCTCCTGCTGCCGCCGTCGTGCGCCCTCATCGGGGCGGTCGTGCCGTTCACCCCGGTCGCGGGGATTCTCGGGTTCTCACGGCTGCCGTTCGTCTTCTTCCTGTTGCTCCTGGCTATGATCGCGACCTATCTCCTCCTTGTTGAGATTACCAAGATTGCGTTCTATGCCAGCCATCCGCGTCCCTTCGCAAAACCGCCCACATCTCGCGCCGAGCGTCTCAGGCGGCGCATCGCACGTCGAGCGGGTCATTTCACCCGCCATGGAGCCGCGCCGTTGACCCCCGCGACTGCGCTGCCCGTCCGCGATGATGCGTCGAGGGCCACGTGATCGGGCCGAGCCGCGGGCGCAACTTCAGGGTCGCCCCCGACGGCGCCTACGAGACCACCGCCTTCGGCCAGGAGATTCTCGAGACGCCGTTCCTCAACAAGGGGTCGGCGTTCAGCCTTCAGGAGCGAGCCGACCTCGGATTGATCGGGCTGCTGCCCGCCGCGGTCACCACCATCGAACTGCAGGCGGAGCGCTCATACGAACAATACCGTCACCAATCCGACGATCTCGCGCGGTACATCTTCCTTGGGTCGCTCCACGATCGCAACGAGGCGCTGTACTACCGAGTCCTGAAGGAGCACCTTGCGGAGATGCTCCCGATCATCTACACCCCGACGGTCGGTGAGGCAATCGAGCGCTACAGCCACGAATTCCAGCGTCCGCGCGGCGTCTATCTGTGCATCGACTCGCCCGAGGACATCGACACCGCCTTTGAGAACGTCGGCGCCGGCGCAGATGACATCGACCTGATCGTCGCAACCGACGCCGAGCAGATCCTCGGTATCGGCGACTGGGGTGTGGGAGGCATCGCGATCTCGATCGGCAAGCTCGCCGTCTACACGGCCGCTGCGGGCATCGACCCGAGGCGGGTCCTTCCCGTGATGCTCGACGTGGGGACCGACCGTGACACGCTGCTCGAGTATCCGGCGTACATGGGCGCCCGGCATGCACGAGCGCGCGGGGATCGGTATGACGCCTTCATCGATGCGTATGTGCGCTCCGCGGTCTCACATTTCCCGAACGCGCTCCTGCACTGGGAGGACTTCGGCGCCGGCAACGCGCGCCGGATTCTGGACCGCTATCGCCACGACGTGTGCACCTTCAACGACGACATGCAGGGCACCGGTGCGGTCGTGCTCGGGGGCATCCTCGCCGCCGGCCGTGCCGCGGGTGTGCCGCTGACGGAACAGCGTGTTGTTGTGTTCGGCGCGGGGACCGCCGGCGTGGGCATCGCGGACTTCATCTGCAGTGCAATGGTGCGCGACGGAGTCACCCCTGACGCTGCACGGGAAAGGATGTGGTGCCTTGGCCGAAACGGGCTGCTCGTCGAAGGCATGGCCGCGGGGATGCGTGACTTCCAGCGGACGTATGCACGCCCGCCTGCGGAGGTGGAGTCATGGCACCGCGTCAAAGACACGATCGAGCTGCTGGAAGTGGTGCGTCGCGTACGGCCCACGATACTCATCGGGTGCGCCGGACAAACGGGTGCGTTCACCGAGGACGTTGTTCGCGAAATGGCTCGGCACGTCGAGCGTCCGATCATCTTCGCCCTGTCGAATCCGACGGTGCTCTCCGAGGCGGTACCCGCCGACCTCATCACCTGGAGCGACGGACGTGCGCTCGTCGCCACGGGGAGTCCCTTTCAACCGCTGATGCACGGTGGCACGACATACACCATCGGTCAGGCCAACAACGCACTCGTCTTCCCCGGCCTCGGCCTCGGCACGATCGTCGCGCGGGCGCGCGCGGTCAGCGACGGCATGCTGCTCGCCGCAGCCGACGCGGTGGCTGAACGTGTGGATGCGTCGGCGCCGGGCGCGGCGGTGATGCCCGCGGTCGACGAGGTGCGTGCTGTGTCGGTGCGGGTCGCGTGCGCCGTGACGCGGGCCGCGATCGCGGAGGGCATCGCGCGTCGAGACGTCGGCGACGTCGCAGCCGAGGTTCGGCATGCGATGTGGGAGCCCGAATACCGCGTCGTGCGTCCGCTGGACGCCGGTCAGCGCGTGCCCTCCGAACGCAGGTAGTCGAGCACGAGGCGCGCAGCGCCGTCGACGCCCCGTGCGACCGGGTCGCTCAATCCCTCGCCCCACCCGACGTCCAGGGGCTCGATGCCGACGAGTCGAAGACGGTCCGGCACGCGCTCGATCGCGCGGCCGAGCTCGATCGCCTCGACGATGCCGAGGCTGTGCGACCCGTGCTCGCCTCGATGAGGCGCCGGTGGCGATTGCCGGAGGTCCCACTCGATGGCCATGACCGTTCCCGGTGCATCGCCTCGCCGCACGGTTTCGACGATCACGGCGAGCGCTGCGCCATCCCAGGAGTCGATGACGTGCGTCGGCTCACCGTCACTTTCGACCAGGGACGTCGAGTCCGGGACACGGCCGCTCAGATCCTCGAGGACCTTGAGCGCCGAGCCATCGTCGCGGCGGTACCGGTTGCCGATCCCGATGACCACCACCGGCGATGTCATCCCCGGTCCACGGTGAGGTCGAGGAAGTGGGTTGCGCACGAGATGCACGGGTCGTAGTTGCGAATCGCCTGCTCGCATTGACGTGTGAGCTCGGCGTCGTCGAGGTGCAGGCGATCCTGCACGAACTCCCGAAGACCCCGTTCGATGGAGGGCTGATTCTGCGAGGTCGGGGGAACGATGACCGCATCGCGGATGATGCCCGCTTCGTCGAGGGTGTATCGGTGGTACAGCAATCCGCGCGGTGCCTCGGTGCAGCCGTGGCCGGTGCCGGCGCGCGCCGGCATCTCGACGCTGGGTGCCGCGGGAGGTTCGTACGCCTCGATGATGCGCAGCGCCTCGTCGCAGGCGAACACAACCTCCAGCGCGCGAACGATGATGCTCTGGAAGGGATTGCGACACTCGCGGCCGAGCCCGGCGTCGACGGCGAGCTGCTGGACGAACGCGGGAAGGCGGTCGTAGTTGAGGTTGTATCGCGCCAGCGGTCCCACGGTGTACGTGCCGCCACCGCGCATGCGTCCGTGCAGGGCGGTGGAGTGCGCCACCTGCTCTTCGGAGAAGTGCCCCGGGAAGTCGTCGACCGCGATGTCGAGTCCCGCCGTGGACGCGATGCGGCCGTCGGTGATCGGGTACTCGTGCTCGTGCCGCATGGCCACCAGCTCGCCCTGCAACCGCAGGTCCGGAAAGTCGAAGCCTGCCACCCAGCGAACCGTCTCGATCGCCGCGTCGAGAGCCCACCGGAGTCGCTCCGCGAGTGGCTCCAGATCCGCGATCGCCGGTGCCTTGTAGAAACCGCCAACTCTCACGTTCACCGGGTGGATCGCGCGACCGCCGAGCACGTTGAGGATGTCATTGCCGACCTTCTTCAGCTGGAGACCGCGCTCGACGACACCGCGGTGATCCTGGGCGAGCGCGACCGAGCTCTCGTAACCGAGAAAGTCGGGCGCATGCAGCAGATAGATGTGGAGCGTATGGCTCTCGATCCACTCGCCGCAATAGAGGAGACGTCGCAACGCTCGAACCTGGTCGTCGACGGTGGCCCCACAGGCCTGCTCGATCGCCTGGCAGGCGCTCATCTGATACGCGACCGGGCAGATGCCGCAGATGCGCGCGGTGATGTCGGGCACCTCGGCGGACGCGCGACCGCGCAGGAAGGCCTCGAAGAACCGAGGAGGCTCGAAGATGCGCAGCTCCACGTCGCTGACCAGGCCGTCGCGCACGACGACGTGCATGCTGCCTTCGCCTTCCACTCGGGCCAGCGAGGCCACCGAAAGCGTCCGTGATCCGTTGGAGTGGGTCACTGCGTGGGCTCCGCCAGCTCCGCGCCCAGGCTCGCTTCGCGGAACGCCGGAGCGTCTGCGTTGAACGTGCGGAAGACGCGCGTCAACTCAAACGGGGACATGCCGGCGGCGGCAAGCGCAGGGACCAGGGAGGCGACATTCGTCGTGTCCGCCGGACCGAAGCAGCCGTAGCATCCGCGGTCGTAGGCGGGACAGATCGCGCCGCAGCCGGCGTGCGTCACCGGTCCGAGGCAGGGGATGCCCTTGGACACCATGACGCAGACCGTTCCGCGCTGCTTGCACTCGAAGCAGACCGAGTGCGCGGAGATCTGAGGTCGGCGGCCGTGCAGGAAGGCCGCGATCACCTCGAGCAGCTGGCGTTTGTCGATCGGGCATCCGTGGAGCTCGAAGTCAACCGCGATGTGCGCCGAGGGCGGCGTGGACGTCTCGAGCGTGCGGATGTACTCGGGGTGCGCGTACACCACAGACGTGAACTCGCGGACGTCCGCAAAGTTCCGCAGCGCCTGGATCCCTCCGGCGGTTGCGCATGCTCCGATGGACACCACATGACCTGAGAGACGCCGCACCTCCCGGATCCGCTCGACGTCGTCTGCCGTGGTGATCGATCCCTCGACGAGCGACAGGTCGTAGGGGCCGGGGTCGGTGGCGCGCGATGCCTCGAGGAAATAGGCGATCTCGAGCTGACCGGCCACCTCGAGCAACTCGTCCTCGCAGTCGAGGAGTGTGAGCTGGCAACCGTCGCACGACGAGAACTTCCACACAGCGAGGCGAGGCTTCGCGTTGCTCACAGCTGTCGCACCGCAAGGAGCGGCTCCACTCGGTCCCACGTCAGGACGGGGCCGTCGGCGCACACGAACACGGAGCCGAGCTGGCAGTGCCCGCACTGTGCCACCGCGCACTGCATGTTGCGCTCCATGGAGACGCGGATGTTCGACGCCTGCATGCCTCGTTCGAGCAGGGCGAGCGCTGTGAACCGCATCATCACCTCCGGTCCGCAGATCATCGCAACCGCCGACGGATCGCAGTGGACGCGCGGCAGCACCGACGTCACGACCCCGACCGTCCCGCGCCACCCGGGGGTCGCGCGATCCACGGTCACGTGCACGGAGAGGTCGTCCCGCGCGCGCCAGGCGCTGACCTCGTCCTTGAAGGCGAGCTCTTCGGGTGTCCGTGTGCCGATCACGATCTCCACCTCACCGAACCGGTCGCGTTGCGAGATCACCTGGGTGATCACGGATCGAAGTGGTGCCAGGCCGATCCCGCCCGCCACGATGACCAGGTCGCCGCCCGCCGCGCTGTCGAGGCCCCAGTCCGAGCCGAACGGCCCGCGGAGACCGATGCTGTCCCCCGGCTGCAGCCCGCAGAGTGCGCGGGACACCGAGCCGACGTTGCGCACCGTGTGCGCGAGCGGCCCGTCACCAACCGGATTGGCACTGATCGAGATCGCAACCTCTCCGACCGCATAGGCGTAGAGCATGTTGAACTGACCGGCCGCATAGCGCAGGCGGGAGCCGTCCTTCGCCTCGAGGAGGAGCGTCACCACGTCAGCCGTCTCGACGCGACGGTCCACAACGACATGCGTCACCGGGGTCATCGGCCCGCGTGCCGCCGGGTCAGCGACCATCGGGCGGCCCGTACAGATCCATGAGTCGCATCCGCGCCGCATGCAGTCGATCACCAAGCACGCCGCACACCCGTTTCGCAAGATCGAACCCGAGCGCCGGGTCCGCATCGCATTTGCCGCGGAGGCAGACGGCATCGAACACGACGGCGTGCACCTCATCGAGCGCATCGGCGTCGAAATGCCAGCGGTACGGCGGGAAAAGCCATGCCCAGCCGAGAACGTCGCCCGCGTGGAGGGTGTCGAGGGTCGGCATGGTGCGGCCGGGGACGGTGACACCGAGTGCGACACGTCCGGCTCGAAGAGCCCAGAACGCATCAGCCGGCTCGCCTTCGCGAATGATCGATGTCCCCGCGCGAATCACGACGTTGCGTCCGCAGCCGGTCAGCACCTCGAGGTGCGCCGCATCCATGCCCGCGAAGAAGCGATGTGCCGTCAGCTCGTCGGCGAGTGCATTCACGTCGAGGTCTCGACCCGGGCGCCATCCGTGGATCGGATCATGGCCGCCTCCTCGGTGATGTCGATGCCCACCGGGCACCAGGCGATGCAGCGACCACACCCCACGCAGCCGGACGTCCCGAACTGCTCCCACCACGTCCCGAGCTTGTGGGTCATCCACTGCCGGTACCGGCTGCGCGTGGTCTGCCGGATGGTGCCCCCGTGGATGTACGAGAAGTCTCGCGAGAAGCACGAGGCCCAGTCGCGCACGCGCGACGTCGATTCGCCGTCCGGTGCCTCCACCTCAATGTCGTCACTGCAAAAGCACGTGGGACACGCCATGGTGCAGTTGCCGCAGCTGAGGCAGCGAGCGGCGACGTCGTCCCATCGAGGGTGGTCGAGGTTGCGGTGCAGCAGCTCGGGCAGACCGTGCGTGTCCATCTGCCGGCCCATTCGCCGCGCTGAGTCGTCGGTGACCGCGACGGCCGCCTCGATGTCATGCGTGGTGGCAGGCTGCGCGCCGAGCTCGCGCATCACCTCCGCGCCCGCGGGTGTTCCGATCTCGACGACGTATCGGGGCACATCGCCGTCGAGCAGCTCGGTGATGGCGAGGTCGAACCCTTCCTTCGAGCGCGGTCCGGTCCCCATGGACGTGCAGAAGCAGACCCCTGACGGCGATCCGCAGTGCACGGCGATGATGAAGAGCTCTTGCCTGCGCGCGGCATAGGTCGGATCGGGATACGCGGCGGTGGCGAACACGCGATCCTGCACCAGGATCGCCGCCAGCTCGCATGCGCGGACGCCGAGGAACGCGTACCGCGGAACCGGTGCCCGGGTCTCCTCGAAGACCAGGGTTCCCTCCGGGTCGCGTTGCGCGTGCCAGAGCGTCGTGTGGGGAGGGTAGAGGTGTCGCTTCCAGGAGGACGGTGCGGTTGCGAAGCCGAACCGTGCATCGTCACCGCGGTCGCGCAACCGGTAGTGAGCAGGCCCCTGCTCGTCGCCCACGCCACGGGGGAGATGCGCGGCACTCGTCACGGGCTCGTAGGCGATCGAGCCGTCGCGAACGGTCGGAGCGATGACGGTGTATCCGCGTCCGCGCAGGCTCTCGAGCAGGCTCTCCAGACCGTCGATGTCGAGCAGCATGGTCGCGTCCTGAGCGTCCGCCATGCCCGTTATTGTGACCGCAGGCGGCGCGTGGCCGGGAGAGCAAAGGGTACGTTCCTTCGATGACGTTTGACCCTGGCGCATCCGCCTCGCCGGTGCGAAGGTGTGGACATGCAACCGTTCCAGGTGCGCATCCACGGGCGTGGCGGCCAGGGCGTCGTGACCGCCGCCGAGCTGCTGTCGGTGGCCGCCTTCCGTGAGGGCCGCCACGCGCAGGCGTTCCCGAGTTTCGGCTCCGAACGCACGGGCGCTCCGGTGGTCGCCTTCTGCCGCATCGCGGACGCGGCGATTCGGAGTCACGAACCGATCACCCGCCCCGATGCCCTGATCATCCAGGACCCCACGTTGCTCAATCAGGTCGATGTCTTCAACGGCCTGCCCGACGACGGGTACCTCCTGATCAATTCGAGCCACAGCTTCGCGACGCTCGGGCTCGAAGGGTTTGTCACGCGATTCGATCCCCATCGACTCCGGACGGTTCCGGGAACCGAGATCGCTCGCGAGACAGTGGGCCGCCCGATCGCCAACGCAGTGCTCCTCGGCAGCTTCGCGGCGCTCACCGGTGTCGTCTCGATCGACGCGGTCGCTGCCGCGATACGCGAACGATTCACGGGGGCTCTTGCGGAACGCAACGTCGCCGGCGCGCAGCGCGCATTCGAGTATGTGAACCAGGACGTCAGGGAAATGGCCGGTGCTCAAGCAGATTGAGGGATCTCGCGCGGTGGCCGAGGCAGTCGCACTTGCCAGGCCCGAGGTGATCGCCGCCTACCCCATCTCGCCACAGACCCACATCGTCGAGGCGCTGTCGACGCTGGTGCAGTCGGGCGCGCTCGCCCCCTGCGAGTTCATCAACGTCGAGTCCGAATTCGCGGCGATGTCGGTTGCGATCGGTGCGTCAGCCACCGGGGCGCGCACGTATACGGCCACCGCGAGCCAGGGATTGCTGTTCATGGTGGAGGCGGTCTACAACGCTTCGGGCCTCGGGCTGCCCATCGTCATGACGGTCGCCAACCGCGCGATCGGCGCCCCGATCAACATCTGGAACGACCATTCGGACTCCATGTCGCAACGGGATTCCGGATGGATCCAGCTCTACGCCGAGAGCAACCAGGAAGCGCTCGATCTCCACATCCAGGCGTTCCGCCTTGCGGAGGAACTCTCGCTCCCGGTGATGGTGTGCATGGACGGCTTCATCCTCACCCATGCAGTGGAGCAGATCGACATTCCCTCGCAGGAGCAGGTCGATGCCTTCCTCCCGCCGTTCGAGCCGCGTCAGGTGCTCGACCCCGACTCGCCGGTGTCGATTGGCGCGATGGTCGGCCCCGAGGCATTCATGGAGGTCCGCTATCTCGGGCATGTGACTCAGATGCAGGCCCTCGACCTGATCCCGGACATCAGCCGCGCGTTTCACGATTCGTTCGGACGCGACTCCGGTGGGCTCGTCCGCTCGTATCGAACCGAGGATGCGGAGACGATCGTCGTCGCACTCGGCTCGGTGCTCGGAACGGTGAAGGACACGGTCGACGAGTTGCGGACCGAAGGTCACCGGATCGGCGCCGTGGGCATCACGACGTTCCGCCCGTGGCCCGCCGCCGAGGTGCGACGCGCCGTCGCCGGCGCGAAAAGGATCGTCGTGCTCGAGAAGGCGCTCGCAGTCGGGATCGGCGGGATCGTGTCGCTCGACGTCCGCGTCTCGACAGCGCCTGGCGAACAGCCGGTCCACACCGTCATCGCCGGTCTGGGTGGACGGCCCATCACGACGCCGTCGCTGCGACGCGTGCTCACCGACGCGATGCATGGCGCTCTGCCCGAGCTGACATTCCTCGACCTCGACCACGGGCTCGTGCAGCGTGAACTGGAACGCTGCGGCGCAACGCGCCGATCGGGCCCGCACGCCGAGAACCTGCTCCGCGATCTCGGCGCAGTCGCGGCCGGTCCGGTCTGAGGACTCTGCGATGCCATACCAGCCGATCAGGTTCTATCAGACCGGAAGCTTCGTTGCGGGCAACCGACTCCTCGACCCCGAGCAGCGATCCGTGCAGTCGGATGCGATGCGGTCCAACGCGCTGACGTCGGGTCATCGCGCCTGCCAGGGATGCGGCGAAGCACTCGGCGCGCGCTACGCGCTCGACGCCGCGATGCGCGCCACCAACCACCGTCTGATCGCCGCCAATGCCACCGGATGCCTCGAGGTGTTCTCGACTCCGTACCCGGAATCGTCCTGGCAACTCCCATGGATGCATTCGCTGTTCGGCAACGCGCCGGCGGTGGCGACCGGTATCGCCGCGGCGCTGCGCGTCAAGGGCCGCCACGATGTCAGGGTCGTCGGGCAGGCAGGGGACGGCGGCACCGTGGATATCGGCATGGGCTGCCTCTCCGGGATGTTCGAGCGCAACGACGACGTTCTCTTCATCTGTTACGACAACGAGGGGTACATGAACACCGGCGTGCAGCGCTCGGGCGCCACCCCGCCGGGTGCGCGCACCGCGACCACCGAGGCGGTCGGACCGGAGCCGGGGAACCGCTTCGGTCAGGGAAAGAGCGTGCCGCTCATCGCGATGGCGCACGAGATCCCCTACGTGGCCACGGCAACCGTCGCAGATCTGCGCGACATCGAGTACAAGGTCGAGCGCGCCATGACGTTCCACGGTGCCCGGTACCTGCACATCCTCGTGACCTGCCCGCTCGGTTGGGGTTGCGATTCCGCGGACACCATCCGTGTCGCGCGGCTCGCAGCAGAGAGTGGACTGTTCCCCGTCTTCGAAGCGGAGCACGGCGAGGTGACGGCGGTGACGAAGATCCGCCACCAGGTGCCGGTGGAGGAGTACCTCACGCTGCAGCGGCGCTACGCGCATCTCTTCGGCTCGGCGCCCCGCCCCGATATCGTGGCGCGGATCCAGGCGCGAGCCGACCACAACATCGCAAGGTTCGGGCTACTCGAACCGCAGCCGACCGGGGTCGCGTGATGGACAAGCCCTTCGCAATCACCCTGAATGTCGGGTCGAGCCTCGCCAACAAGACCGGCTCGTGGCGCACGGAACGTGCCGTCTATGTGCACCGGTTGCCACCGTGCGCCGACGCGTGTCCGGCCGGCGAGAACGTCCAGCAGTGGCTCTACCAGGCGGAAGCCCCCGACTACGAGGCGGCGTGGCGTCAGATCATGGAGGACAACCCGTTTCCCGCGGTGATGGGTCGCGTCTGCTATCACCCCTGCGAAACGGCCTGCAATCGCGGGCAGCTCGACCAGGCGGTCGGTATCAACTCCGTCGAACGGTTTCTCGGTGACGAGGCGATCAAGCTGGGCTGGACCGTTCCGGTCACCGCGGCGTCGAGTGGGAAACGCGTCATGGTGGTTGGAGCGGGACCGTCCGGACTCTCGGCGGCGTATCACCTCACGCGCATGGGGCACGCGGTGACCATCTTCGACTCGGGGCCGGTGGCGGGCGGGATGATGCGCTTCGGGATCCCCAAGTACCGCCTGCCGCGCGATGTCCTCGACGCGGAGATCCGCCGCATCCTGGCCATGGGAGTGACGATCACATCCGACCACACGGTGACGGACCTGCGCGACACGATGCGCGAGGGTGGCTTCGATGCCGCGTTCCTGGCGATCGGCGCGCAGATCGGCAAGCGCGCGTACATCCCCGCCGGCGACTCGTCGCACATCCTCGATGCGGTTGCAGTGTTGCGCAGCATGGAGGGAGCCGAGCCGCCAAAGCTCGGTCGGCGCGTGGTCGTCTACGGCGGCGGCAACACGGCGATGGATGCGGCGCGCACGGCGAAGCGGCTCGGTGCCACGGACGCAATCGTCGTCTACCGGCGGACGCGAGACCGGATGCCCGCCCACGACTTCGAGGTCGAGGAGGCACTCGCGGAGGGCGTCGTCGTCAAGTGGCTCTCGACGATCCACCACGCGGACGGCGGCACGCTGAAGCTGGAGCGAATGGAGCTCGACGCGTCGGGCTTTCCACAGCCGACCGGCGAGTTCGAGGACCTCGACGCCGACTCGGTCATCCTCGCCGTGGGACAGGAGGCTGACCTGTCGCTCCTCGACCGCATTCCGGGCATCGAGATCGAGAACCATGTCGTCAAGGTGGGACCGAACATGATGACCGGAGTGCCGGGCATCTTCGCCGGGGGTGACATGGTGCCCGCCGAGCGCACGGTGACGGTGGGAGTCGGTCACGGGAAGAAAGCCGCACGCCACATCGACGCGTGGCTGCGGCAGGCCGATCTCGTACAGGCGCCGAGGCATGAGCTCGCCACGTTCGACCAGCTCAATCCCTGGTATTACACCGATGCGCCGGCAACAGTGCGACCCCAGCTCGACGCAGCGCGTCGCCGCTCGACATTCGACGAGATCGTCGGCGGCCTGGACGAGACCACGGCGCTCTTCGAGGCGCGTCGATGCCTCTCGTGTGGCAACTGCTTCGCCTGTGACAACTGCTTCGGCGTCTGCCCGGACAACGCGGTGCGCAAGATCGAGCCCGGCGTTGCCTACGGGTACGCGATCGACCTCGACTACTGCAAGGGATGTGGCCTGTGCGTGGCTGAGTGTCCGTGCGGCGCCCTCGAGATGGTGCCGGAGACGATCTGACCCCGGAGGCATGAGCCGGCCAGGGCCGGATGTCACGCAAATCCTTGTCTTTCGGCTCTGGCGACGGGAGCCGTGGCACACCAGGCTTGAGTCGATGAATCCGTTCGTGCAGCGGGGTGAGCGATGAAAGTCCTGATCGTGTACGGCACCAAGATGGGGGGAACGGCCGGCATCGCGTCCATGCTCGGCGAGGCGATCCTTTCGTGTGGTGTGCACGCCGATGTGGTACGCGCCGAGGATGCAGGGCCGGCACGCGGCTATGACGCGGTGATCGTCGGGTCCGGGCTGTATGCCGGAAGGTGGCGGCACCCTGCTCGGCAGTTCGTGGCACGCAACGCGAAGGCGCTCCTCGACATTCCCACGTGGTTCTTCAGTAGCGGTCCACTGGACGACTCGGCGCGGATGAATCCCATCCCAGCGAGCCGCCAGGTCGCTCGGCTCATGGCGCGCGTGGGCGCGCGTGGGCACATGACGTTCGGAGGGAGACTGCTGCCGGACGCCAAGGGCTTCCCGGCCAGCTCGATGGCGAGGACGCGCGCCGGTGATTGGCGCGATCCCGAGCAGATCACGGCGTGGGGCCGGCGGATCGTCGAGCAGCTGAGGTTGGACTCGTTGCCATCCGGCACTCCGGAGTTGACGGCGACGGCAGTCGAGCAACCCGCAGTGAGGTGACTCGGCGGGCCGAGCAGATTCGCGCGACCTTTGGCATGCGGCTTGCAGGGCGTTTGCCTCTGGATTTACGACCGCGCTTCGCCAAGAGTGAAAGCAGGGTCAGACAAGCAGGGAGATCTCCCATGGAAACCACGCCCGAGCGACGCGGGGCACTGCACAGCACCCGTTTGGGTCTGCTGGTGTTCTCGACCGCCGCGGCAGTCGGATTCCTCGCGGCGATCGTCCCAGCACGGTTCGCGCATCCGCAGCTGACGATGGCGGGTGCCGTCGCCCTGGGGGTCACGATCGCCTTCGCGATCCCGGTGATTCGCCGGCCCACATTGGCCCTGCTCGCTTGCATCGTGATCCTCTACGACACGGCGGTTGCGCTCGTCGTCCTTGGGGACTACGGACAGAGCGAGGGCCTGCTCGCGTTGCTTGCCATCCCGGTCGTCGCAAGCGCGCTGTACGGACCCCCTGCGCTCACCATCACCGCCGTTGTCGCCGGCACCGGGACACTCGTGTGCTACGCCGAGGTGAACGCGCTCGGTCTCACGGACTCCGCGCAGCTCCTCGCCGTCTGGCCGATGAGCGGGATCGGCATCGCCTACGCGATTCACGAGTTGCGGCGCAGGCTCGAGCACACGATCGCCATCCGCGAGCAGGCGATTCAGCATGACGCCGTCCTCGCACTGATCGCTGATGAGCTGTACGGAACGTTCGACGGCGACCAGGTGATTCAACTCGGGTTGCAGAGTGCAGCACGTCTCGTCGACCAGGGCGGCAGCATGCGGTCCAGTGCCGCATTCTTCCTTGTGGAGGACGGGCGGGCGACGCTCATCGCAACGTACGAACCGGACTCGAACGGCAACGGTGAGCCGGATCCAAGGATCGATCATCTCTCGGTGCCGCTGGCGTCGATATCCCTGCTCCGCGACGCGAACAGCCATGACGGCCATCGTTTGTTCACCATCAATCGAGCGACCGTCGTCCCGCCCCAGGTTGGAGCCGCGATCGCGGCGCTCGGCGTTGAGAACGCAATCGTGCAGCTCATCCGTGTGGGAGGTCACGGGGTGGGCATCCTCGCGGTCTTCAACAATCGGACGGACGCGGACGGGTACACGCCCGCGCAACAGGATTGGCTCCGAAGCTTCTCGCCACTCCTGGAGATCGCGATCTCCAGGGCTCTGGTGTTCGACGAGCGGACGACCACCGACTCGCTGACCGGCCTGGTCAATCGCCGCGAGGTGGACCGCCGGCTCTCGGGAATGCCGCGCAGCAGCGTCTACTCGATCCTCGCGATCGATATCGACAACCTCAAGGCGATGAACGACTCCTTCGGGCATCCCGCGGGCGATGAGCTGCTGCAGATGGTGGCGGGATCATTGCAGCGATCGATACGGCGAGGCGACACCGCAGCCCGGGTCGGTGGTGACGAGTTCTGCGTCGTCCTTCCGGACGCGGCGGGACAGCGTGCGGAGATCGTGGCCACCCGCATCCTTCGCGAGCTTGCAACGAGGACCGTGCACGGGATACGGCCCACCGTCAGCATCGGCATCGCCGGCTTCGCGAGCGGGACCGATGCGACGACTCGGTTGGCCGCCGCTGACGCTGCGCTGTACGAAGCCAAGCGTGCGGGCGGGGATCGCGCCGCGCACGCTGCAGCGGCAACCGTTCATGACGGCACGCCCGCCGCCTAAGGGTCGCCGGCAGCATCACCTTCGTTCCCTCGCTCATCATCGGATCGGGTCAACGCCGGAGCGTCCGCTCAGCGGCAGCCGCATTGAACTCATTACCAAGGAGGTCAGTCATGAGTGTGCGAATCGGTATCAACGGCTTCGGCCGCATCGGCCGCAACGTGTTGCGTGCGGCCAGAGAACGTTCCCCGGAGCTTGAGGTTGTGGCTGTCAACGACATCACCACGCCGGAGATGCTCGCCCATCTGTTCAAGTACGACAGTGTCTTCGGGCGTTTCCCGGGCACCGTGGCTGTTGACGGTGACACCCTCACGATCGACGGTCACGCCGTCAAGGTGCTCGCCGAGCGCGATCCGCAGCGCCTCCCGTGGAAGGATCTCGGCGTTGACCTCGTGGTGGAGTCCACCGGCCATTTCAACGATGGCGAGCGGGCGCGCGCCCATCTTGCCGCCGGTGCGCGGAAGGTGGTTATCACCGCTCCCGCGAAACACGAGGACGTCACCCTCTGCATGGGCGTCAACGACGCGGCGTACAACCCGGCGGAGCATCACATCATCTCCAATGCGTCCTGCACCACCAACTGCCTGGCGCCGGTTGCCAAGGTGCTCAACGACTCATTCGGCATCGTGACGGGGTTCATGACCACGGTTCACGCGTACACGAAGGACCAGGTGATCCTCGACGCTCCACACGATGACCAGCGCCGGGCCCGTGCCGCGGCACTGTCGATCATCCCCACGACCACCGGCGCCGCCAAAGCGGTCGCGCTCGTGCTGCCCGAATTGAAGGGGAAGTTCCATGGCCTTGCCCTCCGTGTGCCGGTGCCCGATGTGAGCCTTGTCGACCTCACCGCGACGCTCGCGAAGACCACGACGGCCGAGGACATCAACGGCGTCATGCGTGAGGCGGCGAAGGGGCCGCTGGCGGGGATCCTCGCGGTCAGCGAGGAACAGCTGGTGTCGATGGACTTCCTCCACGACTCGCACTCCTCGATCCTCGACGCTCCGTCGACGATGGTCCTCGGTGATCACACCGTCAAGGTGCTGTCCTGGTACGACAACGAGTGGGGGTATTCGTGCCGCGTGATCGACCTGGTGAATCTCATCGCGTCAACGTTGTAGCCACACCGCGCGTGGCACCCGTGCGCGACGATGTCGCGATCTGAGCCTACGATACGCGGATGCCGATCCATGACTGGCTCGGCCGCGCCGTCGTCGTCGTGGCGGCGATCGGCGCGGTCGGGGCTGTCGTCAGCGCCTTCCGTCCGCAGGTGATCCGCCTGCTGCGCGTGTACATCCGCTGGATGCTTGTGGCGGTTGCGGTGCAGGCGCTCATCGGTATCGTGCTGTTCGCGACCGGGAGCCGTCCGCAGCAAACCCTTCACATCTTCTACGGCATTGCGACGTTGGTCGCGCTCCCGTTCGCGACGTGGATGGGGGGGCCGCTGAAGGATCGCGACAAACGCCTCTGGTTGGTCGCCGGCGCGGTCGCGACCCTCCTCTTCGCCCTTCGTGCGGTGATGACGGGCTGATGCCCGTCAGGACGCCCGGCTGACGAGCGCTGCCGGTGCGCCCGCGGGTCGTGCCATGAGACTGGGGGCGCCGATACGCCGCTCGAGGAAGGCTCGAGCTGCGTCGTATGCCCGGTCGATGAACTGCAGCGTGTGGCTGAAGTTCAGCGGCGAGACGGCGATCGGGTCCGGACCCGGCAGAGAGAGCACAGCGATGTCCGCCGGGAGCGACGCGATCGCTGCGGCCGTCTGTTGCCTGGCAACCACCGTGGCGGCAAAGAACATCGCATCCGCGAGCGAGGCGGGTCGAATGGGAGCGTGCCCCGGAAACAGGCAGTCGAGGATGACGATCGACCGCGCGCCTCCGGCGGCAGCCTGCAGGACCGGGACATTGGCGACAAGCCCTCCGTCGTACAGCAGGCGACCCTCGATGCGGACTGCTGGGAAGACCCCTGGAATCGCCGAACTGGCGAGCAGCGCGGGGAGGATCGGCCCCTGGGTGAGCGTCACCGCATCGCCCGTCGCCACGTCGGTGGTGACCACGTTCAGCGGCACCCGGAGCGCTTCGAACGTCATGTCCTCCGGCACGCTGTCCGCGAGTATCGCGGCGAGCCCACCACCTGCGTAGACGTGCGTCGGGTGCGTGCGGAGTGCGTGGGCATTCCTGAGCAGCCCGTGAGGGAAGACACGCCGAGAGTCGAACTCCAACCACGCGTGCGCGAGCCGGTGGGCCGCTCCCCGAGGATCCATGGCGACCATGGCGCCGTTGATCGCGCCAACCGATGTGCCGGCAACGATGTCGGGGATGATCTCCTGCTCGGCGAGCGCCTCGAGCATGCCGACCTGGATCGCCCCGAGGCTGCCGCCACCACTCAGCACGAACGCGATCGGGTGGGATAACTCCGTGGTCGGCGTCGAAAGGTTGCTCATCGCACTACCAGGGAATCATGGGAACGCGGCCACGGGCTAGGGCCGAAGGTCATCGGCGCGGAGGTCACACGCCGCGCCTCGGGGCCGGAGCGCATACGGTCTGTCACGCGCCCCGCGAGTCGCGAAGCGCGACGAGCATCCGATCCACGTGGTCGCTCATCATGCCGTCGACTCCAATTCGGATCAGCCGGCGCATGGTCGACAACCGCGCGACACCCCATGCGAAGAGCCCGAGCCCGTTGTTGTGGCAGGCATCAAGCACCGGTGGAAGACAGTCTCTGCTGCGAAGGTTCAGGACCTCGACGCCCAGGCCGCGCAATCGCCGGACGTGAGACGCGGCGTCGCCGCGGTGCAGTCGACGCCAGGCGCCGTCGGAGTGAACCAGGTGCAGGTCCCCGTCCAGGCGCCGCCACTCCTCCAGGCGACCGACGTCGGGACTGCACAACCACAGCCGGCCGATCGCTGACCGTCCAGCTTCGTTCGCCGTCGCGACGATTGCCGCGGCCGCTGCGGGATCCAGCACGTCGATGGCGAGCTCGAGACCCGTGCCGCATCGCTCGTAGAGGTCGGCAAGCGACGGCACGTGGTCCGGGAGCTCTGCCTTCCGCAGCTGCGAGATCAGACGCCGGCCCGCAGGCACCCGTATCCGGCCATCGTGGTGCAGCACGGGAACACCGTCGACCGTGAGCCAGGCATCCGTCTCGACACCCCCGATACCGAGTGACTGAGCGTACGAGAACGCCTCGAGCGTGTTCTCCCGCCGGTGCGCCATACCGCCTCGATGCGCGAATGCATGCATCTATGCGGCGGGGCTGAGGTCGATCCCGGACACCGGGTCCGCCACCGAGGGCGACCGCCGGGCGTGGCGCCGGAAGCGGAAAGCGACGGCGTGGCTGAGGAACCCGAGAGCCATCCCCGCGAGCGCGTCGAGGAGGTAATGCTCGCCGAGATACAGCGTCGCGAATGCCATGGTCAACGGATACAGGAGCCAGAGCCAGGCGCGGCTGGGGCGCCAGCCGCGAATCGCGATTGCCGTCGCGGCGATGAGCGACGGAACCGCGACGTGCAACGCGGGCATTGCCCCGTACGGAGCGGGATCGGCACCAGAGTAGAGCTGGCCGACAGCACCGAGGTGATTGAGCAGCGTGACGGTGATGCGGTCGACGTACGGGAGGACGCCATCGCGCGCGGCCAGCCAGGGTGGCGTCTCCGGGTAGATGACGTGGACGAGGAACCCGACCGCCATCATGCCGACGTAGGCGCCGACAAAGAAGTCGAAGTGGTCGCGATGGCGGAGCCAGAGCCAGATGCCGAACACAATCGGTGCGGCGAAGAACGAGAGGTAGACCATCGCCAGCGGTACATCGATGAAGGCGGCCACTCCACGAAGATGCCCCTGCAGCCATACGGCGGCGACGTTCCCGAAGAGCAGGCTGCGCTCGACCAGGATCGGTGCGAGCGTGTGGGCCGCCTGGGTGTGCTGCTCGACCATCGTCCCGACGTCAGAGAACATCACGCCGACACTCAGGAAGGGAAGGAAGTCCCAGACGAACGCGCGAGCGGGCGCGACGATTGCGGCCAGCACGAGGATGAGCAGCAGGGCGTGGTCTGAGGTGACGCCGACCGCACGCACGAGCATGAGAGTCGTGGAGACGGCTGCATACGCAAGGAGGATCCCGTAGACGACGGGATGACGGGCGATCCCGCGCACACGTGCGTCGGACGGCAGAACAGCACCATGGGCATGGGCGTCTTCGGCGGCCATGAGATCACGCTACCGACGCGCACGCAGTGCCGGGAAGAGGCGGCCGTCCTCAAGCCGGCAGGTCGAACGTCCCCTCGATCACACAGCGACGCTGGGAGAGAGCTCCACGCGGTGGCGACGGCGGGACCGGATGAAAAGGCCCGCCCCGATCATCGCGAAGGGAACGAGTTGAAGGTCGATGAGCAGCGCAAGAGCGCCGGATCGAGCGGGATCCTCGCCGAGATGGACGAGCAGCCCCACGAGCACACCCTCACGAAGGCCGATCCCGTTGATCGCCACCGGCGCCAGGGTCGCGATCAACGAGATCGGCACCACCACGGCGAAGATGGCCGGTGGCTGGTGCACGCCGACCGCGGCGGCGAACGTCTGCAACGCGAAGATGTTCAGCATCCATCCGGCGATCGCCATCCCCACGCAGGCCAGCAACGCCCTCGGGGTCGCCTTGAAGCTCGCCAGCGCCTCGGTCACGGGGGTCACCGCGCGGACGATGGCCGCGACCACGCGCCGCTCACTCCTTTGCAGGATGCGAATCCCACGGTGCGCACCGAGCGCGACCCACCAGAAGCAGGCCATCACGCCGAGGTAGGCGGCCGCAGCCACGATGATCGGCACGCCGAAGCTGACGTTGGCGATGAGCGCACCGATGAATCCACAGAGCGCCATGCTCAGCCCGCTGGCCATGCGCGTCGCCGCCAGTGAGGCGATGCCCCTTCCGTGGCCGATTTCGCGAATCACTCCTGTCGCACGCGTGGCGTCGCCTCCCGCGCCGCTCGGCGTGACATGGCCGACGAAGACGCCCTGGAGGTACCACGACGCGATGCGGGGCAGGGCAACCGTCGCCCCGGTGGCGCGAACCACGATGCTCCACGCGATCACCGCGCAGGTCAGGCCGAGCCCGGTCAATCCCACCGCGAGGACCACGAGGCGGGTGTCAGCGTGTCCAAGGAGGCTGAAGGCCTGGCCCACGTTGATGCCGCGCACCAGGAGGAGCAGTCCGACCGCAGTGCCGACTACGCGCAGGACCGGGGAGCGGAGGAGCGCGCGTATGTGTCTCATGCTGCCTTGACCTATCACGGATACCGTTTCCTCTGCGTTTCCAAACCATGGCTCGCCGGCTGGGGTGCCAGAACCGAAGCCGAGCGACGCCGGTCGCCGGACCGCTGTTGCCGCCTCACGAACAGGAAACAGGGTACGGCGACGATGGCCATGAGCACGTCGTTGTACCCGCGGAAGAGCAGGCCGGCCGCAGCGCCCGTCGCGGCGGGCACGCCGTAGGTGAGCAGGATCAGCGTCAACACGCCCTCAAACGCTCCGAGACCCAGGGGGAGGAAGCTGATCGCCGACACCGTGAAGCTGACTCCCAACGTGAAGATCGCGGCTGTATAGCTCACGTTCGCGCCAAGCGCGTCCAACGCGAGGGAGAACAGCAGGAACGAGAGCGCCGCGGCAAGCGCTTGGCAGCCGACGATGCCGCACAGCGGGCGGGGGCGACACATCCGGAGGAAGGCCGGCCGGATGTCGCGGAGTTGCGAGTCGAACCGGCGGAAGAAATGGAAGACCTCGAGGAGACGGATGGCCCATACGTATGCGGCTTCCCAGAGCAGGATCACGAAGACGCCGAGGAAACCGGCAATCACCGCGATGACCAGGAGCGCGATATTGGGCCGCTCCACCAGCTGAGGGAGGGCCCCGAGGCTCATCAGAAACATGAAGGTCAGCTCCTGGAGCGCGACCGTTGCGGTGATCGCTCCAACGCCCTCCTCATGATCCGCGGCCCGGACCATCACCACGCGCGTGAGGTCTCCGAGTGGGAGGAAGACCATGGCCTGACCGGCAAACTCGATGACCAGTGTCTCGCGGAGGCCGATGTGCTCGCCGATGGCGCGTAACGCGAACCACCAGGCCGTCCCGTGGCTGGCGTAGACGCCGACGACGACCGGGATCATCAGCGCTGCCGGCAGCCACTGGATGTGGCTGAAGACGCTGCCGAGCCGCGCGGGATTGACGCCGATGACGAGCGCCACGAGCCCGGCGCACGCAAGAAGCTCGGCCCAGAAGCGGCGTAGCAGGTGCAGCAGGGTTCTCACGATGGGCACGGGCTGACCCATGCTACCGGCTCGCTGTGGAATCGCTGCCGGACGCCGGGCACCCGTGTGCAACCGATGAGCGCCGCGCACGTGTGAGGCTCGTGGCCCTACCCTGCGTCGGATGACGGAATCCGGTGCAAGCTCGGGGGCTGACGCACGGCCTTTGCGAGTCGCCTGGTTCGGTCACCACCAGAGCCCGCACGGCAACGGCCTTGCTGCCTACAGCCGTGAGACCGTCGCCGCTCTGCGCAGCCGTGGCGTGGAGGTGCTGTTCTTCGCGCACCATGAAGGGCGCGCTGCGGCGGCGCTCCCGGTTGGCGTGGAGTTGCGTGCCGTCCGCCTCAAAACGGTGACCGTCTCCCTTCCGGGGTCGCTCGAGCGGATATCCACGGCGCTCGATCATTTCAAGCCGGACCTGGTGCACCTTTCAGTGAGCTTCTCGCTGCTCGACGGAGCGGTGGCGAGCCTGGCGCACGATCGAAACATCGCAGCCGTCGCGACCGTGCATCTCCCGTACGGGACTCTCGCTTCGGCGCGGGCCCGGCTCCTCCACGAGCTCTATCGATTCCACGCGCGGCGTCTCGCCCAGTTCGATGCGCTCATCGCGCTCAGCGAGGAACAGCGAACCCTGCTCGTCGAGTCGGGCCTGGACGTCGCGAGAATCGTCGTGAGCCCCAACGGGGTCAACACCGAGCATCTCACTCCCGGGCACTCACGTCTTCGGGTAGCGCTCGGTGCGCGATTCGTCGTCGTGTACCTCGGGAGAATCGATCCTGAGAAGCGAGTCCTGCAGCTCGCTCGCAGCTTCGTGGCCCAAGGGTGGCCGGATGACCACGTGTTGCTGATCGGCGGGGCGGGGACTCAACGGCGCCAGCTGGATCGTCTCGCTGCAGCGCATCCACAGGTGCGGCTTCTCGGCGTCGTCGCAGACGACGAGGGACGGCGAGATCTCCTCCGCGCCGCAGACGTGTTCGTCCTTCCCTCCACTGCGGAGGGGCTGTCCCTCGCTCTCCTCGAGGCGATGAGCGTGGGCCGCGCCGTCATCGCCACCGACGCCGGTGAGGACGGCGCGGTGATCGGCGATGCCGGCGTTGTGATCCCGGTGTACCCGCTCGAGCCGGCGCTCGGGAATGCGCTGCGCCGCCTTTACGACGACGCTCCGCTCCGGCAGGCGCTGGGGGAGCGCGCCCGTGCACAGGCACTCGCCTCATACAGCCTGCGAGGCAACATCGACCGGCTCCAGTCTCTGTATGGCTCGATGCTGGACGGTGGGATCCCGCGGCGGGGTCCGTAGGCACAGAAAGTCGGGACGATCGGCACTGGAGTTCTGCCTTCGGATTTGCCACGCTGAAATCGAGATCAACGCGCCCCAAGCGAGGTGAGCCATGGCCTCCGGAACCGTTACAACCCGGATCGAACTCCCAACTCGTGACCTCCACCACGTCCATGAGACGCCGATCGTCACCACGTGCTACCTCGACGTCGACGGCGCGGAGCGACCGCGCCGCGCCGACTGCCTGGCGGCCCTCAGTGCCCTCGCACAGCAGGCACGCCGCGATGCCGATGCCCTAGAACCCGAGATTCGGACGGCCATCGATCGCAATCTCGCGATGCTCGGCCGTCTGCTCGACGAATCCCTCGACCGTTCACGCACTCGCGGACTCGTGATGGTCTGCTGCGCGCTGGACTCGTGGCATCGAACGATCGCGCTCCCCGTCCGCGTGAGGGACCAGATCGTGTCCGGACACGGCCCGGACCTCCTCCAGCTGGATCGCGTGCTCGGTCGCGCACGTCGCTTCGGGGTGGCGCTGGTTGATCACGAGAAGATGCGGATGTTCGAATACCAGCTCGGCCAGCTCTGGGAATACCCGGCGCTCTTCGACGGCACTGCGCCGCACAGGGATCGTCAGCGTGGTTGGAACGTCAGCAGCTCGCCGTCGCGAACCGGCGACGCCGCCGCGCGATGGGCGTCCGCAGGCTCGCACGTCGATCGCCACGAAGTCGCGACGAGCGAACACCATCTCGCGCGATGCGCAGCCGCACTCGCCGAGCATCTGGACGAGCACCCTGTCGACCACCTCATCCTCGGAGGCCCGACGCCGGAGGCGGAGCGCCTCGAGCGCGAGCTGCCCGAGCGCCACCGGCTTCGTGTCGTAGCCGGTGTTGCTGTCCGCGTGAACGCACCACTCGATGAGATCCGTGCAGTGATCTCGGGCCCCGTGCTCGAAGCCGAACAGCAGGACGATGAGGCACTGAGGAGTGAGCTCATGAGTGCTGTCGGCGACGGTCTGGCCGTTCTGGGGCGGGATCCCGTCCTCGTCGCACTCTCACAGGGACGGGTCAGGAGGTTGTTCATCGCAACGGAGATGCGGAGTCAGCCAGGATCCCGGTGCACCAAGTGCATGGCACTGTCGTCCACGGCCTCGATCTGTGCCCAGTGTGGGGCGCCGGCCGACCCCGTCGACGACGTTGTCGAGGCGGCTGTGGAGCGGATGGCCGGTGACGGTGGATGCCGTTTCGTTCCTGGCGAATATCTCCCCGCAGCAGATGGTTTCGCGGCCATCGTCCGCTATTGACGAGGAGGATGCTGATGGGGGAGGCCGTCCAGTACAGAATCGGCGCTCAGGCCGGATGCAGCGACGGGAGCTGCGGCCACGTGAGCCGGGTCGTCGTCGACCCTGTTGCCCGCGCCATCACTCATCTCGTCGTTGAACCAGGGCATCGGCATGGCGTCGCGCGACTCGTGCCCATCGAGCTTGTGGAAGCCTCCGGCCAGAATGTCCAGCTCCGATGCACGATCGAAGCGTTCGAGCAGCTCGAGCCCGCAGAGGAGGCGGAGTTCCTGCCGGAGTCCAACGAATACGGTACCTACGACCCGGAGCATGTCCTGACCCGCCCTTACTATCGCCTCGGGGCCGGGGGTCTCGGCATGAGCGGGCTTGGGATGAGCAACGCGGGGATGGGCGGAACGGATCTCGGCGCGACGAACGTCGCAAAGCCGGCGCTGAACGACACCGTCCCGCCGGGAGGGGTGAGCGTCCGCCGCGGTGACCAGGTGTATGCGACCGACGGCCCCATCGGCAGCGTCCACGGACTTGTCATCGACCCGCGGAACCAGCACGTGACGCACGTCATGCTGGAGGAGGGTCACCTGTGGGGTCATAAGGAGGTGGCGATTCCGATCAGCGCGGTCACCGCGGTGGACGCCGGCATCCAGATCGCCCTTTCCAAGGCGGAGATCCGGGACCTGCCTCCCGTGGACATCGACCGTACCTGAGGGGGATGGAGGAATGAGATGAGCAAGAAGGTGCGAGTGGGAATCATCGGCGTCGGCAACTGCGCCTCTTCGCTGGTGCAGGGTGTCGAGTACTACCGGGACGCGGATCCGGACGATTTCGTCCCGGGATTGATGCATGTGAACCTCGGCGGGTACCACATCAACGACATCGAGTTCTCAGCGGCTTTCGACATCGACAGAGAGAAGGTCGGCTACGACCTTTCTGACGCGATCTTCCGAGGCCTCAACTGCACGGAACGGTTCAGCGAGGTCCCAGCGCTCGGCGTGCCGGTGCATCGCGGTATGACGCACGACGGTCTTGGGAAGTACCTCTCGGAGGTCATTCGTAAGGCGCCCGGCCCGACGGCCGACATCGTCCAGATTCTCAAGGACACCGGCACTGATGTTGTCTGCAACTACCTGCCGGTCGGCTCGGAGATGGCAACGAAGTGGTATGCGGAACAGATACTCAGCGCCGGATGCGCGATGGTCAACTGCATGCCGGTCTTCATCGCTCGGGAGCAGTACTGGCGCGAACGTTTCGAGGCACGCGGCGTTCCGATCGTGGGTGACGATGTCAAGTCGCAGGTCGGTGCCACCATCGTGCACCGGGTGCTCGCGCGCCTCCTGGGCGATCGCGGCGTCAGGCTCGAGCGCACGTATCAACTCAACGTGGGCGGGAATACCGATTTCCTCAACATGCTGGAGCGTGAACGGCTCGAGAGCAAGAAGATCAGCAAGACGACGAGCGTCGTGTCACAGCTGGATTACCCGATCGAGCCCGAGAACATCCATATCGGGCCGTCCGACTATGTGCCCTGGCTGAAGGATCACAAGAACGCCTTCATTCGGCTCGAGGGCCGCAGCTTCGGGGACCAGCCCATCAGCCTCGAGATGAAGCTCGAGGTGGTGGACTCGCCGAACAGCGCCGGCGTCGTCATCGACGCGGTGCGCTGCTGCAAGCTCGCCCTGGACCGGGGGATCGCCGGCGCACTCGAGGGACCATCCGCGTACTTCATGAAGGCCCCGCCGCGACAGTTCTCCGACTCCGTGGCACGGGCCTTGACTGAGGAATTCATCGCCGGAGTGGCACCCACAGGTGGCGGTCGCCACGATGGGCGAGCCGGCGTGCCCATTCAGGGCGCCACCAAGATCGGCCACCGGCCGGCGCAGGTCACTCAGGGCGCGACAGGCGAACCCGTCGCTGTCTGATCCGTCTGCACCGCCACCTCGTCGCCGAACTCGAGTTCGAGCTTTCGAGCCCGGGACGTCAGCGACTTGCCGGCGCGACCAGTCCCGCCGTCCTGGCACCGCGGGCGGGTGCCCGCCGAGGCTGCCTCGGCGGGCCTTGCGCCGCTAGTGCGCGATCGGGATGGCCGCGGCCTTCGCGGGCATCTTCGCAGTCAAGCCGAGGCGGACCTCAAGAATGCCGTCACGGTAACTTGCGGTGACGTCCTTCTCGCTCGCTCCATCCGGAAGCGGAATGGTCCGCGCAAACGAGCCGTACTGCATCTCAGAGAAGTGCCGGCCCTTCTCGTCGATCTTGGTCTCACTGCGCCGTTCGCCGGTGATGGTCAGCAATCCGTCGGCAACGGAGACGTGAATATCCTTGTCCGGGTCGACGCCGGGCAGCTCCGCTCGCACGACCAGATGGCCGTCATCGGCGTACTCTTCGAGCCGCATCGGGAAGTCCTGCGTCAGGCCGAGGAGAGGAAAAACGGGCCAGCGCAGGATGTCGGCGAAGGTTCTCCCCAACACGTCAGTCGGGTACCGCGGGGTCAGAGTGGTCTTCTCCGCCATGGTGACACCTCCATGTTCAGTTGTTGGTCTCACGCTCATCTTCGATCGCGCCCGCGGGACACACCATGGCCGAAGGTCATGAACTTCGCTCCGAAAGTCCTGAATTCGGCCTCCGCCCCGGACCCACGCGTGGAACTCCCCACCGAACCATCGTTCGGGTTGTTCGCGACCTATGTCACACGGAGATGAGTGCGATCGGCTCTGTTCGGCGGTTCCGGGATGATCGAGACTCGAGGCATCGAACCGGAGGAATACGAGGGCACTTCGATGTTATGGCTCATCTGGCGGCAACACCGGGCGGATCGCGCCGAGGTGCGGTCAATCCGATGCTATCTGGCGTATCGAAACGGGCTCCTGGCCTCAGGCGCTCCCGATCCCATCACGGCTGACCGTGCGCGGGGCCATCAACGCGGGGCCAGTGGCGCTGCACAGGACGTGGACCGTGTCTAAGGATGTGCGCACGAGCGCACGGTCCAGGAAACCGACACGCTGGTTCGGTCCGGCGCTGGGTGCCGGGCTTCTCGGTGCCGCGGTCCTTACCGAACTTCGGAAACCGCGCGAGCAACGAACGTGGGAAGGACGGATCGCCGGTCGCATCCCATACGACCTGCGGATGCCAACGTTCGAGCGCGCCCGCCAGCGCCTGTGGAACCCGAGCGACCGCCGGATTCTCGTGCCGACGGTTTTCGGCGTCGGCTGGACGGTGAACTGGGGACGGCTGGCCGAACCCTGGGTGGCGGAGATCGGCTGACGCTCTATCGCGTCACGTCACCCGTCGTCAGGGGTGGGCCTCTTCGTCCTCGGCGACGTCCGGCTGCCTTCCCATCCCACCCGGGTCGTACGCGGGGTCTTCACCGAACCCTGGCTCCTCCGGCGCAGGCTCAGGAATGTCACCGCCTGGATCCACGGATGATGTGTCGCTCGCGCCGGCCGGAAGCGCTCGTTCTGGCTCGGGAATGTCGACCAAGCCTTCGTTGATCTCTGTCATCGCCATCTCCTTGGGTTGTCGGCTCATTGTTCGATCGGCTCACTCGCGGTGTCGCCGGACGGCCCTCGTTGTCTCGCGAGCTCGAGCTACGGGTTCTGGGTGATATGGCGGTACCGAATACGGTACCGCGGTTGCGAGCACCGACGTCGGAAGTCCAAATACCCGATCAAATGATGCCCAACGGCACTGGTCTCGGTGCGCACCGGCTGCTCTGATTGGGTTATGAGATCCATGAAAGCGGCGTCGCCGGAAGAGACCGTTGCGGGTGGCTCGACGCATGAGCAGAAGGTCACCATCACGACGATTCTGCTTGCGACCGATGGCTGTGCCGATGCGCGACAGGCGCTGCTGGCGGCGGCCGATCTCGCGAAACGCTCCGGAGCGACGCTGCACCTGGTGACTGCATACGACCTCCCGCCGGAGTCGCTCTACGTGTTCCCGACGGGCTCCGGACTCGAAGAGATGCTGGATACATACCGCGGTGCGGCGCTCGCCGCGCTTGACACTGCACGATCCGAAGCAGCGGCGCTCGGCGCCTTCGTCGGTGGCATCCATGCGGAACGCGGGGAGGTCAGTGACGTCGTGCGCAGCGTCGCCGAAAGCATCGGCGCAGACCTCGTCGTGGTCGGACGTCGCGAGCTCGGCGTGGTGCGCCGGCTGCTGTCCGGGAGCGTCTCCGCAGCGGTGCTGCACAAGGCGCGCTGCCCGGTGCTGATCGTGCACGGTCCCCAACCGTCCTGGCCGCCGGCGCAGATGGTCATCGGTTTCGACGAGTCACTCGCGGCGAAGCGCGCCGCACGGCTGGCGTCGACCATCGCCCATCTCTATCCCGAGGTCACGACGACCCTTGTCGAGGTGCTGCCGGACAGCTTGGTAAAGCCGAACCGCGTGCTGCGCCATTCGGATCGCGTCGATACCGAACACGGACGCCTTGACCGCGAGGCGAAAGAGATCGACGAGGGCGCCGAGCTCAGTCCCGCGACGGTGTTGGCGGTGGGGCATGCCGGCGACGTGCTCGTCGCGCGCGGAGGCACGCTCCCGCTGCCGAACCTCATCGTCATCGGAAGCCGGCGCCTCAGCGAGGTGCGCCGTCTGATCTTCGGCGGTGTGTCCACGAAGATCCACCACTCCGGCCACAGCCCCCTGCTCGTCGTCCCCGAGGCCGCAACGCAGCGCGCGGAGTGATCGGCGGCGTCGCGCCCCTGCCCAGAACCCTAGTGCGCCACGAGAACGGGCACCTTCGCGACGTGCACGAGCTTGTTGGACACGCTGCCGACAAGCATCCCGGTCAGCGTCGACAGTCCGCGGCGACCGACGATGATGACGTCGGACTTGTTGTCGTCGGCGAATTCGATGATCCGCCGGGCGACGTCATGCGTGTCGGCCTCGATGAGGTGGCTCTGAGCATGGACCCCTTGCGCGGTCAGCTTCGCCGTCGCCTCCGCGACCACGCGCGCCGCCTCCGAGGAGGTTTCGAGATCTGCGAGATGGACCGCCTTGGAATGCGGCATCTCGTGCTCGTGCACGTGGAGGACGTCGACCTGGGAACCAGTTTTGGCCGCGAGGCCGGCGGCCGCCACAAGTGCGGCGTCGGAGAATTGCGAGCCATCGACTGCAACCAAAATCCGGTCAAACATCGGATCGCCAACCTCCTGTCAGCGATCCCTCAGAACGCGCACAGCCTCGCCGACACCACCTGTGCAGTCAGGATCATGATGATATTCCCCGCCCTGTGCAAGCAGGCTCGAAGGTCCGTCACGTGCGCACAGCCGACCGCCAGGCGATGAGGGGCCGGGTGCTGGAGACGCACGTGTCGGTGCTGACGTTCCAGCGCGACACCGTCTCGAAGCGTAAGAAGCCGGTGCGCTTTGATTTCGTGGACTTCCGCGAGCCTCGGGCACGTCTCGCCGCGTGCCGGGAGGAGTTGAGGCTCAACCGGAGACTCGCTCCGGACGTGTACCTCAGGGTTGACGAGATGCGCGACGCGCGGGGGAGGCTCATGGATGCCGCGGTGGTCATGCGCCGGCTTCCCGATCGGCGGCAGCTGCGATCGCTGATAGACCACCACGCGGATGTTGGTCGCGAGCTCACACGCGTCGCACGCGTCCTCGCAGCCTTCCATTCGGAGGCCCGTCGAGGACCAGCGGTGAGCCGGGCGGGACTCCCTGCCGCCTTACGACGGCGGTGGCGGCAGGACCTCGACGAGTGGTCCATCGTGGCGGGTCAGGTGCTCGAGGTTGGGAATCTCGACCGCGAGCGAGCGCTCGCAGAACGCTTCCTCGAGGCGCACGCCCCGCTCCTGCGACGCCGTGCCGCGGAGGGCCACATCGTGGACGGTCACGGCGACCTGCGTGCGGACTCCATCTACTGCCTGCAGGATGGCCCCCGGATCATCGACTGTCTCGAGTTCGACAAACGGCTTCGGTACGGCGATGAGCTCGCCGATGTCGGGTTCCTCGCGATGGACCTTGAGTCGATGCACCGGCCGGACCTTGCGGCGCACTTCGTGGCCGAGTATCAGCGATTCGCAGGGGCTCACTGGCCTCCGAGCCTCCTCCACTTCTATATCGCTCAGCGGGCGATGGTTCGTTCAAAGGTCGAGTGCCTCCGGGCCATGGACGGAATTACGGCGGCGATTCCCCTGGCTCGCGCCCATCTCGAGCAGTGCCGCGCGCACCTGGAGGCGGCGCGGCCCGTCGTCGTGGTCACCGGCGGAGGGCCGCGGACCGGCAAATCGACGATCGCGCGGGCCGTTGCTGCGGAGAGGGGGTGGATCGTCGTGCAGAGCGACGAGGTTCGGCGGGACGTCACGGGACCGGCGCCGGCCGCTCGCGCCGAAGGTGCCGAGCTCGACCGCGGCAGGTACAGCAGGTCGATGAGCGCGCTGACCTACCGAGTGCTGTTCAGTCGCGCGAGGGAACTGCTCTCCGACGGCTACAGCGTCATCCTCGATGCCACCTTTCCGAGCGCGCGCACACGCCTTCGCGCGGGCCGTGTTGCGCGTGCGTGTCATGCGGATCTCGTCGAGATCGAGTGCCAGGCTGCCCGGAACGTCGTCCGCGATCGAGCCGCGCTGCCGCGCCGCGAGGGGGACCTTTCGGAGGCGACACCCGACGTCGCCGAAGCGCTGCGCTCACGGAGGGATCCCTGGCCGTCGGCATACCAACTCGACACGACGGGAGACTCAGCCGATGCGGTCGCGCGCTGTCTGCGAGTCATCGATGCAACGCCGGTCGGCGATCGCTCGGATCGAGCGACAACCGTCCGGCAGGGCGAGACGAGGTAGTCGGTTCGGCCCTCTCAGGTCAGCAGGTCGCGGATCCACGCGCTCGCGCACGCGGCGTCAACGCTCTTCCCGTGCGCATCGGTGTCGGTCGCTCCGGCCCCGTGTTGCAGCAGCAGCGTGATGATCCCGCGCTGCTCGTGGGTCGCTGCGCTGCTGCCCGAACCTCCTCGACCCGTGTTCTGCACCGCAAGATGGAGCGGGGTCGAGCCATGTCCGTTCCGCGACTTCGGGTCCGCGCCGCTGTCGAGAAGAGCGTTGACCGCGGCGGAGCACCGCGTGCGGACGGCGCGATGCAACGGAGCCACGCCGTTCGCATCCCGAGCGTTCGGGTCGGCGCCGGCCGCGACGAGGAAGGTGATGACCTCGCGCTGTGCGCTCGGGTTCCATCGCGGTCCACCAGGAGCTCCGTCAGCCGCATAGTGCAGTGGCTCGGCGCCGCGCCGGTTTCGCGCCCGGACGGGCGCACCCTGGCTGATCAGAAGCCGAGCTGTTTCCGTCTGGTATGCGGCGGCAGCCACGTGCAGGGCTGTATCACCGGCGTACGCATAGTGATGGATGGCGTCGAGGAAGAACGCCGGCGCGTCGGAACGGCTCGCTCCGACGCGGATCGCCTGAACGGCGAGTCGTCTCTGGGGCGATTCCAGACCTCGCGAAATCTCGGAGGCGTCGCCTGACGCGATCACCCGGAAGAACGCAAGCAATGCGACGTCATCAGGCTCGGCTGCCATCAGTTCATCACTGCAACGAACCCGATCGTGTCACGGCTGCACCATCGCAAAGCATCGCGCACGCATCATGATCAGCTGCTCCAGCGGGCTGCGCCGCTCCCCGGGACGATGCAGATGACGCGTGAGGACTCCGAGGCGATAGACCGAGAGCTTGCGACGGCACGGGCGAAGCTGTGACCCACGAGGCCTGGCGCCCCCGGTAGGAGTCGAACCCACGACCATCGAGTTAGAAGCTCGCCGCTCTATCCGCTGAGCTACGGGGGCGCGTCGCGAGTCTACCCGCGCGAATTCATCCGGGACGCCGACCGGTGGGCCATATAATCGCGAGGCCTCCTGTTCGGCGTCTCATGGTGGCCATAGCTCAGTTGGTTAGAGTGCCAGGTTGTGGCCCTGGAGGTCGCGGGTTCGACCCCCGCTGGCCACCCCGTTCCCCGCTCTCCGCGTACAGTCGCCGCCGATGACCTCGGACGACCACCTCGCACGCAACCGGGCCGCGTGGAATGTCTCGGCGGCGGAGTACGCCGAACCCGGGCGCCGGGGCTGGTCCGAGTCCGAGCCGTCGTGGGGGATCTGGAGCATTCCCGAGAGCGAGGTCGGGATCCTCCCCGACGTGGCCGGCCTCGACGTCATCGAGCTCGGGTGCGGCACGGCCTATGTCTCCGCTTGGCTTGCTCGTCGCGGCGCCAGGCCTGTCGGCATCGACATGTCAGAGAACCAGCTCGCCACGGCGCGGCAGCTCCAGGACGAGCACGATCTGCGTTTCCCGCTCATCCACGGCAACGCCGAGGCGGTGCCGATCGCGGACGCGAGCTTCGACCTGGCGATCAGCGAGTATGGCGCCGCGATCTGGTGCGACCCCTACCGGTGGATCCCGGAAGCGGCACGCCTGCTGCGTCCTGGCGGCCGACTGATCTTCCTCGGCAACGGCGCGCTGCTGACGCTCACCATGACCGACTCCGACGCGGAAGGGCCGGCCGGCACCGTGCTCCGCCGCGACTATTTCGGGATGCATCGGTTCGAGTGGCCGGATGACGAAAGCGTCGAATTCCACCTCACGCACGGCGCCTGGATCCGCCTCCTGCGGGATTCGGGATTCGAAATCGAGAACCTGATCGAGTTGCAGCCTGCGGAGGGGTCGACGACCCGCTACCCGTTCGTCACCCTGGAGTGGGCGAGGCGCTGGCCCTCCGAGGAGGTCTGGGTGGCACGCCGTCGCTAGACTGCCGGACGATGACCGACGAACGCTGGACCACCGTCGACGAGTACACGACCGGCCTGCTGCAACCTGCCGACCCCGCGCTCGAGGCAGCGATCCGGGACAGCAAGGGACTCCCGAATATCGCCGTCGCGCCGGCGCAGGGGCAGTTCCTGCACCTGCTCGCACGTGCGATTCGCGCGAGGCGGATCCTCGAGATCGGCACTCTCGGCGGATACAGCGCCATCTGGATGGCGCGCGCACTTCCTGAAGACGGGCGTCTCATCAGTCTCGAGATCAGCGAGGAGCACGCTGCCGTCGCTCGCGGCAACATCGCGCGGGCCGGACTGGACTCCAAGGTGGAGGTCCGGGTCGGGCCGGCGCTCGAGACCTTGACCCGGCTCAAGGCGGGCAACGAGGAGGCATTCGACCTCGTCTTCATCGATGCCGACAAGCGGAACACGCCGGAGTACTTCAATCGCGCGGTCGACCTCGCGCACGCCGGAAGTCTCATCGTCGTCGACAACGTCGTGCGTCAGGGCAGGCTCATCGACACGGAGAGCGACGACCCGGACACGGCGGGAATGCGCGCCCTGATCGAGCAGATGTCCGCGGACGAGCGCATCACGCCGGCGGTCATCCAGACAGTGGGCGCCAAGGGCTGGGACGGTTTCGCGTGCGCGCTGGTGAAAGGCTAGCCGTTCACGTCGCCGGGCGCATAGCCCGTGGTTCCCGCGTACAGCGCCTCGATCGCCTCGGCATAGCGCGAATGCACGGACTGCCGCTTCATCTTCAGCGTCGGCGTCAGCTCACCGGAGTCGACCGTCCATTCGACGGGCAGCAGCGCGAAACGACGGATGCTCTCAGCGCGCGACACCTGCGCGTTGGCGGCCGCGACTGCCCTGCGCACCTCGTCGACGACTGCCGGATGTGAGGCCAGCTCTGCAACCGTGCCCCGGATGCCGCGCGCCGCGGCCCATGCCGCTGCCGTCTCCGGGTCGATGACGACGAGCGCGGTGATGTACGCGCGGCGATCGCCGATCGCGCACGCCTGCCCGATGAGTGGATGTTGCTTGAGCAGACCCTCGAGGAGCACCGGCGAGATGTTCTTGCCGCCCGCGGTGATGATCAATTCCTTCTTGCGGTCGACGATCTTCAGGTAGCCGTCGCCATCGATCGTCGCAACGTCACCGGTGCGCAACCACCCGTCGGGTCTGATGGTCTCAGCCGTCTTCTCCGGGTCGTTGTAGTACCCGGGCGTGACCAGCCCGCCGCGCACCTCCAGCTCTCCGTCCTCCGCCGTGCGCATCTCGACGCCCGGCAGCGATACCCCGACCGTGCCGACGCGAAAGCCTTCGGGCATGAAGAACGTGCCGGGGCCGGTGAGCTCGCTCATCCCCCAGATCTCGGTGAGCGGGAGGCCGAGCGCGCGAAAGAACGCGATCGTCTCCGCGGCGATCGGCGCCGCGCCGCTCATCCCGATGAGGCACTGATCGAGACCGATCTTCGCGCGGATCGCGGTGAGCACCGGTGCGGTCGCCAGGTGCCGCGCCGCCAGCGCGTCGGAGACGCGCGTGCCCTGCTCGAGGGCGTCCATCCACTCGCGGCCGGTGTCGATCGCCTGCGCGATCAGCTCGCGACGCTGCGCATCCGGTTCTGCGGCAAGCCCGGCGTTGATGCCCGCATAGAGCTTCTCCCAGACGCGTGGCGGCCCGAAGAAGAACGTCGGGCGCACCGACACCAGTGCCGCACCGAGCTGCGTCAGCTCCGGGCACATGTAGGTCGCGCTGGCGTGGAACAGCGTCTGCCAGTGGCTCGAGAACCGCTCGGCGACATGCGCCATGGGTAGATATGAGACGAACTTCGCGCCGCGCGGCATCGGCACGACCTGCATCGTCGACGCGACGGTCCACGCGATGTTGTGGTGCGTCACCATCACCGCCTTTGGCGGCCCGGTGGTCCCCGATGTGTAGATGAGTGTCGCGAGGTCATCCGGCTGCACCTGCTGCCACGAGGCGTCGAACGATTCGGGCTGTTCCTCCAAGGCTCGTCGACCCGCGTCCAGCACGTCGTGCCACCGCACGCAGCCCTCATGCGCGCCGTCGATGAGCACGATGTGGCGCAGACGGGGAAGGGTGTCACGAACCTCGAGGAGTCGGGTGAGGAACTCCAGATCCTCGACGATGGCGACCTGCGCGTCGCAATGCCTCGCGATGTACGCGATCTGCGCCGGTGCGAGTGTCGTGTAGGCGCTGACGGGAGTGAGTCCAGCGTGCACCAGGCCGAGATCGGCGATGACGTGCTCCGGTCGATTGCGCGCGAGGATGACACCGAAGCCGCCTCGATCCAGGCCGAGTGACAGGAATCCGAGCGTCGCCGCTGCGACGGTCTCGCGATACCGGCCCCAGGTCATCGTCTCCCACTGCGCGTCCGGTCCGGAGCGCCACCCGAGGGCGACATCGTCGCGCGCGGCGCGTGCCGTGGCCGCGAAGACGCTGCAGAGCGTCTGGCCGGCGGACTCCGAGTCGATGGTCTCCCTCACCCCGGACATCACCAGTGTCATGTGCGAAGCCCTCCTACACCAGTGCGACGATGCGTCCCGCTCAGGCCGGGACCAGCGCACCCTGCGCGCGCAGCGCCGAAACAGTATGGTGCGCCGCCGCGGTTGCCAGCTCGAGCGGCACCGCGCCGCCGTGCAGGATCGCGTCGGCATGCGGTAACCACGATGCGTCGTCGGCGAAAGCCGCGATCGCCGGTTCGCCGCCCAGCCGCGCGAGATAGCGCGCCGCAATCCAGCCGAGACGCCCGCTCCCGGTGTCGGCGGCGAACTGGTTGGCTTCGTCGGCGAGACGTGCTCCGATCGCGACCGTCGCCATGCGCCGCGCCATCCGACGCAACGGCAGCTGGCGCGCGTCCGGGTCGTCGACGTCACGCAGCGCCTGCATCTGACGCTCGATTTGTTGCAAGGAGTCGATGATCACGGAGCCGAGCGCGGCCGCCGGGCCACCCGCCGAGACGAGCTCCGCGCGCCGCTCGGTGTCACCGAGGTATCCCGGCAATGCGCCATGCTCGATGGCGCGCTGGACATCGAGCGCGATGACGTTGCCCGAGCCCTCCCAGATCGCGTGCACGTACACGTCACGCAGGATCCTCGCGTCGGGCCAGTCCTCGATGAACCCGTTGCCGCCGCGCACCTCCATGCCCTCGGTCGCGCACACCCGCGCGCGCTCGGTACCGTGCATCTTGAAGAGCGGTGTGAGCAGGCGAAGCGCCGCCGTCGCCTCATGATCGCCGGCGTCCGCGCGGTCGGACAGATCGGCCGCTCCCATCGCGGCGGTGAGCCCCGCAACCGAGTCGACGACCAGCTCGGCGAGCGTGTCGCGCATCAGTGGATGGAGATCGAGGCGCCGGCCGAAGGTCGACCTGCCACGGGTGTGCGTGAGCGCCTCGAACGCGCTGCGCCGCATCGCACCCGCCGTCGCCGTTGCGATTCCGATGCGGGTTGCGTTGACCATGTCCATCATCTGCGGGAGTCCGCGCTCGAGTGCGCCGACCTGCCACGCGAACGCACCTCGGAGTCCCACTTCAGCGGACGCCATCGCACGGGTGCCGAACTTCTCCTTGAGCCGGTGGATGACATAGCTGTTGCGCGTCCCGTCATCGAGGATGCGCGGCATGAGGAACAACCCAAGCCCGCGCGGCCCCGGCGGCGCGCCCTCGGGGCGTGCAAGCACGAGGACGAGGTCGCTGTGCGCGCAGCTCGCGAACCACTTCTCGCCGGCGAGACGCCACGTGCCGTCGTCCGCGCGTGTCGCCACCGTCTCGTTGGCGCCGACATCGGATCCACCGGCTTTCTCGGTGAGGAACATCGCGACCGTGAGGTGGTGGCCGGTGTCGTCTGCCAGCCCCGGCACGAAGCGCGCCGCGAGCGCCGGGTCGTTGCGCTCGAGGCATCGCGCGGCAGCGTCGATCATCCCGATCGGGCAACCGGTGATCGCCTGGTCGGACTCGAGCAGCAGGTACAGCATCGCGGTGATGAGCGTGCGCGGCGCGCGGTCGGAGAGCCCTCGCCATCCCGCGGTGTACGCGGCTCGCACAGCGCCGAAACCGAGCACCGTCGCCTCGAGCTGCTTGTAGGCTGGATGAAAATCGATCTCGTCGATGCGCTCGCCGCGGGCGTTGTACTGTCGCAGGACCGGCGGGTTGCGATCCGCGCTGCGGGCAAGCGGCTCGATGACCTGCGGCACCAAGGTCCCGAGCTCGGCGAGTGCTGAGTCGAGGACCGGCCACGTCGCCTCACCGACCGTGTGCCGCGCGAGCCAGCGCAGATGCTCGTCCGGCTGATACCAGTCGGCGCGGTCTGCGGGCGGGATATACCGAGCCCCGGGATCAGACGGCAGCATCGGGTCCACGATAGCGCGTGGCCAGGCCTACCACAGCCCTCGGGCCTCGAACACCTCCTTGAGCACGCGCGGGTGGTCGGTCATGATTCCGTCGACGCCGAGGTCGAGGAGCGCCTCCATCTCCGAGCGATCGTCAATCGTCCACACATGGACTGGGAGCCCGGCTCGGTGCGCGCTCTCGACGAACCTGCGGTCGATGCGGAGCAGGCCCCAGCGCTGGGGTACCTGCAGGCAGTCGGCGTGGAAACGCGGCAGACGCCCCGACCGCGACGCGAGGAACGCGAGGCCGGTCGTGACCTGGCCCATCGATGAGCAGATCCGCCCGCCGGCGAGCGCGCGGATGCGGGCGACCCGTCGATCCGAGAACGACCCGATGCACACCCGCCCGAAGGCGTTGAGGCGGCTGATCAACGCCACCAGTGGCGCCACCGTCTCGTCCGACTTCGCGTCGATGTTGAGGAAGACGCTGTCCCACCTCGTGAGCAGTTCCTCGAGCGTCGGGATCACCACGCCGGTGCCGCGAAAGGGGTAGGTCGTGCCATCCGGGCTGAACCAGTACCCGGCGTCGGCCTCGCGCACCTCGGCGAGGGTGAGCTCGACGATGTTCCCGGCACGGTCGGTGAGCCGGTCGAGACGGCTGTCGTGGAACGCGAGGAGGACTCCGTCGCGCGTGACGTGGACGTCGGTCTCGAGATACCGATAGCCGAGCGCGACCGCCGCCTCGAACGCCGGGAGGGTGTTCTCGGGCGCCTCGCCGGCGCCGCCGCGATGGGCAAAGGCGATCGGCGATGCTGTTCCGAGGAATGCGCGCTGGACCATGGGTCGGTCAGGGTAGCCGGACAGTCCCCATGAGGAACGCGTCGCAACTCCGCGCGGCGGCGCGGCCGTCCGCGATGGCCCAGACGATGAGCGAGGCGCCGCGGGTCGCATCACCGGCCGCGAACACGCCGGGCGTGCAGCAGGCGTGGGTCTCGTCGATGGCGATGTTCCCGGTCCGGCCGAGGTCGACGGACAGCCCGTCGAGCAACGGGGATCGACCCGGTCCCTCGTAGCCGATCGCGATGAGCACGAGATCGCACTCGAGGGTGACCTCACCCTCGCCGACCGGCTCGAACGTGCGGATGCCGCCGTCGCGGCGTGCCTCGACCCGCGTCGCGCAGACGCGTTGCACGGCACCGTCGCCACCTTCGAAACGCGTGACCATGAGCCCGAAGTCTCGCGAGCCACCCTCGTCGTGCGCCGGGTAGGTCCGAAGGACCAGCGGCCATTGCGGCCAAGGATTCCCGTCGGGACGGATGTCCGGCGGCTGCGGGTACAGGTAGAGCTGCTGGACGCTCGCACAGCCCTCGCGGATCACGTTGCCGAGGCAGTCCGCGCCGGTGTCGCCACCTCCGATGATCACGACGCGCGCGCCTTTCGCGCTGATCTCGCGAATCGCTGTCACGCGCTCCCCGGCCACACGGCGGTTCTGCTGGACGAGGTAGTCCATCGCGACATGAATCCCGTCGAGCCCGCGTCCCGGCACGTCGATGTCCCGGGGGCGGTCGGCGCCGACAGCGAGGACGACCGCGTCGAACCGCTCGCGCAGCTGCTCGGTCGTGATCGCGACGCCGACGTCGTAGCCGGTCTCGAAGGTGATCCCCTCGGCCTCGAGCAGCCCGATCCTCCGGTCGAGCACCCATTTCTCCATCTTGAAGTCGGGAATGCCGTAGCGAAGCAGGCCGCCGACTCGATCGGAGCGCTCGAAGACGGTCACGTGATGTCCCGCGCGGTTCAGTTGCTGTGCGGCGGCGAGCCCAGCCGGTCCCGAACCGACGACCGCGACGCGCTTCCCGGTGCGATTCGCCGGCGGTTCGGCGCGGATCCATCCCTCGTCGAATGCCCGATCGATGATCGATTGTTCGATCTGCTTGATCGCCACCGGATCGTCGTTGATGGCCAGGACGCACGCGGGCTCGCACGGCGCGGGGCAGAGCCGGCCTGTGAATTCCGGAAAGTTGTTGGTGGCGTGCAGTCGCCGGATGGCCGGCTCCCAGTCGTCCCGGGAGACGAGGTCGTTCCACTCCGGGATGAGGTTGCCGAGCGGGCATCCGTGGTGGCAGAACGCGACCCCGCAGTCCATGCAGCGCGATCCCTGCTCGCGCAGCACCTGTACGGGCAGCGGCAGGTACACCTCGCGGTAGTCGGCGACGCGCTCGGCGACGGGCCGCTTCGGTGCGGTGTGACGCGAGTGCTCGAGGAACCCGGTGCGCGCGGGCATCAGCCGACGAGCTCCAGCTGCGCCCGCAGCGCGCGGCGATACTCCTCGGGCATCACCTTGACGAAGCGTTCGCGCGATTGGCGCCAGTTGCGAATCAGGCGCTTTGCGACCTCGCTGCCCGTGAGCAGCTCGTGACGCTCGAGGAGCTCGCGGACCATTGCGAGATCGCCGACGCCGGGCGTTTCGAGCGCAACGGACGCGGTGTTGCACCGCGCCGCGAACCGGCCCTCCTCGTCGAGCACAAACGCGACTCCACCGCTCATACCCGCGGCGAAGTTCCGGCCGGTGTCTCCGAGCACGAGCACCGTGCCGCCGGTCATGTACTCGCAGCCATGGTCGCCGACACCCTCGACCACCGCAACCGCGCCGGAGTTGCGCACGCAGAAGCGCTCACCGGCGACGCCGCGGATGAACACCTCGCCCGACGTGGCGCCATACAGCGCGACGTTGCCGACGATGATGTTCTCCTCGGCGCGGCGTCGCGACGCCCGCGGCGGTCGTATCGCCACCCTGCCGCCGGAGAGCCCCTTCCCGACATAGTCGTTGGCCTCACCACGCAGCGTCAGCGTGATGCCGGGTGCAAGCCACGCGCCGAACGACTGCCCCGCGGCGCCGTCCAGGTCGATCTCGATGCTGCCGTCGGGAAGCCCGCCCTCGCCGTGACGCCGCGCGACCTCACCGCTGAGCATCGCGCCGACGCAGCGATGCACGTTGCGGACGGGCGTGCGCACGCGAACCGGCCGCTCGCCGTCGAGCGCGGGAGCACACTGCGCGATCAGCTCCACGTCGAGCATGTCATCGAGATCCGCGGCCTGGGCGCGGCTGTGGCGGCGATCCGCGGGAGACGGGACATCGGACGCCGTCAGCAGCGGCCGGAGGTCAAGCCCGCGCGCCTTCCAGTGGTTGACGGCGGGACGCGCCTCGATGATGTCGACGCGCCCGATCATGTCCTCGAAACGGCGGAATCCGAGTCGTGACATCCACCGGCGCACGTCCTCGGCGAGGAACAGCATGAACGCCACGACATGCTCGGCACGCCCTGCGAACTTCTGCCGCAACACCGGGTCCTGCGTCGCGATCCCCACCGGACACGTGTTGAGGTGGCAGACGCGCATCATCACGCACCCGGCTGCGATGAGCGGCGCTGTGGCGAACGCGAACTCATCGGCCCCCAGCAGCGCGCCGACGACCACGTCGCGACCGGTCTTCATCTGCCCGTCCGCCTGCAGCGTGACACGGCTGCGCAGACGTTGCCGGATGAGCACCTGCTGCGTCTCCGCAAGGCCGAGCTCCCATGGAACACCGGCGTGTTTGATGGCGGTGAGCGGCGAAGCCCCGGTGCCACCCTCGTACCCGGAGATCACGATGTGATCGGCACGCGCTTTCGCGACGCCGGCCGCAACAGTGCCGACGCCCGCCTCGGCGACGAGCTTGACGCTGATGCGCGCGGTGGGATTCACCGAACGCAGGTCCCAGATGAGTTGCGCGAGGTCCTCGATCGAGTAGATGTCGTGATGCGGCGGCGGTGAGATGAGCCCGACACCCGGTGTCGAGTGGCGCAGCCTTGCAATCGCCTCGTCCACCTTCGCCCCCGGGATCTGGCCGCCCTCACCGGGTTTCGCGCCCTGAGCGATCTTGATCTGCAGCTCATCGGCGTTGACGAGGTAGTGGGCGGTGACGCCGAATCGGGCCGACGCAACCTGCTTGATCGCGCTGCGACGCGTGTCACCGTTCCCGTCCGGGACGTAGCGCAGCGCATCCTCGCCGCCTTCGCCGGTGTTCGAGCGCGCGCCGATCCGGTTCATGGCGATGGCGAGCAGCTCGTGCACCTCCTTGCTCAGCGAGCCGTACGACATGCCGCCCGTCGAGAAGCGACGCACGATGTCGAGCGCGGGCTCGACCTCGTCGAGGGGCACCGGTACCGGCGCCTCGCGAAGGTGGAACAGGCCACGCAGGTTCTTGAGAGTCCTGCATTCGTCGTCCGCGAGTGCGACGTAGGTGCGGAACGCCGACTCGTCTCCGGACTTGACCGCGTGCTGCAGTGCTCCGATGACCTCGGGATTCCACTGGTGGTATTCGCCGTCACGTCGCCACCGGTACTCGCCGCGGTCCTCGAGCGTCGGCGGCGTGATGCGCACGTCCGGGAACGCACGGCGGTGGCGCGCCAGCGCCTCGGCGGCGATGACGTCGATCCCGATGCCGCCGATACGCGAGGCGGTGTTCGGGAAGAAGCGGTCGATCACGCTCCGGTCGATGCCGAGACACTCGAAGATCTGCGCGCCGCAGTACGACTGGATCGTCGAGATGCCCATGCGAGCGATCGTCTTCCGCAGTCCCTTGACGAGCGCCTGCACGTACAGGTCCTCGGCCCGTTCCCAGTCCACGGTCGGCGGGAGCAGATCGCGACGGGCAAGATCCGCGATCGTCTCGAACGCGAGGTACGGGTTGACCGCTTCGGCGCCGTAGCCGATGAGCAGGGCGAGATGCATGACCTCGCGGACCTCGCCCGTCTCGATGACGAGACCCACGCCCGTGCGCGTCTGTTCGCGGACGAGGTGGTGATGGACCGCCGCGGTCGCGAGCAACGACGGGATGGGAACGTGCGACGCGTCGATGTGCCGGTCGCTGAGGATGAGGACGGTGGCGCCCGCCTCGATCTGTTCGGAAGCGAGGCGGCAGATGCGGTCGATTCCCTCGAGGAGACCGGCCGCACCCGCGTCGCGGTGGAACACCATCGAGATCGTCTCCGCCGGGAACTGGCGCTGGGTCACGTGACGGAGCTTCTCGAGGTCATGGTTCGTGAGGACCGGGTGCGGCATCTCGAGCCGCTGCGCCTGCGCCGGACCCTGCTCGAGCAGGTTGCCGCCCGCGCCGAGGCTCGTCACCAGTGACATCACGGCCTGCTCGCGGATCGGGTCGATGGGCGGGTTGGTCACCTGGGCGAACAGCTGCTTGAAGTAGTTGAAGAGCGGCAGGGCACGGTCGCTCAGCACGGCGAGCGGGGTGTCGTTGCCCATCGAGCCGACCGCCTCCTCGCCGTTGTGCCCCATCGGCGCGATGAGCATCTCGACGTCCTCGATGCTGTACCCGAATGCCTGCTGGCGGACGAGCAGCGTCCCCGGATCCGGATCGGGGACGTGGTCGGGTGGGGCGAGCTCGTCGAGGTGGACGGTTCCCGCCCTGATCCACTCCCGATACGGATGGGTTGCCGCGAGCTGGGTCTTGACCTCGCCGTCGTCGAGGACTCGCCCCGCGGCGGTGTCGACGAGCAGGAGCCTCCCCGGCTCGAGCCGCCACTTGCGGGTGATCCGTTCCTCGGGCAGGTCGAGCACCCCCGCCTCCGACGCCATGACCACCAGGCCGTCATCGGTGATCAGGTAGCGCGCGGGCCGGAGCCCGTTGCGGTCGAGCGTCGCGCCGATGACGCGGCCGTCGGTGAAGGCGATCGCCGCAGGCCCGTCCCACGGCTCGAGCAACGCGCTGTGAAACTCGTAGAAGGCGCGGCGCTCCTCGTCCATGAGCTCGTTGTGATGCCAGGCCTCGGGGATCATCATCATCACCGCGTGCTCGATGGAGCGACCGGTCATGGCGAGCAGCTCGAGTGCGTTGTCGAATTGCGACGAGTCGGAGCCGCTCTCGTCGAGCACCGGGACGAGCTTCTCGATGTCCCCGCCGAAATGCGGGCTGCGGAACTTCGACTGACGCGCGCGCATCCAGTTGACGTTGCCGCGCAGCGTGTTGATCTCGCCGTTGTGCGCCGACATCCGGAACGGCTGCGCAAGATCCCAGCGCGGCAGGACGTTGGTCGAGAAGCGCGCGTGCACCAGCGCGAGCGACGAGGTCAGGCGCGGATCGAGGAGGTCCGGATAGAAGCCACCGAGCTGTGCCGCGGTGAGCATCCCCTTGTAGACGGCGGTGCGGCTCGAAAGGCTCGCGACGTGAAAGCGGTCGCGGCCGATGCCGGCGGCGATGGCGGCTCGCTCGATCACACGACGGAGCACGAGCAGGCGACCCTCGAGAGCCGGTCCGTCGAGACCGATTGCCGCGACGAACAGCTGGCGGAGCACGGGGAGCCCCGCACGCGCGCTCGCCCCGAGAGCGTCGGCGACCACCGGGACGTCGCGCCAGCCGAGGATGCGCAATCCCTCCGCGCGGCACGCCTGGAACGTGATCGCCTCGCACTCCTGACGCTCGAGCGCCCCCTGCGGGAGCATCACCATGCCGACGCCATAGGCGCCGGGGGCCGGCAGGGCGAGGCCGGAGACGTCTCGGAGGAACTCGTCGGGGATCTGGACCAGGATCCCGGCGCCGTCGCCACTGTCCGGCTCCGCACCTGAAGCACCGCGGTGGCCGAGGTTCACCAGCGCCTCGACACCCAGCTGCACCACCGCGTGCGTCGGGCCGCCGGCGATGGTTGCGACGAACGCGACGCCGCAGGCATCGTGCTCCAGCGCGAGGTCAAGGGGACCCCGATCCAAGGGCGGGACGCTCAGAGGCTCGCCGATGCCGGCCAACGGTACCGCACTCAGTGGTTTTCACGGATTCGGCCTCGATCTCGGCGCGCATCACGCCGGCTCGTGGCGGCCGCGACCGCGGGCGCGCGAGCCGGCGAGGCGGTGTGGGCAAGCCGCAACGCTAGGATGGTCAGCGCTTGTCCACGCAGGTCACCCGGGTATCACCCGCATCGCTCACGGCAGCCCCGCACGGCGGCCCCGGGCCATTGCAGCGCATCCTCGATTCGATGCCCTGGTGGGTGCTGCCGGCGACCGTGGTCACGGCGCTCGGCCTTTTCAGCCTCTATTCGATCTGGACCGCGTTCCTGACGGGCGGCATCAACCAGAGCGGGCCGTATCTCTCGCCGTTCTACTCGCCGACGATCTGGAAGACCGGCCCGGTGAGCCCGGCGCTCTGGGTGCTCGGCTCGCCGTTGCTCTTCCGGGCCACCTGCTACTACTACCGCAAGGCGTACTACCGGTCGTTCTTCTGGGACCCGCCGTCATGCGCCGTGGGCGAGCTCCGCCACCGCAAGTACCGGGGCGAGACTGCGTTTCCGCTGTTCCTCAACAACCTGCACCGATTCCTCTTCTATCTGGTGCTGATCGTCACCGGGTTCCTCTGGTACGACGTCTACCTCGCGTTCTGGGCACCGAACGGTCACGTCCAGCTCGGGCTCGGCACCGGCATCATGCTCGTCAACGTCATCCTGCTCAGCGGATACACGTTCGGCTGTCACTCGTGGCGGCACCTGGTCGGCGGCGGCCTCGACTGCTACTCCAAGGCGATGCTCGGTCAGGCCCGCTACCGCGCCTGGAAATGGGTCACGGTGCTCAACCAGCGGCATCCGGCGTGGGCGTGGTGCAGCATGTTCAGTGTCGTCATCACCGACGTGTACATCCACCTGCTGCGTGCCGGTGTGTTCATCGATCCGCACATCGTTTTCTGACGTGCCAGCGCCCCAGGAACCCTACGAGACCATCGACACCGACGTGCTCATCGTCGGCGCCGGTGGCGCCGGGATGCGCGCCGCGATCGCAGCCGCGGACTCCGGATGCACGGTCACCGTCGTCACCAAGTCACTCCTCGGCAAGGCGCACACGGTGATGGCGGAAGGCGGCATCGCCGCGGGGATCGGCAACCTCGACCCGGAGGACAGCTGGGAGGTGCACTTCGCCGACACGATGCTCGGCGGCCAGCTGGTCAACAACTGGCGCATGGTCGAGCTCTACGCACACGAGGTCATCGACCGTGTCCTCGAGCTCGAACGCTGGGGCGGGATCTTCGATCGCACCGAGGATGGACTGATCATGCAGCGCGCGTTCGGCGCGCACTCGTGGAAGCGCCTTGCGCATGTCGGCGATCGCACGGGGCTCGAGCTCATCCGCACGTGTCAGGACAAGCTGGTGCATACCGAAGGCGTCGACGTCCGCATGGAGTACACGCTGACGTCGCTGCTCAAGTCCGGCGATCGCGTGTGCGGTGCGTTCGGTTACAACCGCAACACCGGACAGTTCGTCGCCTTCAAAGCCGGCGCCGTCGTGCTCGCGAGCGGCGGATGGGGGAGGATGTACCGCTTCACGTCGAACTCCTGGGAGTGCTCGGGTGACGGCGCCGCGATGGCGTACCAGGCGGGTGCCGACCTGCTCGACATGGAGTTCGTGCAGTTCCATCCGACCGGCATGATCTGGCCGCCCGGCGCACGCGGGATCCTCGTCACCGAGGCGGTGCGCGGTGAGGGAGGGCTCCTCTTCAACGCCGAAGGGTCGCGGTTCATGCTCGACTACGACCCCGTCAAGAAAGAGCTGTCGTCGCGCGATGTCGTGGCGCGCTCGATCTACAAGGAGGTCCAGGCGGGGCGTGGGACTCCACACGGAGGCGCGTATCTCGACGTGCGCCACCTCGGGGCCGACTATGTGAAGCGCAAGCTGCCGTCGATGTACGAGCAGTTCCACGCGCTGGCATCGATCGACATCACGACCCAGCCGATGGAGGTGGGGCCGACCATCCACTACACGATGGGCGGCGTGCGCGTCGAGGCCGACACCGCGGCGACGACCGTTGCCGGCCTGTACGCGGCGGGCGAGGTCGCGGGCGGCCTTCACGGCGCAAACCGTCTCGGGGGCAACTCACTCGGCGACATCCTGGTGTTCGGCAGGCGCGCGGGCGAGGCTGCCGCTGCGTTCGCGCACGGCGCCGGGGCAACGCGGACGATCGACGAGACCCAGGTCGCAGCGGAACAGGCAGACGTGCTCGCCGTGCTCGGCGGTGACAGCGACGGCGCGTCGCAAGGCGAGAACCCGTACAAGCTGCACGAGGAGCTGCAGCTGGCGATGCAGGACGACGCGGGGATCGGGCGCAGCGAGGAGTCCCTGCAGCGCGCGCTCACCGCGATTCTCGAGCTGCGTGAGCGGAGCACGCGTATGCGTGTGAGCGGCGGACGCGCGCTCAACCCTGGGTGGCACACGTGTCGCGACCTCACCAACATGCTCATCATCTCCGAGGCCATCGTGCGAGGCGCGATCGAGCGGCGCGAGAGCCGTGGATCGCAGTGGCGGTTCGATCATCTCGACCAGGAGGTCGAGTTCGGCAAGGTCAACTTCGTGACGCGTCGCGGCGATGACGGGATGCGCGTCGTGAGCGTGCCGCTCGACCCACTTCCCGATCGTCTCCGCCCGCTCCTCGAGCGCAGCCGCTTCTACGACGCTGCGAAGCTGCCCAAGGGATATCTCACCGAGACCGTCGCGGTCGCGGCGCCGGCAACGAAACCGCCCGCAGCCCGCAGGCCCAGAAAGGGGAAGTCGTGACAGTTGTCGATCATTCCGGCGTTGCGGTGACGACGACGCCGGCGCCGGCGCTGACCTCGAGCGGCCTCACCGGGGAGACGCTGACGTTGCAGGTGCTCAAGGGAGTCCCCGGCGGCGAGCAGACGGAGGCGACCTACCAGGTCCCCGTCGTCACCGGCATGGTGGTGCTCGACGCGGTGCATTACATCCAGCACAACCTCGACACCGATCTCGCCTGTCGCTGGAACTGCAAGGCCGCCAAGTGCGGCTCCTGCAGTGCGGAGGTCAACGGACGGCCGGTGCTGCTCTGCAAGACCCGCGTCGACGACCTGCCGCCCGGGCCGGTGACCGTGCACCCGATGAAGTCCTTCCCCTTGATCAAGGACCTCGTCACCGACGTGTCGCGTAACTACGAGGTGAACAAGTCCATCCCGCCGTTCACCGCCGCGCCCGATGACGGCACCCCGTGGCGCATCCCGCAGCACGACATCGATCGTCTCTACGAATTCCGCACGTGCATCGAGTGCTTCCTCTGCCAGGACGTCTGCCACATCATCCGCAGCCACGACTACGGCGACCGTTTCTACGGGCCGCGCTTCTTCGTGCGTGTCGCATCGCTCGAGATGCATCCAAAGGACATCCTGGACCGCCGTGAGCAGACTCGCGAGGCAGGTGGTCTCGGGTACTGCAACATCACCAAATGCTGCACCGAGGTCTGCCCGGAGCACATCCACATCACCGACAACGCGATCATCCCCATGAAGGAGCGGGTCGCCGACGTCCGGTGGGACCCTGTGCGCTACGTGGGCCGCATGCTCTTTGGTCCGCGCAAGGATTGACCGGCGTCATCGTCCTGAGCGTCGTCATCGTGGCGATGCTCGTGGGCTTCCTCTGGTTCTACATGTACTCACGCACGCTCGCCTGGGGTGAGTCCGATACACGCAAGGCTCTGCTCAACATGATGATCGTGGTCGGCCCGATCTTCGGGATGCACTACAAGAAGGAACCGCCCGAGCCGACGAGCATCTCCGCGCCGGCTCAGGACGACGACGACATGCCGGTTCACATCGCGCCGCCGGGTCCGGCCGGTGATGCCGGCGCGGCGCGGGTCGTGCCGCCGGGTCCCAGCGAGTAGCATCGCGCCATGGGGAGGATGTCCAGGGCGTGCGTGTTCGACATGGACGGCGTGCTCATCGATACGGAGCCGGTCTGGCGTCAGGTGGAAGTCGACGTCTTCGCGAGGGTCGGAGTCGCACTGACCGACGAACAGTTACGCGACACCTGGGGCATGCGCATCGAGGAGGTCGTCGATCACTGGTATCAGCAGCGCCCCTGGAACGGCATCCGACCCCACGCGGTGCAGCGCGAGATCGTCCGTGAGATGGTCGAGTACGTCCGCACGCAGGGGGAGCCGATGGTCGGGGCGCTGGAGGCCATCAACACCGCACGCTCGGCTCGATTGCGCGTCGCGATCGCGTCATCATCGGCGCGCGAGCTGATCGATGCGGTTGTCGAGCGTCTCGGGATCGCCGATGTGATCGACGCCGTCTGCACGGCGGATGACGAGGTTCGCGGCAAGCCCGACCCCGCGGTCTATCTGAGTGCGGCGCAGGCTCTCGACGTCATGCCGTCGCTCTGCGTTGCGATCGAGGACTCGCCGATCGGCGTCAGTGCAGCGGTTGCGGCGGGGATGCGTTGCATCGGCGTGCGCTCGCACGGTGAGCTCAGCGGTGACATCAGCCATGCGCACGTGGTCGTCGATTCGTTGCTCGAGGTGACCGCGGCGATGCTGCTCTCAGCCGATGTGGATGCCGTCAGTGAGTGAGCCGAGGTCCGGGTCGATCTCGTCGCGGCGCGCGTCCATCACCTGAACGACCTGGTGCACCGACTCGGCGCTGCGGTGCAGCGCCGCGCGCTCGTCATCGGTGAGGGCGACATCGACCACCTCGAGCAACCCACCGGCGCCGAGCCGGCACGGCACACCCGTGAAGAGACCGTTGATACCGTATTCGCCTTCGAGGTGGACGGTGCACGGCAGCACCTGGTGCGTGTCGAGCACGATGGCATCGATCATCTGCGCCACCGCCGCGCTCGGCGCGTAGTACGCGCTGCCCGTCTTGAGGAGGTTGACGATCTCCGCGCCACCGTCGCGCGCGCGCTGCACGATGCTTTCGAGTCGCTCCGCCGGAATGAGGTCGGACGCTGAGATACCGGCAACGGTGGTGAGTCGCGTCAGCGGCACCATCGTGTCGCCGTGGCCGCCGAGCACGTACGCCTGTACGTCGTGCACCGAGGCGTCGAGCTCCTGCGCGATGAACGTCCGGTAGCGCGCGGTGTCGAGCACGCCGGCCATGCCGATCACGCGCGAGCGCGGGAAACCCGACACCGCCATGGACAGCTGGGTCATGCCGTCAACCGGGTTCGCGACGACGATCAGGATGCAGTCGGGGGACTGCGCCACCACCTGACGGACGACCCCGGAGACGATCTTCGCATTGGTCATCACCAGGTCGTCGCGCGACATCCCGGGCTTGCGCGGGACGCCACTGGTGATCACGACGATCTGCGACCCGGCGGACTCCTCGTAGCCGTTGGTCCCGGTGACCACCGAGTCGTACCCGACGATCGGTCCCGATTCCAGCATGTCGAGCGCCTTCCCCTGAGGAAGACCTTCGACGATGTCGACGAGCACGACATCCGCGTAGTCGCGCTCCGCCACACGCTGGGCCAGCGTGGCGCCCACGTTCCCCGCGCCGACGACCGTGATCTTGGTTCGCACGTTCGCGGATTCTACGCACCCGATCGCGCCGGCTGACGTGCCCTCCTTCGAGCGGCGGCGTGTCATCGCCGGCCCTGGCCTGCCCCGCTGCGCGACGCGGGGCCTGTCATCGCGGGGACCCCTCGCCGCTCAGCAGCACGGTCTGACCGCTGGGATGTCGTCCGTTCTGGGGACGGTCATCTCGGCGCCGCGCTGCAGATCGGCGCTTCCCCCCGCTCGCATAGTGTTCGGCACGGTCGGCGTCACACCACCCCCTTGCCCGACCTTGGGCGCCTTGCGCAGGCAGGTGCGTAGGATCCTCGGTACGATGCAAGATCGGTCGTTGCGGCGG
>JBAUTG010000046.1:0-10229 GCA_049582105.1 Candidatus Dormiibacterota bacterium | reverse complement strand
GTCCGAAGGCAGCGGGTGCAGACCCGAGCCTTGACCTCCTTCCCCTTGATCGCGACGTGAGTCGCGTGCAGGTTGGGCAGGAAGCGGCGCTTGGTGTGTACCTTCGAATGGCTGACGTTGTTCCCGGTCATGGGGCCCTTCCCACAGATGTCGCAGCGCTGGGACATGATGTCTCTCGATTGGATCGGGTCGCGCATCTGAGACGCGCCCGCTCTGGCGTACTAGAATTCGGCCGCAGCCTCGGTGACGGCGCCCGGTGGCCTCCGGAAGAAACCGGTGGCCGGTGGCCGAGGATACCACAGGCCCTCGCCGGGCCTTATGGAGAGAAGTGAAAGGCAAGGTCCGGGCTTCCGACGCATTGTCGCGGACAGCGTCGCTGGGAAGAATCGAGGTCTCACCGCGAGTCGTGGCTTCGATCGTCGGCCATGCCGCCAACGAGTGCTACGGCATCGTCGGCATGGCCGCTCGCGGCCTTCGCGACGGCATCGCCGAGCGACTGAACCGCGAGAACGTCCATCGTGGGGTCGAGATCCAGGTGACCCCGGACGGCCTCGTGATCGAGCTGTACGTGATCACCGAGTACGGCACTCGCATCAGCGAGGTCGCGCACAACCTCATGAGCGCGGTCAGCTACTCGGTCGAGAAGACGCTCGGTCTGCCGGTCGTCGCCGTGAACGTCAACGTCCAGGGGATCCATGCGGAGTCAGACGGTGTCCGCCACTAAGCCGGCGCCGGAGCTCTCGGTGCTTCGTGAGCCGCTCCGCGAGGTGGGCGGCGAGCAGGTGCTCAGCGGGCTGACCGCGGCGCTGTCCTGGCTTGAGGCGAACCAGCAGGAGATCAACGACCTCAACGTCTTCCCGGTGCCGGACGGTGACACCGGGTCGAACATGTATCTCACCCTGCGCTCGGCGGTGGAGGAGGCCGGCGACGCCCCGGAGCCCTCGGCGGTTGCCTCGGTGCTCGCCGCCGCCGCCCACGGCTCGCTCATGGGCGCCCGCGGAAACAGTGGCGTGATCCTCTCGCAGATCCTTCGCGGCTTCGCGCAGGGGGTCGCGCAGCGATCCCGCGTCGACGCACGCGGGGTGGCGGTCGCGCTCAACGAGGCATCGGCCGTCGCGTACCGCGCCGTGATGAAGCCCACCGAGGGGACGATCCTCACCGTCGTCCGCGACGCCGCCGCCGCCGGCAACGCCGCTGCGGCCGAGACCGACGACATCCGTGTGGTGCTCGACCGAGTGGTCAGCGAGGCTCACGCCGCTGTGGAGCGGACGATCAACCAGCTTCAGGTGCTGCGCGACGCCAACGTGGTCGATGCCGGCGGCTTTGGGCTTGCCGTGATTCTCGAGGGGTTCGCGCGGGCCATCGCCTCGACGGCAACGCTGATCGCGGCACCGTCGCTGACACACAAAACCGGCGAGCCGCCGTTGCGGCTGCCGCCAAAGCCGGGCGAGATCCAGGCGACGGGGTCGGCCGCCCCGCGGCGCGGTGCCGCGGCAGTGGCGCATCGCGAACAGGGGTGGGGCTACTGCACCGAATTCCTGATCAATGGCCCGGGGCTCGACGTCGAAGCGATCCAGGCCGAGCTCGGCGCGCTCGGGGAGTCGGCGCTCGTGGTCGGTGATCCCGACCTCGTCCGGGTGCACATCCACACCGGGGATCCGGCGACACTGATCGCCGCCGCCTCATCGCGGGGACGCATGAGCAAGCTCAAGGTCGAGGACATGTCGATCCAGCACCACGAGGTGCTCGCCCGCGCGGACGCCGCCGAGATCGCGGCCGCGCCCGAGGGCTCCCCGCCGGCGACGCCGGCGCTGCCGGAAGCGCCCGCCAAGCCGATCGGCGTGGTGAGCGTCGCGTCCGGTGACGGGTTCCGCGAGATCCTCACGAGCCTGGGCGCTGACAGCGTGGTCAGCGGAGGGCAGACCATGAACCCTTCGATCGAGGACCTCCTCAACGGGGTGCGGGCAGCCAATGCGGAGCGCGTGATCCTGCTCCCCAACAACGGCAACGTCATCCTCACCGCCGAGCAGGTCAATCCCCTCGCGGATGACTGCGAGGTGCGGGTGGTGCCGACGCGCAACCTGCCGCAGGGCATCAGCGCGATGCTCGCCTTCGATCCGGGCGCGAGCATCGACGAGAACGCCGCGCAGATGGCTGCAGCCATCGCGACCGTGCGCGCGGTCGAGATCACGCACGCGGTGCGCGACACGAGCGTGAACGGGCTCGACATCAAAGCGGGTGACGTCATCGCCGTCGTCGATGACGAGATCACCAAGGTCGGCGATGACTATCTCAGCGTCATCGAGGCGGTGCTCGCCGCGGAGCCCGCCATCCCCGAGCTGGTCACCGTGTATCGCGGCGATGCCGTCTCCGAGGCGGACGCCGAATCGATGGTCGGTTCCCTCCGTGCCGCACACAGCACCACCGAGTTCGAGATCCACACTGGCGGACAGGAGCACTACCCATACGTCCTCTCCCTCGAGTGACGTGATCCACCTCGTCACCGACAGCACATCTGATATCCCGCCCGCCGACGCGCGCGCGCTCGGCGTCAGTGTCGTGCCGCTCACCGTGCGATTCGGCGACGAGCAGTACCGCGACGGTGTCGACATCGACGCCGATGCGTTCTATACGAAGCTCGAGCACACGAGCGTGCATCCCACGACATCGCAGCCCTCTCCCGATCTCTTCGCAACGCTCTATCGCACGCTCCTCGAGGATCCCGCGGATCAGGTCGTGAGCCTGCACATCTCGTCGAAGTTGAGCGGCACGCTCCAGTCGGCGCACCTCGCCGCACAGGATTTCGACGCGACGCGTCTGTATCTCGTTGACACCGAGAGCGTCAGCGGCGGCATGCAGCTGCTGGTCCGCGCGGCGCTCGAGGACATCGCCGCCGGTGATGATGCCGCCACTGTTGCAGCCAAGACGACGCGGCGGCGGAGTCGCGTGACCATCCTGTTCCTGCTCGACACGCTCACCTACCTGTACCGCGGTGGTCGCATCGGCCGCGCCCAGGCATTCGTCGGCGGCTTGCTCAGCGTCAAGCCGCTGCTCACCGTGCGCGACGGCGAGGTGGCACCGCTTGCCCGGGTGCGAAGCCGCACCAAGGGCGTCAGCATGATCATCGACGAGGTGCGCAAGTGCGCGCCGCTCGCCCGACTCGCCGTGTTTCACGCGGACGCGCCGGACTGGAAGGCCGACCTCGAGGCACAGCTGCGCGCGGCCGTGCCGGAGGTGAGCCCCGTCGGTGGACGCATCGGACCGGTCGTCGGCGCGTACTCCGGACCCGGCTGTGTCGGAGTTGCCTGCCTGGGCGTCGACTGAGCGCACAAGGCTGCCACGATGGTGGGGCCGTGAGTCCACAACCACAGGTCTCGATCGTCACCGCCACGCATGTCGCGCTCGACCTCGACCTACCCCTTTCGCGGATCGTCGGTATCGGTCCACGTCAGGCGCAACGGCTCGAGAAGCTCGGGCTGCGCACGATCCGAGACATGCTCTTTCACCTCCCCAGGCGATATGAGGACACGCGGCAGACGGTGCCGCTTCGCGAGTTGCAACCGGGCCTCGTGCAGACCTCGCGCGTGCGTGTCCGCAATATCAGCGCGCGCCGCAGTCAATACAAGAAGATGATCCTGGTCGAGGCGACACTCGAGGATGACGGCGCAGTCGCAAATGCCGTGTGGTTCAACCAGCCGTTCCTGACGCGGCAGCTGCAACCGGGCACGGAGTTGATGGTCAGCGGCAAGGTTGAGACGTCGCGAACGGGGCTCACGTTTCGCAATCCAACATTCGAGCGCGCCGGGACCGGCGAGCAGCATCACGTCGGCACGCTCGCGCCGGTGTACCCGGAGACGCAGGGCATCACGTCCCGGTTCCTGCGCAGCAAGATCGAGCCGCTGCTCGGGCTCGTGACGCAGGTCCCGGACCGGATTCCTCCGTCGGTGCGCGATGCCGAGGGGCTGATGCCGATCGCGGAGGCGCTCTACCAGGTCCACGTCCCGCAAAGCATCGACACCGCGACGCGCGCGCGGGAGCGCATCGCCTTCGAGGAGTTGTTCCTGCTGCAGATCGCCGCGGAACGCGCCCGCAGGCGGCGTCTCAGCGGAGCCGGTGTCGTCATCCCGTATGACGTTGAGGTTGCACGCCAGTTCGTCGCGACGCTGCCGTTCAAGCTGACCGACGGGCAGCGTGTCGCAGCTCACGAGATCCTCACCGACCTGGCCGCCCCGGGGCCGATGAATCGCCTGCTGCAGGGCGACGTCGGCAGCGGCAAGACGGTCGTGGCGGCGCTCGCGGCGCTCATGACCCATCGCGCGGGCATGCAGACAGCCGTGATGGCGCCGACGGAGATCCTCGCGCGACAGCACCATGCAACCCTCGACCGGCTGCTGACTTCCCATGGCCTGCCCCCGCGATTGCTGGTGGGGAGCACGTCGGCAGCGGCGCGCCGGGAAATCCTTGCGGGGCTTGCGGCAGGCCACGATTCGCTCATCGTCGGGACCCACGCGCTCATCGAGGATGACGTCGTCCTCGTGAATCTCGGGCTCGCGATCGTCGATGAGCAGCATCGTTTCGGTGTCGCGCAACGCCAGCGCCTCCGCCAGGCGTCAGGCGCGATGCCGAACTACCTGGCATTGACGGCGACGCCCATCCCGCGCTCGCTATCGAACACGTTGTACGGCGACGTCGACCTCAGTGAGTTGCGCGAGATGCCACCCGGCAGACAGAAGGTCGAGACGCGCGTCGTGCCGGCGGTGCTCCGCGCCGAAGCGTATGGATTCGTGCGCCAGCAGGTCCATGAGGGTCGTCAGGCATTCGTGATCTGTCCGCTCATCGAGGAGTCCGACAAGCTCGGTGCTCGCAGTGCGATCGCGGAGTACGAGCGCCTCAGCACCACCGTGTTCCCCGATCTTCGCGTCGAGCTGCTCCACGGACGCATGCCGGCACGCGAGAAGGCCGAGCGCATGGACCGCTTCGTCCGCGGCGAGGCTGATGTGCTGGTCGCAACCAGCGTGGTCGAGGTCGGCGTCGACGTTCCCAACGCCACGATCATGCTCATCGAGGGAGCCGAGCGCTTCGGTCTCGCACAGCTGCACCAGTTCCGCGGCCGGGTCGGGCGGGACCAGCACCAGTCGTACTGCCTGCTGTTCGAGGGCGGCATCGACGAGGAGGGGAGTCAGCGTCTCGCGGCGGTTGCGGCCACCGACAGCGGGTTCGACCTCGCCGAGCGCGATCTACAGCTCCGTGGCCCGGGACAGGTCGTCGGCCTGCGCCAGCACGGGTTGCCCGAGATGATCGCTGCCGACCTGCTCGATGTCGCCCTCGGCAAGCGCACCAAGGACGCCGCGATCGCGTGGCTGGACCACGATCCCCACCTCTCCGAGTGGCCGCCGCTCGCCGAGGCGATGAACGGCTACGGCGCCGTCTTCGACATCGACTGATGATCGACTGATGGCCGAGACGCGGATCACCGCCGGAGAGTGGCGGGGCCGGGTGGTCGACACGCCGCCGGGGCTCGAGGTCCGGCCGACCCGCTCCCTGGTGCGCCAGTCGCTCTTCGACATCCTCGGTTCGCGCGTCGTGGGCGCTCGCATGCTCGACCTGTATGCAGGCGCGGGCACCGTCGGATTCGAGGCGCTGTCACGAGGCGCCGCGTCGGTGACCTTTGTCGAACGTCATCGCGACGCTCTTCGTCTCATCGCGAAGACGGCCGATCGCTTCGGCTGTCGCGACCGCTGCCGCATCGTCGGGGCTGATGTGCGGCGCTGGCTCCGCGGGGCGACCGCCGACACGGCAGGAGCGGATCTCTGCTACGTCGACGCGCCCTACCAGGACCCGGAGCTCGATGCGGTGCTGGAACTGCTCGGCGCCTCACCACCACGACTTGTCGTGTGCGAACATCACCGCGCCCGCCGGATCGCCGAGCACATCGGGAACCTGACCCGGTCCCGCGAGGCGCGTTACGGCCTGACGACCATCAGCTTCCTGCAGCGAACCGCTGCACCATCGGACGGAACAGCGTGAGCGAGCGCATCGCGGTGTACCCGGGCAGCTTCGACCCGGTGACGTTCGGCCACCTCGACATCCTCGATCGCTCCGCCGCGATCTTCGATCGGGTGCTCGTCGGCGTGCTCGAGAACCCCGGCAAGACCCCGCTCTTCACCGTCGAGGAACGTGTCGAGATGATCCGCGCCTGCCTGGAGGACCGCCCGCGCATCGATGTCACGACCTTCAGAGGACTCACGGTCGACTTCGCGGCGAACGCCGGCGCGATCGCGATCGTTCGCGGGCTCCGGGTCATCAGCGATTTCGAGACGGAGTTTCAGATGGCGCTCATGAACCGCCGGCTCAACCCGGCCGTGAACACCGTCTTCCTCATGACGTCGTTCAGCAACGTCTTCATCTCCTCGTCGTTGATCAAGGAGGTCTGCCAGCTCGGAGGCAACGTCACTGAGATGGCACCGCCCGTGAGTGTCGACGCGATGCGCCGTCGTTTCGCGGAGCTGCGCGGGCGCGATGCCTGACGAGACCGTCCACAACGACGCCACGGTGATCGACCTCGTCGACCAGCTCGAGGAGCTCGTGACGACCGGCCGGCGGGTCCCGTTCACCGCCGGCGTCGTCGTGAACGAGGAGGAGCTGCTCGAGCTCATCGACCGCACCCGGCTCGGGCTTCCCGACGAGCTCGTCCAGGCCCGGCACCTGCTCGAGGACCAGCATCGCGTGGTCGTGGAGGCGCAGCAGGAGGCCGAGCGGATCCTGTCGCGTGCCGATGCCGAGGCGCAGCGCCTGGTCGACGAGGCGCGCGCCCGGGCCGCCGTCATGGTCGGCGACCACGAGATCGCAGAACAGGCCCGCCTTCATGCGGCGACGCTCCTTGCCGAGGCCGAGGAACGAGCGGCCAAAACCTGCGCGGAGGCGGACGCGTACGCCCGCGACGTCATGGTCCGGCTCGAGGATCAGCTGATGCGCGCCGCGACCACGGTCCGCAAAGGGATCGAAGCGCTCCCGGTCGAGGCCACGACAAAGCGCAAACGGCGCGAACGCGAGTAGCCGCCAAGGCCGCGTCAGCGATACCCGCCGCTATACTGGGCGGCAGCCACGGGCCGCGCCGCTCTGCGTGCGCGCCCTTCCCCGGAGAAACCGAGCATGCCGCTTCCCAAGCAAAAAATCTCAAAGCGCCGTCGCGATTTCAGGCGCTCGCACCACGCGCTCACGATGCCGACGCTGTCGCCGTGCCCGCGGTGCCGCCAGCCGCGGATACCGCACCGCGTCTGCCCGAACTGCGGTCACTATCGCGGCCGCGAAGTGGTCGTCACCGAGTAGTTCGCGGCCACTAGTGGCTCGAGTCGCACTCTGCTTTCCGGGACAGGGCAGTCAGGCCGCCGGTATGGCGGACGGCCTGAGCACCTTGCCCGTCGCCCAGGAGATGCTCGCCGCTGCACACGCGTGCGGACTCGACCTGGGCGCAGCGCTGACCGGGGATGACGAGCACCTGCGGCCCACCGACATCGCGCAGCCGGCGCTGCTGCTTGTCGAGTGCGCGCTGCGCAGCGCGCTGCCTGCAGACCTCGACGTGGTCGCGGTCGCAGGTCACAGCGTCGGCGAGTACGCCGCCGCTGTCGCGGCGCACGCGCTGCAGCCCGCTGATGCGATGCGACTCGTCATCGAGCGCGGACGCGCGATGGCATCCATGCGCGACGGCACCATGTCCGCGCTGCTCGGTATCGACCTCGATGCCGCGACCGCTCTGTGCGACGAGGCGCAGCGTGAAACCGGCGAGGTCGTCGTCGTGGCGAACCACAACGCTCCCGGACAGCTCGTCATCAGCGGCTCACGCGCCGGGATCGACGCGGCTGCGAAGCTCGCGCTCGAGCGAGGCGCACGGCGTGTCATCCCGTTGAACGTGAGCGGCGCGTTTCACTCACCGCTCATGGCCGCCGCGGCGGAGCAGTTCACCGCGGCACTCGACAGCGTGCGCCTCTCCGACCCGAGTCCACCGGTCGTCTGCAACGTCGACGCCCAGGCGGTGCGCGCGGCGGACGCGTTGCGCGATCGGCTGCGCCGTCAGCTCACGTCACCGGTGCGTTGGATCGAGTGCGTCCAGCAGCTCGTCGACGTCGGCGCGGAGACGCTCATCGAGGTTGGACCCGGCAGCGTCCTCAGCGGTCTCGCACGGCGGATCGCCCCCGGTGTGCGCGCCATCGCGGTGAACACCGCCGATGCGGCTGCGCAGCTCGACCTCGCGCCGGTGGCCGGGTGACCGCCGAGCGCCCGCTGGAAGGCCGCCGGGCGCTGATCACCGGCGCATCGCGGGGGATCGGCCGTGCCACAGCGGTCGCGCTCGCTCGCGCGGGGGCGTCCGTCGCGGTCGGATACTCCGCGCACCGCGAGAGCGCGGACGAGGTCGTGGCGGCGCTGATTGCCGACCATGGCGCGACGGCTGTCGCGCTGGGCGCCGATCTCGCCGATCCGAGCGCCGCCGCCGGGCTTGTCGAGCAGGCGGTGCAGGCGATCGGCGGGCTCGACATCGTCGTCAACAACGCCGGCATCAACCGCGACAACCTGGCGATGCGACTCACCGACGACGACTGGAACGCGGTGATCGCCGTCGATCTCACCGCCGCGTTCCATATCTGCCGCGCCGCGCTCCGCCCGATGCTGCGCCAGCGGTTCGGTCGCATCGTCAACGTCTCGAGCATCGCGGGAGTCATCGGCAACGCCGGACAGTCCAACTACTCCGCCGCGAAGGCCGGGCTCATCGGGCTCACCAAGTCGCTGGCGCGCGAGGTCGCAAGCCGCGACATCACCGTGAACGCAGTCGCACCGGGATTCATCGAGACAGAGATGACCACCGTGCTCAGCGACTCACTCCGAGCGGCCGCCGTCGCAGCGATCCCGAAAGCGCGCATGGGAACGGCCGACGAAGTCGCCGCTGCGATCGCCTTCCTCGTCATGCCAGAGTCGGGCTACATCACCGGGCACGTCCTCCATGTCGACGGAGGTCTCGCGGCGTGACCGAACCGGAGGGAGCGACATCCGGCGACCCGCAACGCGAGCAGGTCATCGACGGCGCCTCGGGACCGTTTGCGTGGCGCCCACCCACATCTGACGCTATCGTTTCGCCCCAGACTGATGCGGCACCTGCCGCAACCACACAAGGAAATCCTGATGCCAGACCTGACCTTCGACCGGTTCAAGGCGATCGTCGCCGATCAGCTCGGCGTGGAACTCGAGCAGGTGACGCCGGAGGCGTCGTTCGTGGAGGATCTGAACGCGGACTCGCTCGACCTGGTGGAGCTGATCATGGCGTTCGAGGAGGAGTACCAGATGGAGATCTCCGACGAGGACGCGGAGAAGATCGGAACGGTGGGCCAGGCCTGGGACTACATCCAGGAGAAGGTGGGGGCAGCGTCCTAGCCACCCCCAACCAGCCTCCGCCGGCAGCGCCGGCGCCGCAGAAAGCACCGACGCCGCTTGGGGAGCCCGAGCTGGAGCGTCTCCGCGACCTCCAGAAGCGAATCGGGATCCAGTTCCGCAAACAGGAGTTGCTGCGCGAGGCGATGACGCATGCCTCGTGGAACAACGAGCACGGCGAGCCCGCCGGCCCCGGGCACGACAACGAGCGCCTCGAGTACCTCGGGGACGCGGTCCTGGAACTGGTCGTCGGCGAGTATCTCTTCCGTCGATTCCCGACCTATGACGAGGGCCAGCTGACCCAACTGCGCGCGGCGCTCGTGAACACGACCTCGCTCGCGCGGCTCGGTGAGCGCCTCGAGCTCGGGGAGACCCTGCTCATGGGGCGCGGCGCGGTGAAGACCGGGGCGCGCAAGCTCCCGTCGTTGCTTGCCAACGCGTTCGAGGCGATGATCGGCGCGATCTTCCTCGACCAGGGTTATCGCGCCGCGACCCGGGTCTTCCTCCAGAACATCGGCGACCTCGCCGAGTGGAGCGACGAGAACTTCAAGGGACAGCTGCAGCAGGCCTCGCAAGACCGGACGGGGGATACCCCGCACTATCGCGTGGTCGCCACCGGCGGGCCCGGTCACAGGCGCGAGTACACGGCAGAGGTCCTGCTCGGCGAGCGCGTCGGCGGGAGCGGGCGGGGCCCGACCAAGCAGGCCGCCGAGCAAGCCGCCGCCCACGACGCGCTCGACAAGCTGACCAAGGTGGGACGCGGCGGCGCCGCTGCCGCTGCCGGGGCCGCGCGGGACGCCGCACGGACC
>JBAUTG010000045.1:0-4486 GCA_049582105.1 Candidatus Dormiibacterota bacterium | reverse complement strand
GGCCCGGCGCATGCACGTCGCGCTTCGGCGCAGACGGCCGGGCCGGCGCCGGCGGTGCGGGTGATCCGGGAGCCGGCGGCTCCGGCGACACCGGTCCACGACCGTGCAGCGCACCGGCTCCACGTGTTGCGAGCGCGCGCGTGATCGACCATGCCGCGCGGTCGGCGCCGGTGACATGCGCGGCAATCGCAACGGAGATCACGATCGCGCTCACCGGCCAGAGCGCGGAGAACAGCGAGAGACCCGAGAGCACGCCGAACCCCGCCACGATCGGGTGTCGACGCACGAACGAAGGCGGTGCCGGAGGTGGCACCGGGGACGCGGAGCGGTCGTCGGAAATCGTCATGTCACGACGCTATGTGACAGCGCAGGACAGTCCACGGACCAAGGCCGCAATTCGAGTCCGATAGTTCCGTTCCGGTCTCGTTACCACGATGTGACCTTCCCGTGGGAAGTCGCTGCCCGTTGTCGCGACACAATCGGAACGCCACTCAGCGGGGGGCTGAATGTGGATCGACAGGAGGTCGACAGTGATCAGGGGTATGCCGCGACGTGACGTGATATGAGCGAGATGTCGGTGGCGCACCCACCGATGCTCGTGGCACGTGCGCGCGCCCGCTTCGGACGCCTGAGCGGTCCTGAGCGTCTCGTCGTCTTCTCGATCGCGCTCGGCGTGATCGGCGCGGCAGTCTGGCTGCTCCCTCTCCACGACGTCCAGCGGCCGGCCATCATGAGCTCGATCCCCTGGTGGGTCGAGCTGGCCGCCTGCTACGCGACGAGCCTGCTCTTCGTCCAGGTGCGCGTGCACCGCGAGGTCACGACCCTCTCGCTCACCGAGATCCCGGTTGCGATGGGGCTCTTCCTCATCGACCCGCACCAGCTGCTCGTCTGCTACGTGGCCGGCGTGTTGCTTGCGAGCTGGACACGGCGCCGGCGCATCCGGTGGGTGAAGGATTTTGCGAACGCGATGCTCGACGTCCTCTACATCGGCGTCGCCGTGCTCGTCTTCGATGCCGTCGGACCGGACTCGCAGAACGCAGTTGCGCCGCGCAGCATCGCCGCGTTCGCCGTGGCGATGATCGTGGTCGGATGGTTCGTCTATCCGATCGCGCTCAACGTCGGCACCTCGATCGGCCAGGGCAAGTTCCGGCTTGACGATGTGAAGCGGGCGTACCTCTTCCAGGTCGTCGCCACCACCACCAACGCGTGTCTCGGGATCGTTGCGCTCATGATCCTGACGACCTCGCCGTGGCTCGCGTTCGTGCTGGTGCCTCCCGGCATCCTGGTCCTCGCGGGTCAGATCGCGACCGGTGAGAGTCAGCGTCGCGCCGACCGCAATGAGTTCCTGTATCGCACCACCGAGATCCTGCATTCAACCCGCCAGATGGGTGAACGCGCTGGCGAGCTGTTGAACGGGATCACGGAGATGTTCGGCATGGCGCGGGCAGAGTTGGTGGTCATCCCCGAGGTGCGCGGGCCGGCGGTCCGCTTCGTCTCGATCGGCGATGACGAGCATGCCGTCGTCTCCACCTCAGAGCTCACGTTCGCCGAGCAAGAGGTGTTGAACGAGCTGCGCTCGAACACCATCCTCACCGGTCCTCTGGCCAGCGACGAGTCGCTCGGTCTCGCGCTTGCCGAACGCAACGCCAGCGCCGGAACGGTCGTGGTGCTGCGGGGTCGCGAGGGCCCGCAGGGGATGCTGCTGCTCCTCGACCCGACGCGCGGTGGCGACCGGCTCGGTTCCGACGAACAGAGCCTGCTGACGACGGTCGCAGGACTGATCAGCGTCGCACTCGAGAACGGCCAGCTCGCCGAGGCGATTCTCGCCATGTCCGTCGAGAAGGCCGAGCTCGCGCGCCGGGCGTTCTACGACCCCCTGACCCAGATCGCGAACCGCTCGCTGTTCATCGACACGATGACCAACGCGCTGGCGCAACTCCCCACGACTCGCCGCCCGATTGCCGTGATGTTCATCGACCTCGACGGGTTCAAGGAGATCAATGACAACTTCGGGCACTCGGTCGGTGACGAGGTGCTGAGCGCTGTGGCGGCCCGGCTGCGTGTCCAGGTTCGCAAGCTCGACCTCGCGGCGCGACTTGGCGGTGACGAGTTCGGCATGCTGCTCGACGGCATGCGCCACAAGAGCGACGCCTCCGTCGTCGCCGACCGGATCATCGAGACGCTGCGCCGGCCGATCCAACTCGGCGACGCGCTCATCACCATCGGCGCCAGCGTCGGCGTTGCCGTCGTCGACGACCCGGCCGAGGCGCCGAAGCCGGAAGAGCTGATGCGGCGCGCCGACATGGCGATGTACCTCGCCAAACGACAGGGAAAGAACCGCTTCGTCGTCTTCGACGAGAGCGCGCGCACGCCCGTCATCGCCACCACCCCGGAGGTCTACGGTCAGGCTGCGGGCTGAGGCTCGCTCTACGATGAGTGGGTGACACCGCCCCGCTGCCTCTCGATCGCCACCTCGGACTCGAGTGGTGGCGCGGGCATCCAGGCGGACCTCAAGGCGTTCGCGGCGGCCGGCTGCCACGGCATGACGGCCGTCGTCGGCGTGACCGCGCAGAACACCGAGGCGATCCTCGTCGTGCACCAGCTGCCCGTGTGGGTGATCAGCGCCCAGCTTGACGCGGTCCAGGCGGATATCGGCGTCGATGCGGCCAAGACAGGAGCGCTGCTCTCAGCAGAGGTGATCGACACCGTTGCAGACTTCCTCGAGCGGAACCCTGTGCCGCTCGTCGTCGATCCTGTGCTGATCGCGAGCACGGGCGCCCGGCTTCTTGACACCGACGCGCTCGACGTGCTCATCGCGCGTCTGCTCCCACTCGCGACCGTCGTGACGCCGAATCTCGGCGAGGCTCGCGTCCTCGCCGGATCCGACGGTGACCGGCGGTCCCTCGCCGAGGCGATCGCGGCGCGCGGTGCTCGCGCCGTCCTGATCACCGGGGGGGACGGCGTCGGCTCAGATCTCCTCTTCGACGGACACGACCACGAGGAGATCCCGGTCGCGTGGGTCGACGGCTCCGCCACGCACGGGACCGGCTGCACGCATTCGGCAACGCTCGCGGCGGAGCTTGCCTGGGGCACTCCGCTGCCCGAGGCAGCCCGTCGCGCAGCGCAGGTCACCGCCGCAGCGATCGCCAACGGCTTCGAGGGGATCGGCTCAGGGCCGGGGCCCGTTGCGGTCGGTCAGGTCTGGGGTGCGAGCCAGCGGGTCCGGACGAGGTAGACGAGCAAGCCGATACCGACCAGGTCGATCAGGAGAAGGAGCGGCCCGACGTTGAGGCCGTCACCGAACTCAAGTCCGGAAAGCGGGGTGAGCGCCTCGATCGGTGGGATCCGCGCCGCGTCGAGACCGCCGGAGCTCAGGGAGGCCACGGCTCCGGTCAATGGGGCGAAGGGGGTCGGGTCCGCGGGAACCTGCACGCGAGTCGCCGCGGGGGAGCCGGATCCACCGGTTCCAACGGAGCCGCCCGAATGCCCACCCGAGCCGCCGGACGACCCGGAGGGCTTGGGGGTGGGCTTGGGGGTGGGTGTGGGCGTGGGCTTCGGAGTCGGGGTTGGTCCTATGCCGCCACCGGTCCCGCCCTGGCTACCGCCTTTGCCTCCGGCCGTCGGGGAGGGGGTCGGTGTGGATGTCGGGGTCGGAGTGGGGGTCGGCGTCGACGTTGGCGGCGGCGGATGACGCCGGCAGCGTCCGCTCGGCCATGCGCCGTAGGGACACGGTGTCGTAGTTGGGGTCGGCGACGCCGATGGAGTCGGCGCCGCCGACGGCGAGAACGACCGGCCGCTCGATGCGGCCACCCCGGAAACGCCCGCAAGCAGGATCGCGCAGACGCCCGGAAGGAGCGCGGCGATCACGCGTCCTCTCGGGCGCCTGCGCGGGGTGAGCCCACCGAATACGTTTGCGTTCATTGACGTGATCCAACTGTGGTCTTAATACCTCGGACCGCCGAGGCGCATCGGAGCCTCGTGACACCGCTGCGAGGGCGTGTTCACAGAGTTCACAGGGGCGTTGGCGCGCCTTTTACGATTCGCCGGATGTGCACGATCCTCCTGGCCTGGCGGTGCGATCCAGACACCCCGATCGTTCTCGCCGCCAACCGCGACGAGCTGATCGCCCGCCCGAGCGCTCCGCCCGGGCCACTGAGCACCGATCCCTGGATCGCCGGAGGTCGCGATCTCCTCGCCGGCGGCACGTGGCTCGCGGTCACCGCCGGCGGGACGGTGTGCGCGGTGACCAACCGCCACCCGGCCACTGGGAAGCCACAACCCCCGGATCCCACGCGGCGTTCGCGCGGTGAGATCCCGCTCGCGATCCTCCGAGACACGCGTCCCGCGGACGTGCCGGCTCGCCTCGCGGTGCTCGGGCCCGGTCGGTACAACCCGGTCAACGTCCTCTGGCTCACGGCGGAGCGGGCGCTCGTCGCCGAGGTCGATGACACGGGGCCGGTGCGCGTGATCGAGCTCGATCCCGGGC
>JBAUTG010000044.1:0-25310 GCA_049582105.1 Candidatus Dormiibacterota bacterium | reverse complement strand
CTTCGAGACCGGTGACGCCGACACCGAGCAGGCGGACCGCGTCTCCAGTCCACGCGATGTCGAGCAGCGCGACCGCCGCGTCGCGCACCGTGGTGTCCGTCGCCGTCGCGGTTGCGAGCGTCTCCTGGCGGGAGATCGTCGTGAAGTCCGTATATCGCAACTTCAGGGTCACGGTGCGCGCCGTCCATCCGCCGGTGCGCAGGCGCGCGCCGACATCGCTTGCCAGCTCGCCGATCCGGAGGTGCAGTGCCGATCGCTGCGCAACATCACGCGGGAACGTCTCCTCGCGGGAGACGCTCTTCGGCGCGCCGGGGATGGTGACGGGCGCGTTGTCGATACCGCGGGCGCGCTCCCACAACGACGATCCGGACGCCCGGCCGACACGGCGCTGCACGGTGTCGAGTGGCAGGGCTGCGAGCTGCCCGAGTGTCGAGATGCCGAGGCCGCTCAGCGCGCGCTCCGCGGCGGGGCCGAGACCAGGCAGGCGGCGCAACGGGAGAGGCGCGAGGAACGCGGCCTCGCCACCGGGCTCGACGACGACGAACCCGCGTGGCTTCTCGAGATCCGAGGCGATCTTGGCGACCGTCTTGCATGTCGCCACGCCGAAGGACACGTGCAGACCGCACGTGGCGAGCACGCGATCCCGGATCTCCTCCGCGATGTGACGCGCGCTGCCGAAACGGCGGATCGAGCCCGTGACGTCGAGGAATGCCTCGTCGAGGGACAGCGGTTCGATGAGCGGCGTGTAGTCGCGCGCGATGTCGAACACCGAGGTCGACGCCGCTCGGTACGCGCGGAAGTCGACGGGGACGATCACAGCCTGCGGGCAGAGACGGACCGCCGTTCGGAGCGGCATCGCGGAGTGCACGCCGAAGACCCGGGCCTCATACGACGCGGCGCTCACGACGCCGCGATTGAGCTGGGGGCTCCCATCATCCGACGGGGCACCGCCGACGATGACGGGGAGGCCGCGCAACTCCGGTCGGCGCAGCTGCTCGACCGATGCGTAGAACGCGTCGAGGTCGAGATGAATGATCGAGCGCGAGTGCCCGTCAGGAGCTCGTGTGCTGCTGCCTCCACGCATCAACGACGCGCCCCGCGCACCTGCCCGTCAGGAGCTCGTGTGCTGCTGCCTCCACTCATCGATGTCCGCCTCACGCACGTAGCCGGCGCGAATCATCAGTTCCATGTATGGAACCGCAAGATGCGGCGCCGCGCGACGCAACACCCACGGTGGTGGATTGTCCTTGTTCTTGTTGACGCTCTGGTAGAAGTAGATATGGTTCAGATCGCACAGAAGCGCGAGTCGATGTAAGGAAATTCCCCTCTCCGCACACCGTTCTTTGACGTACTCCTTGAACTCCACCTTCACGCCCAGTATAGGCCGATCTCCCGCAACGCAACTGTCAGTTCGGAGAGCGAATCGACCACGGCGTCGGCGGTGGTCGTCGTGTCTGCGCCTGTCCTGCGCAGGAGCACTGCACGCATTCCCGCCTCGTGCGCGCCCGCGATGTCCTGCGCCTCGCTATCGCCCACCATCACCGTGGTCGACGCGGCTGTACCGAGGCCCTGCAGCGCCGCCGAGAAGATGCGCGGCGATGGTTTGCGCCACCCGACCTCGGCCGAGAACGTGACCGAGTCCAGATGGCTGTCGAGCCCGACATAGGACAGTTGCGCGTGCAGCGATCGGATGCGGTATGGCGCGTTTGAGCACAGTCCGACCCGGATGCCGTCCCGGCGCAGCGCATCGAGGACCCGGATCGCGGCCGGGTCGACGGTGGCACCCTGCCACCACGCCTCCTGCTCGATGCGAAGCACCTCGTCGAGGAGCTCGTCTTCGAGGTCGAGACCGGCCTCGGCGTACGCATGGCGTGAGGCGTCGACGACGCTGATCTCGGCGAGCTCGCCGCGCCGCTGATGATCGAGCACCTCACGCTCCACCCGGTCGATCACCTCGTGCCGAAGCGTGTGCAGGGGTGGAGGTTCCATACCGGCACCGACCAGTGTGGCGCCGATCCGCAGCAGGGCGGCTGCGAGTGCCGCATCGGGGCGCACGAACCGAACAAGCGTCTCTCCGTAGTCGAAGAGCACGCCCTCGAGCCGGTTCGCCTCACTGTCCGGGATCGCGGTCACGCCGGAGTGGCGCCCCCACCTCCGCGGCCGCCTCTGCCGCCTCGCCGCTTGCGTCCACCCTGCCAGCGGCGCTTGGGCCGCTTGCCGGTCGCGGTGCGGGCGCCGGGGGACAGCTTCTCGAGGTAGGCCACCCCCGGCGGCGGCTGGTTCGGATGCGCGGCCCGCGCGCCCGGGTTCGCCGCGACCCTCGCTTCGTATTCGGCGAGCACGGCTTCGAGCGGCCGCTTGTCGCTGGCGGGTGGCGCCGCCGTCTCCGCCCACGGCTGCGCCTTCGGGCTCGCCTCGGCGGCGATCAGGTCGGTCCCGGGAATCTCCGGCACGGCATCGAGCACTGACTCGATGGCGCGCGCGATCAGCCGGTCGGCCTCGGCGCCGTCCTGGAGTGGGTCAGCCATCGCTCGTGATGCTCCACCCCGCCAGCGCGAGGCCGGCGATCGTCTTGACGTCCACCTCGCCGGCTCGGATGAGCGCGACGACCGCCTCACGGCTGTGGTGCATCACGTCCATCCGCTCGTCCACGTCGCGATCCGTCGGCCCGTCGCTGAGCCCGGTCGCGATGAAGAAGTGCATGACCTCGGTGGAGTAGCCGGGGGTGAGCGGTGCCGTTGCGAGCCGCCGGAGGCTCGACGATCGCAGCCCCGTCTCCTCGGCCAGCTCGCGCTCGGCGGTCAGCTGGGGGTCCTCGCCAGGGTCGCGAGTGCCCGCAGGAAGTTCCCAGAGGGCGCGCCCGAGGGCGTGCCGCCACTGCCTGACCAGCACCACCCTGCCCGCCTCATCGATCGCCACGATCGCGACCGCCCCCGGGTGCGCAACCACCTCGCGGTGCGCCAGTGTCCCGTCGACCAGCGTGACGTCGTCCTCGTGGATGGTCAGCAGGCGGCCCTCATAGACCGTCCTGCGGGCGGTCGGAGTCTCGCGCAGGTGCTCGGCCGGCGCCAGGTCGCCCGAGCCCACGTCAACGCTCACCCGCTGAGTGTGACGCCCCTACGGTCGAATCAGGCGCAGGACCATTCGTGCGCCTGCCCGTGGGCGAACATCTTGGCGGCGATGTTGGCCTGGACGGCGGGGTTCCAGATGGTGGCCGCCGTCCCGCCGTTGGAGATGAAGGTGGACATCAGGAACTGGAAGACCCCGATGTACGGACCGCTCGGGTTGACCGAGTTCCAGTGGAAATGGGACTCGCAGTTCGCCGTCCTCAGCATCCAGGCGACATTGACGCCCCACTTCTCGGCGGCGGCGGTGATGTCGGCGACGACCTGCGCCTGGCTCACGGAGAGGCCCGCCGGCACGATGAAGGACGGGCGATGGACGTGAACGACCCGCGGCGCTCTGGGCTTCGGCCTGTAGCTGCTGGGCAGGATCGGCTGGCGGACCCGGAGCATCAGCGGATGCGCGGTCACGTTGGTCAGGCGGTCAACCTCACCGACCGACGAGCGGACGAGGGAGGCGGATGCGGCCACTCCCTGGGCGGGCGTCGTGATGAGCACTGCGGTCGCGGGTCCAGCCACCATCATCAGGCAACCGAGAACCAGGCCGCGTGCCCGTTTGGGCATATGCAACGTGGATCACTCCTGTCTTGGTCGGGCTCCCGGCACTTCTCCCCTGGCCGGGGCTTGTGAGCGGCTCGACCCCCTGCTGCCCTTCTGGAGACTCACGTCTCGAAGCAACTGGCGCCTTGAACCGTCGGGCGACCGTACCACACCGGGTACTTGTGGCTGCAAGTCGTTCAAACGGAGCGAACGCTTCCTACCAGCCGGTGGACGCGCCGAGGACGCACGAGCTCGGAGCGGCGTTGAGGACGACCGGGACGTCCACCGAGAGGCTCGTCGCGGACTGCCAGACGAACTGCTCCGAGCCGCCACCGAGGATGGCGCCACCCTTGTTGCGGCAGACCGCGAACCCGACCACCGGGTCCCCCGAGGCGAGCGTCGACGACGGCTTCAACGTTCCCTTGACGTTCCCGAATCCATGCCCGCTGCGGCACGTTCCGCATGAGTAGGTGGCGGCGATGGTCGCGAAGACCGCCCCGATGCTCGTCGGCCAGGAGCCGACGCTGACGGTGACGGTGACGCTCGTGGCACCGTCGCATGCGTCGGTGCAATCGGCGGTGACCGCGAGGGTCTCGCCCGGCGCGAGGTTCACCGGCACCGATTCAAGCGAACCGAGCGTCCGGCCCGACCGGTGCGTGACGAAGTGGGCGACCACCGATGCCGCGCCGTGGTACTTCGCATCGTTCTTCAGGTTCGCCACCGGGATCGCCGCGAGATCGAAGGTCCCAACGCCCGAGGCGGTGATCGCGACGGTGAGGGTATCCGGGGGCGGCGCCGTCGGAGACGGGGTCGGCGACGGGGTCGGAAACGTCGCGTGCGACGGCGTGGGTGTCGGCGTGGTCGCCGAGGAGCACGCGGCCAGCATCAGGGCGCCGGCGCTCGCCAGACACAGGGGGAGCGGGGCATGCCGGGGCACGTCACCATCCTAGAGAGACATCCCGTCGCAACCCGGGCGGTGACAGAATTGACATGCGCGTCAAAGCGCGCGGCGCAGCCCGACTGGAGGCAGGCGGCAATGCATTTCACGGCCGAGCACGACGCGCTCCGCGAGACGATCCGTGACTTCGTCTCCAAGGAGTTGCGGCCGCACGCCGACGACTGGGAGGCGGCGGAATACTTCCCCGACGCCATCTTCCCGCGCATGGGCGAGTTGGGGCTCCTCGGGTTGCGGTACCCGGAGCAGTACGGCGGGCAGGGCGGCGACTACTTCAGCGCGATCGTCCTTGCCGAGGAGATGGCCCGCTGCGGCTCCGGTGGGGTGGGGATGGGGGTCAGCGTTCACACCGAGATGGCCACACCCCCGATCCTCAGGTTCGGGACCGAGGCCCAGAAGCAGCGCTACCTGGTACCGGCGATCCGCGGCGAGAAGATCGCAGCCCTCGGCATCACCGAGCCCGATGCCGGGAGCGACGTCGCCAATATCCGCACCCGGGCCGAGCGCGTCAACGGCCACTGGCGGATCAACGGCAGCAAGCTCTACATCACCAACGGCGTTCGATGCGACTTCATCCTGCTGGTCGCCCGTACCGGAAGTCAGGAGGACGGTGCGCACGGGATCACGCTCTTCCTCGTCGACAAGAACCTCCCGGGGTTCAGCGTCTCGCGCAAGCTGAAGAAGCTCGGGATGCACTCGAGCGACACCGCCGAGCTGTCCTTCCACGATGTCGAGGTCGGTGACGACGCCGTCCTCGGCGAGGTCGGCCAGGGCTTCTACAACCTCATGTGGGAGTTGCAGGGAGAGCGGTTGATCGGGTCCGCCGGGTCGATCGCCGGCGCCGAGGTGGCCTTCGAGGAGACGCTCGCGTGGTGCAAGGAGCGCGAGGCCTTCGGCCGTCCGATCGGGAAGTTCCAGGTCAACCGGCACAAGCTCGTCGACCTCTTCACGGAGATAACTGTCGCCAAGAACTTCATCTACAGCATCGCCGAGCGCTGGGACCGCGACGAGTATCCCGTCACCGAGATATCGATGGCGAAGCTCGTCGTCGGACGGGTGACGAGCCTCGTCGCCGACACGTGCATGCAGCTGCACGGCGGGATGGGCTACATGGCGGAGACCGGCATCTCCCGGTATTTCCGCGACTCGCGTCTCATCCGCATCGGCGCCGGCACCGACGAGGTGATGAAGGAGATCATCGCGAAGACCGCGCTCGGACTCTGAGCCGTCAGTCTTCGTAACCTCCGTTTTCGGGCGCCGTTTCCTGTGCATGAAACAGCGCATGGTTCCGGCCCTGGCGCTCGGCGGCGCGATCATCATGTGCGGCTGTGGGCCGGCGCACTCGACGTCGCCGAGTGCAACGCCGGTGGGCACCGCGACACCTGCGCCGGTTGCGACTCCGACTCCCGTGGCAACGGCGACCCCTACAGCAGCACCAACCCCGACTCCGATACCGACTCCCACACCGATATCGACTCCGTTCCCGGTCGCCGGGCACATCACCATCGCATCGTTGGGAGTCAACGTCCCATTCACCGCGTCATGCGGTGACTTCCTGTCGTACGTTCCCACCGGCAACACCGTCTGCTACTGGGACATGACCGGTCCCGGCGGCACTGGATGGTTTGCGTTTGCGAGCAGCGCCACCGGGCCTCTCGCCGCGTTGGGCCACGGTTCCGCCGGTGCCGTGATCACGTGGACCGTAGGCAGCGCGACCCATACGCGCAAGCTCTCGGCGGGACACACGATCCTTCCTCGCGACCCCGCGTCAGGGCAGTACAACGGACACGACATCCCCTCGGGACAGCACGTGTTTCTCGAGGTCCGCACCACGACGCAGGAGACCGAGTACGACGGCGCGCCCTAGACGGTAGGGAAGGCGCGGCTGCTTACGAACCGGCCGGCGGCGGACTGAACTCGTGGCGTTGAAACAGTGAGTGCAGCGTGATGCCCGCGGCCTCGAGCGCTTCGCGCCCGCCCTCCTCGCGGTCGACGACGCACAGCGCGCCGACAATCGTCGCACCGGTTGTCAGCACGGCCTCGCTCGCCTGCAGGAACGTCCCACCCGTCGTCAGCGTGTCATCGACGAGCAGCACCCGCTGTCCGGCATGCAGATCAGGCCCTTCAATGGCGCGACCGGTGCCATGTGCTTTCACCTCCTTGCGAACGATGAAGGCGGTGAGCGGTCGGTCGGTCTCGCCACTCAACGCCGCGACCGCCGCGGCGATGGGGTCGGCGCCGAGCGTCAACCCACCGACGGCATCGATGTCGTGCTCGCGGCAATGCTCGAGCGCGAACCACGCCACCAGGTACAGGCCGCGTCCGTCGAGGGTCACCTGCTTGCCGTCGACGTAGTAATCGCTCTTGCGTCCGCTGGTGAGCGTGAAGTCACCGTACGTGAAGGCACGGTTCGCGACGAGCTCGCGAAGCTCGTCACGCAGCGTCGTGTCGATCGCCGTCGTCACGGCGACCACCGCAACACCGGATGGCGCGCCGCGAGCACCTCGTCGACACGGCTCACCGGTGTCTCATGCGGCGCGGCCTGCACGAAGCCCAGGTCGTGCTCCGCCTCCTCGACGATCGAAGCACAGATGGCGGCAAGACCGTCGAGGCTCTGCTTCGACTCCGTCTCAGTCGGCTCGAACATGAGCGCCTCGGGAACCGTCAGCGGGAAATACACCGTCGGGGCGTAGACGCCGTAGTCGAGCAATCGCTTTGCGACATCCATGGCACGCAACCCGTCGACGCGTCCACCGTGCGTCGTCGCGACGAACTCGTGCATGCAGGGCGTGTCGACCGCCATCGCGAAGAGCCCCTTGAGCTGCGACTGCAGATACCGGGCGTTGAGCACCGCATCGCGGGCGATCCACGGCAGATGGTCGCCGTATGCGCGGATGTACGCATACGCACGTACGAGCATCCCGAAGTTGCCATAGTAGGAGCGCACCTTGCCCACGCTCTTCGGGCGCTCATAGTCGAGGGAGAAGCGATCGCCGTTGCGCTCGACCGTCGGCGTCGGCAGGAAGTCGATGAGGCGCTCGCCGACTCCCACGGGTCCGGCGCCCGGGCCACCACCGCCGTGCGGCGTCGAGAACGTCTTGTGCAGGTTGAGATGCACGACGTCGAAGCCCATGTCGCCGGGACGAGCCACGCCCACCAGCGCGTTGAGGTTGGCGCCGTCGTAGTACACGAGTGCACCCGCGTCGTGCGCGAGCCGTGCGATCTCGACGATGTCCTTCTCGAACACTCCGAGCGTGTTCGGGTTGGTGAGCATCACCGCCGCCACGGTCGAATCGAGGTTCCGTGAGAAATCGTTGACGTCGACGGTGCCGTCGTGGTTGCTCTTCACGGTGACGACGTCGAGGCCGCACGCGGCGGCTGAAGCCGGGTTGGTGCCGTGCGCGGAATCAGGGATCAGCACGCGCGTGCGCGACGTGTCGCCGCGTGCCGCGTGGTACGCCTGGATCATGCGCAGACCAGTCCATTCACCGTGCGCTCCCGCAGCCGGCTGCAGCGACATGCGCGCCATTCCGGTGATCGATGAGAGCAGGCGGTCGAGCTCCCACATCAACTGGAGCGCGCCCTGCGCATCCTCCTCGTCCTGGTAGGGATGGAGGTTCGCGAAACCGTCGAGCCATGCGAGTTGCTCGTCGACGACCGGGTTGTACTTCATCGTGCACGAGCCGAGCGGGTACACCCCTTCGTGCAGGTTGTGGTTGCGCCGTGCAAGCCGACCGAAGTGGCGCGCGAGCACCGGCTCCGGAACATGCGGCACCGGCGCCGGCGCGCTGCGCAGCAGCGACTGGGGGATTCCGGTGTCGTCCAGGCTCACGGGTACATCCGCGGCAGTCACGGCGGGACCGCTCGTGTAGTCGGTGCTCAGCTCGAAGACGAGTGGCTCGTCAACAGCCCATCCCGCCTCGCGGCTCGCACCCGGAATCGACCCGATCATGCGGGCACCATCGTGACGAGCTCGCTTCGCGCCGCGCCTGCAACGTCGGCTGCAGCACTCGCGTACCGGTCGATCGCGGCCGGGGAGGTCAACTCGGTGCAGCACACGAGCAGCTCGTTCTCACGGTCCTTGGCGAAACGGCCGAGCGGCAGCCCGGCCACGATGCCGCGCTCGCGAAGCGATCGAGCAAACGTTGCGGAGCTGCCGGGTGTGCGGAGCACGAACTCCCAGAGGAACGGCGCCGACGGGTTTGCCAGCGACAGCCCATCAACGGCGCTGAGCCGGTTGGCGAGGTGATGCGCGCGCCGGGCGCTGACCTCTGCGACAGTGCGCATCCCTCCCGCGCCCATGTGTCCCATGTAGACGGTGGCGGCGAGCGCGATCAGTGCGTGGTTCGTGCAGATGTTGGATGTCGCATGCTCGCGGCGGATGTGCTGCTCGCGGGCCTGCAACGTCAGCGTGTAGGCGCGGTGCTGATCGTGGTCCAGCGTCATGCCGACCAGGCGCCCGGGGATGCGTCGCATCTGTGCCTGCGCCACCGCCATGAAGCCGACGTGCGGCCCGCCGAACGACGCGGGAATGCCGAGCGGCTGGCCGTCTCCGACCGCGACGTCGAAACCGCTCTCGCCGGGAGGCGTGAGCAGCGCGCAGGCATGCAGGTCGGTGGCGCAGATCGCGAGCGCGCCTGCGTCGTGAGCGGCTTGCGCGAGTGGCGCGAGGTCCTGGATCGTCCCCACGAAGCTCGGCTGCTGCACCAGGAGCGCGGCGTGATCGGGGCCGAGCGCGCTGCGAACCTGCTCGGGATCGAGCACGCCGCCGTCCGTTGCGAGGATGTCGATCGCGATGCGCCGGCCCTCGCCGAACGTGCGCAGCACCGCGATCGTCTCCGGATGGACGCTGTCCGCGACCGCGATGCGTGTGCGGTGATTCGCCTGAACCGCGATGACCATGGCCTCCGCGGCGGCCGTGGCGCCGTCGTACATCGAGGCGTTCGCGACATCGAGCCCGGTGAGCGCGCAGATCATCGACTGGAACTCGAAGATCGTTTGGAGCGTGCCCTGCGACGCCTCGGCCTGGTACGGCGTGTACGCCGTGTAGAACTCCGGGCGCGAGATCGTCCCGCGCACGATCGCCGGGCTGAAACGCCTGTAGACGCCTGCGCCGAGGAAGCTGTCGTAGGCGCTGAGCGACCGGTTCCGCGAGGCGAGGCGCTCGAGCTCCGCGACCAGGTCCTGCTCGGCCAGCGGCGGCGGGAGATCGATCGTCGGGTTGCGAAGGGCAGCGGGGATCGTCGCGAAGAGGTCCGCCTCGGTCGCCGCCCCCACGGCGTCGAGCATCTCGCGGCGCTCGGCGTCGGAGTTGGGGAGATACGCCATGGTCAAAGTATCGCCGCCGCCCGATGAGGTTTGCTCCGCGCAAGCGGCGGTAGACTGCTAGGGATGTCCAAACGCGCCTCCACCGTCTCCATCGAGGATCTCGTCGCCGCGATCGAGACCGCCCGTGACAAGGTCATGGCCGACGAGGTCAAGAGCCTCGTCAAGCTTGGCCTCCCCAAGACGGTCGCCTACAAGATGGTGGCCGACCGGTATCGCCAGCGCGCCGAGGGTGACGACGGAGAAGCAGACTCCGCGAGCCCCTGGCCCGACATGTCCTGACCGGCGCTAGGCACGAGAGGCCGGAGTCGCCTCGTCCTCTCGTCTCCCGCGGAGATACCACGCGATCAACGCGACGACGACCACCACGGCGATGACGATCGCGGCCGTCCCGATCGGCCCGGACACCCTGGTGTAGTTCGCGCCGACCTCGTAGCCGAGGACGGCCAGGAAGGTCACCCAGACGGCCGACCCGACGAGCGAGAGCCCAGCGAACCAGACCGGCTGCATTTTCGCCAGCCCTGCCGGGAACGAGATGTACGTATGGACCACGGGAAGCATCCGGCCGAAGAAGACTGCCGCCAGACCGTAGCGATCGATCCAGCGGTCGGCCATCTCGAGGTGGCGCGGTGAGATGCCGACATGGCGCCCTGGGCCGAGGAGCAACGAGCGACCGAACCGTCGAGCGAGCGCGTAGGCGAGCAGCGCTCCCAGCCAGTTCCCGGCGATGCCGGCGATGATCACCACGACGATGCTGAAGTGACCGGCAGCAGCAAGCACGCCCGCCACGGGCATGATCACCTCGCTCGGAAAGGGAACGCCGCAACTGTTGATCAACATGAGCACGAGCACGATCAGCAAGCCCCCGCTCGTCACCCATTGACCGATCACGCCGCCCATATGCCGCGGATTGTGGCCTACGCTGCCGCGAAGATGCGGCCGATCGTCCGTCCTTCCATGCTGCCGCCCTGGCCGGCGCCGTTCGACTCCGAGGCTGAGCTCGACTGGGGACAGCCCGAGTACGCGCGCCGCCTGCTCCGCGAGCATCTCGATCAATCGCATGACGGCGCGAGCCGGCGCAGGACGGTCATCGCCCAGCACGTCCGCCGCCTCAGGCGTCTGCTGCCCGCCGCACCCGCCCGGATCCTCGATGCCGGATGCGGACCGGGCCTGTACGCGGTTGCGCTCGCCGGCCTCGGCCACCACGTCACCGGCGTCGACGTCAGCGCACCGGCGCTGCGCTACGCGCGCGAGCTGGTTCGCGACGCGCGACCCCGAGGAACAGCGAACTTCGTGCGCGCCGATCTTCGCGACGTCGACCTCGCGCCGGGCGCCTTCGACGCAGCGCTCCTCGTGTACTTCGTCCTCGAGGCCTTCCCGCGCACGGAGCAACCCAAGGTGCTCGCGCGCATCGCGGCATCGCTCGAGCCGGACGGCGTCCTCATCGTGGAGATGCGCGTTCGACCGCTGCAGCCTCCCGGCAGGCTCGATTGGTGGGACGTCGTCCCGAACTCGCTGCTCTCCGACCGGCGGCACGTGCTCCTCGGCGACTCGGTGTACGACCCGCGCAAGCACACGTACGTCCTCCGGGACATCGCAGTCTTCGACGACGGCACGGTCGCCGTGCGTCAGACGAGCGGATGGCTCTGCCCGTTCGGGTCGATCCCGCGGCTCTTCGCACGCGCCGGCTTCGGGGCGGTGGCGATCTACGACGGCTGGACTCGCGCCGAGGGCTCGCCGCTGTCGGAGAGCCTCCTGGTGGTCGCTCGGCGGCGATAAGCCGAAGCAGCCGCGGTGCGAGCCGCTACCATTGCCCTCCTTCGATCCGGGAGTCCTGTCTGGAGTTCGTTCACCATGCCGACGCCCACGCCTGATCGCATCCGCACCGTCGCCGTCGTCGGTCACAGCCACGACGGGAAGACGACGCTCTGTGAAGCCCTGCTGCACACGGCCGGAGCCACGCAGCGCATGGGCTCGACGGAGCAGGCAACCTCGCTCTTCGACTTCGAGCCCGAGGAGCAACGCCACTCGATGAGCATCGGGCTCTCGATCGCGCATTGCGACTGGGACGGATATCGCGTCAACCTCATCGACGCGCCGGGATTCCAGGACTTCGCGGGTGAGGTGGTCGAAGCGCTCGCGGTGGCCGACGCCGCGGTGCTCGTCGTCGCCGCGACCGGGACCGTGCAGGTGGGCGCCGAGATGGCGTGGGAGATGATCAAGGCCGCCGGCGTTCCCGCGCTCATCGTCGTGAACCGGATGGACAAGGAGAACGCCGCATACGAGGCCACCGTCGACGCCCTGCGCGAGGCGTTCGCGCGCACGCCGATCGCGGTTGCGGTGCCGATCGGTGCGGCCGACGGATTCCGTGGCTACGTCGACCTCGTCAACGACAGTGCCCACGAGTTCGATGGGCGCGGGCGCGCAACCGACACCGAGGTTCCCGCCGACATCAGCGCGGAGATCGAGCGTGCGCACGCCGCCCTCGTCGATGCTGCCGCGGAAAGCGACGACGCGCTGCTCGAGAAGTACCTCGAGGGCACCGAGCTCACCGATGACGAGGTGCGCACGGCACTGCACGCCGCAACCGCCCGCGGGTCCCTCGTACCGATCGTCTGCGCGGCGGCTGCAACTGAAAAGGGCGCGGGCCTCGTGCTCGACAGCATCGTCCGCTACCTTCCCGCGCCGACCGAGCGCACGCGCGTCGCCATCGATGCGAAGGGCGCCGAGACCTCGGTTGCGTGCGACCCGGACGGCAAGCTCGTGGCGCACGTCTTCAAGACGACCGTCGACACGTTCGGCAAGGTCTCGTTCTTCAAGGTGCTCCGCGGGATGATGCGCGGCGACAGCCATCCCATCACCGTGCGGCTCGGCCAGGAGGAGCGATTCGCTCAGCTCGGCCAGCCCAACGGGAAGGCGATCGTCACGGTGCCGGAGGTCGTCGCGGGCGACATCGGCGTGGTCACCAAGCTCGCGCACACGCTGACCGGCGACACGCTCTGCGCCAAGGAGGCGCCGGTCTCGCTCCCCGCGCTGCCCTCCCCGGTCGCAACCGCATCGGCGGCGATCGTCGCCCGGACCAAGGGCGACGAGGACAAGATCATGAGCGCGCTGGCGCGTCTCACCGAGGAGGATGTGACGTTCTCCACCGATCGCGATCCGGTGACCAACGAGGTCCTTGTGCACGGGCTCGGTGACGTGCATCTCGATGTCGCGCTCGAGCGCATGAAGCGCAAGTTCGGCGTCGATGCGGAGCTGCACCCGCCGAAGATCCCGTATCGCGAGACGATCACCGGCACTGCGCGCGTGGCGCACAAGTACAAGAAGCAGTCGGGTGGCGCCGGGTTGTACGGCGACGCGACGATCGAGATCGAACCGCTCCCGCGCGGCGGCGGCTACGAGTGGGAGGACAAGATCTTCGGCGGATCGATCCCGCACCAGTTCCGTCCCTCGGTCGAGAAAGGCGTGCGTCAGACCATGGAGCAGGGAGCCGTCACCGGCAACCCGATCGTCGATGTGAAGGTGCGCCTCGTCGACGGCTCGACGCACGCGGTGGACGGCAAGGACATCGCGTTTCAGATCGCCGGCGCGATGGCGATGCGCGAAGCCGTGCAGAAGGCGTCACCGGTGATCCTCGAACCGATCATGGACGTGCACGTGATCGTCCCCGAGCGCTTCACCGGCGACATCATGGGCCTGCTCAACTCCAAGCGCGGTCGCGTCGGCGGGATGAACCCGCTCGGCGACGGACGCGCCGAGGTGAGCGCGCACGTGCCGCAGTCGGAGATGTACACGTTCCCCGTCGAGTTGCGTGCCATGACCCAGGGCCGCGGCAGATATTCGATGTCGTTCTCGAGTTACGAGGAAGTGCCTGCGCATGTGGCACAGAAGCTCATCGAGGCGCACAGCGCCGCCAGCGAACATTCCGCCGCGTGATGCGGCAGGTGAGGTAAGGAGTGAGCCATGGGTGAGACGGTCGAGTTTCCGAGCAACGGGCATACGGCGTCCGGATATCTCGCAACGCCGGCGAGCGGTCGCGGGCCCGGCATCGTGGTGATCCAGGAATGGTGGGGACTCGTCCCGCACATCACGGATCTCTGCGACCGGTTCGCATCGGAGGGATTCGTCGCCCTCGCTCCCGACCTGTACCACGGCAAGGCGACCAGGGAGCCGGACGAGGCGGGCAAGCTGCTCATGGAGCTCGATCTTCCGCGCGCCGCTCGCGACATGCTCGGCGCGGGCAGGTGGCTGGCTGAGAGCGACCGCACCGCGGGGGACCGTGTCGGGATCGTCGGGTTCTGCATGGGCGGCGCCCTGGCGCTCTACGCGGCGACGCTGAGTGACGTGTTCGCGGCCGTCGTGCCCTTCTACCCGTACATGGGCGTCACCGCCGCCGCGAAGCCGGATGTCGCGAACATCAAGGGCGCCGTGCTCGGACATTTCGCGGAGAAGGACGAGGCCTACACGCCCGAGCAGGTGTCTGCGCTCGAGGCCGAGCTCCGCGCGGCCGGTGTCGACGTCGAGTTCTTCTGGTACCCGGGCGCGGACCATGCCTTCTTCAACGACACCCGTCCCGAGGTCTTCGACGAGGACGCTTCGCGGCTTGCATGGGAGCGCACCCGGGCCTTCTTCCGGACGCACCTGGCAACCACCGTCGCCCCCGTCTGAGGGCACCCGCCCCGGCCGCCGCGGGTGGGTCGTGGCTGAATTCGGCTCCAATTCAGGCCCGATGTGTCTAGAATGCCCGCAACCTGCCTCCGAGCAGTCGCACAACCACCCAACCACCCGGAGGAGAGCAAATGGCCACCGGCTATTGCCTCAAATGCAAGGAGCAGCGCGAGATCAAGGGCGCTGAAGCCATCACCATGAAGAACGGCAAGCCTGCGACCACCGGCACGTGCCCGGTCTGCGGCACCAAGATCTTCAAGATCGGCAAGGCCGCCTAGCGATCCACTCGCCGGGATGGGCGCCTGTTCCACCCGGCGAAGCGCGTACTGGTGACGGGGTGCAGGCGCGCCCCACACCACCGCACCCGCGGGCTCAGTTGAGTCCGAGCATCTCCCGACGGAGCTGATCGAGTGGGAGCGACCCCATGTGGAGCGCATCCATGTGGAATCGCTTCAGATCGAACGCGGGACCGAGCCGTGCCTGGAGCTGCGAGCGCACGTCGAGCCAGAGGCGCTCGCCGACCTTGTAGCTGATCGCCTGAGCCGGCATTCCGCAGTACCGCTCGAGCTCGCTCGATGCGAAGCCCGGCCCGCCGAAGTAGCTGTAGCGCGTGACGAAGGGGAGGGCGACCTCCCAATCCCAGACCTTGCCGGGCTCGTACCGCTCGCCGGCGGGGATCTCCAGCTGCAGGTGGAGTCCGATGTCGACGATGACCCGCATGGCCCGAAACGCATGGGCGGCGAGCATGCCGAGCCGGTAGTCGGGATCCTCCAGGTATCCGAGCTCCTCCATGAGCCGCTCTGCGTAGAGCGCCCACCCCTCGCCGTGGCCGGAGTAGAACCCGAGCTCGCGCTGGAACCTGCTGAGGCGGTCCTGGAAGGTCATGCACAGCCCGACCTGGAGGTGATGCCCGGGGACACCCTCGTGGTAGGCCGTGCTCACCTCCGTCCAGAGCGGGAAGCGGGTCCGGTCCCTCACCGGGTACCACGTCCGTCCGGGTCTCGAGAAGTCGGCTGACGGCGGCGTGTAGTACATCGCCGCAGCGGTCCCAGGCGGGGCCTGCCGGCATTCGACCCGCCGGATCTCCTTGGGGATGTCGAAGTGCGAACCGTCGAGCTCTTCGATGGTCCGGTCCGTGAGCCCCTGGAGGAAGCCGAGGAGCTCCTCGACGGTCGCAAGGCCACGGGCAGGGTCCTCACGCAACAGTGCGATGGTGCCGTCGAGCCCGAGACCGGGTGCGATGGCGTCTGCGGTTCTGTCCATCTCGGCCTCGATGCGGTGCAACTCCTCCCAGCCCCACGCATACACCTCGCGAAGGTCGCAGGTCAGGCCGAGAAAACGTCGCACCCCGAGGGCGTAGACCTCCTCGCCTGCCGCATCCGAGTCGCGAGAGAGCGGCGCGTAGTCGTCGCGGAGGAATCTGGCGAGCTCCGTATAGGCACCGGCGGCAAGGCGGGCGCCCTTCGTGAGTGCCTCCGCATCGGCTCCGGCGGACGCGCCTGCGGCCGCGAGTGCCTCGAAGTACGGCTGCCCGGCCGTATTCTCGCCGCCGAGTGTTCCCGCCTGGCCGGCGCAGACGAGCGCCTGGCGTCGCGGTGCGGTCCGGCCGGTCGTGAGGCCGTGGCGCAGTGATGCGGTGAAGCCCTGGATCGCGTCGGGTACCCGGGACATGCGCGTCGCGATGTGTGCCCAGTCCTCCGGAGTCGCACGCGGCGCGCCGTCGAAAGCCGCGCGGATGAACGAGATCGGGGAGTCGAAGTTGGAGAGCTGCCGCCACGGGTTGCCTGCCTCGTAGCCCTCGAGCATCACCTCGATCCGATCGCGCATGACGGCCGCGGCGATGCGATCGGCGTCGTTCTCCGGCTTGGCCGCATCGAGGGTGCGCAGCGTCTGGCGGGCGAGGTCGGTGCGAGCGTCGACTCCGTCCGGCGAGTAGTTGGTGACCTGGTCGTCGTACCCGGGCTCGCCGATGGCTGTGGCCGTGAAGGGGTCGAGGCGACAGAGCGCCCCGACGTACGAATCGGCGATTCGGAAGATCTCGGTCACGACCGCGAGATTACGCCTCGAGTGCGACCACCGCGCCCACCCCGGCGATCGATGCGACCTTGTCGCCGTCGTCGAGCCGCATGATGATCACGCCCCGGGTCTGCCGGCCGGAGATGCGCACCTGTTCGAGCGGGATGCGGATCACCTGACCCATGGTCGAGATGACCATCAACTCCTCATCGAGGGCGTCGACCACGCGCATCCCGACGATCTCGCCGATCTTCGGGATGGCCGTCTGGTCGACGGTGTAGACACCCTGGATGTTGCGGCTCTTGATCGGGTAATCGCTCATGGGGGTCAACTTGCCGAAGCCGTTCTCCGTGATCACGAGCACGTGGCCCGCGGGGTTCACGATGTCGAAGCCCGCGACCTCGTCGCCCTTGCGCAGGCGGATCGCACCCACGCCCATGGTGTCGCGGCCCATCGGCCGCACTTCCTTCTCCGTGAAGCGCGAGCCCTTGCCCTGACGCGTCACCACGAGGACCTGGTCCCCACCTGAGGACCGGCGCACCCAGTTCAGCTCGTCGTCATCCTGCAGGTTGATGGCGATCAGGCCGTTGCGGCGCACCGCGGCGTACGCCGCCGCGGGCGTCTTCTTGATCTGACCCAGCTTCGTCACCATGACGAGGTACTGCTCGTCGCTGAAGACCTCCATGTCGATCAGCGCAGTCACCTTCTCGCCCTGGTCGACATCGATGAGATTGATGATCGGGATGCCCTTCGCCTGGCGCTTCACATCCGGGATCTCGTGCGTGCGCAGGCGGAACACGCGACCGCGGTTCGTGAAGAACAGCATGTCACTGTGTGTGTTCGCCGTCGTCGAGTGCTCGATGTAGTCCTCGTCGGTGGAGCGTCGCGCTCCGACGATGCCCTTCCCGCCGCGATGCTGCGCTCGGTACGTGTCGAGGGGCATGCGCTTCACATACCCGCGATGCGTGAGCGTCACGAAGACCTGCTCCTGCGGGATGAGGTCCTCCTCGTTCATCTCGAGCTCGTCGTGGCGGATCTCGCTGCGACGCGGGTCGGCAAAACGCCGGCGCAGGTTGGTGACCTCGTCCTTGATGACTCCGTCGATGAGCCGCGGGTTCGCGAGCAACTCCTCGAGCTGATTGATCTTCTTGATCAGCTCCTCGTACTCCTCGCGGAGCTTGCCGCTTTCGAGTCGCGTGAGGCGGCCGAGCCGGAGGTCGACGATGGCCTTGGACTGACGGTCGGTGAGCTGGAACCGCGCCTCCAGGGCCGTCTGCGCGGCCTTCTCGTCCTGAGCCGCGCGGATGATCCGGATCGTCTCGTCGAGGTTGTCGAGGACCTTGATGAGTCCTTCGAGGATGTGCGCCCTGTCCCGCGCTGTCTCCAGTTCGTGCCGGGTGCGTCGTGTGACGACGTTCCGGCGATGGGTGATGTAGTGCTGGAGCATCGCCTTGAGGCTCAGCACCTGGGGCCGTCCGTCGACGATGGCGAGCATCAGCGCGCCGAACGTCATCTGCAGCTGGGTGTGCTTGTAGAGGTTGTTGAGCACCGTGTGCGGACGGGCGTTCGACTTCAACTCGATGACGATGCGGACCTTGTCCTCGCGTCCAGACTCGTCGTGGAGGTCGGCGATGCCGTCGATCTTCCGGTCGTTGACCAGTTCCGCGATCGTCTGCATCAGGCGTGATTTGTTGACCTGGTATGGGAGCTCGCGAACGATGATCTGCTCGCGCCCCGACTTCGACTCCTCGAAGTCCACCTGCGCGCGCATCACGATCCGCCCGCGGCCGGTGCCATACACGTTGGCGATGTCGCGCGTGTAGATGATCCCGCCGGTTGGGAAGTCCGGTCCCTTGACGATACGGATCAGGTCCTCGGTCGCAGCGTCCGGGTCGTCGATCAGCCGAACCACCGCGTCGCAGATCTCTCCGAGGTTGTGCGGCGGGATGTTGGTCGCCATGCCCACCGCGATGCCGCTCGCACCGTTGACGAGCAGGTTCGGGAGCAGCGACGGCATCACGACCGGTTCGCGAACCCCGGGGACGTTCGCGAAGTTCGGACCAAAATCGACGGTATCCTTCTCGATGTCGTCCACGAGGCTCATGGCCACCGCGGTCATGCGTGCCTCGGTGTACCGGTAGGCGGCGGGCGGATCTCCGTCGACGGATCCGAAGTTTCCCTGGCCGTCGATGAGCGGATAGCGCATCACCCAGGGCTGGGCCAGGCGCACGAGCGTGTCGTAGACGGCCGAGTCCCCGTGCGGGTGGTACTTCCCGAGCACCTCACCGACGACCGCTGCGCACTTCTGGTAGCGCGCTCCGGCTGTCATGCCGGTATCGAGCATCGCCCAGAGAATGCGCCGCTGCGCGGGCTTCAACCCGTCGCGGATGTCCGGGAGCGCGCGGCTGATGATCACGCTCATCGCGTAATCCATGTAGGAGGCGCGCATCTCCGCCTCGAGCTCGATCGGGTGGATCTGACCGGGTTCGAAAATCGCCATTACTGGACTCCAACCTCCGCGGGGGTTCTCACCGCGTTCGCGATCACGCTGCTGACGCCCTGGTCGGCGGCACGCGCGGCGACGCGGATCGCGTTCATCGTGGCCTCGGCATCCGAACGTCCATGGGCGATCACCACCTCGCCGGCAACGCCGAGGAGGAGCGCGCCGCCCGTCTTCCGGTAATCCACGCGGTCGCGCAGCGGGCGCAGCCTCGGCTTGAGCAGCGCCCCGCCGACCTTTCCACCGAACGACTTTCGCGCCTCGCGAGCGATGCTCGAGAAGAGGAAATCACCGATCCCCTCGGCAACCTTGAGCACGACATTGCCGGTGAAGCCGTCGGTCACGACGACATCGCAGGCACCGCGAAAGACGTCCTTCCCCTCGACGTTGCCGACGAAGTTGATCGGCAGGGCGGCGATCAGCGGATGCGAAGCCTGGACGAGCTCGGACCCCTTCTCCGCCTCCTCACCGTTGCTGAGCAACGCGATGCGCGGGCGCTCGATACCGAGCATGGTGCGCGCGTACACGTCGCCCATCACCGCGAACTGCGCGAGCCACTCCGGTTTGCAGTCGGTGTTGGCGCCGACGTCCAGCATGAACGTCTGGCCCGACTCACTCGGGAAGGACGCTCCGATCGCGGGCCGGCTGATGCCCGCGATGCGCTTGATGGTGAAGAGCGCAGCGGCAAGCATCGCCCCGCTGTTGCCTGCGCTGACCACGGCACGTGCGCTGCCCGCTGCGACGAGCGCGCAGCTCCTCACGAGCGACGAGTCGCGCTTGGAGCGCACCGCGTTTGCGGGATGCTCGTTCATCTCGATGACCTCACGAGCATCGACGACCGGGATCGCGCCCGCCGCGCTCCCGGCGCTCCGCAGCTCGGCCTCAACCGCTTCGCGCTTTCCGACCAGTGTCACGGAGATCCCGTGCTCGTTGACGGCGCGGAGCGCGCCGCGGACGATCTCTGCCGGGGCGTGGTCGCCGCCCATCGCGTCCACCGCGATCGGGAGGGACATCAGACGTCGAGGTTGCGCACGCTCGTCGCGTGGGTCTGGATGAAGCGCTTGCGGGGCTCGACGTCCGAGCCCATGAGCCGGTCGAAGATGTCGTCGGCCTTGAGCGCATCGGCGACACCGACCTGCAACAGCACTCGCCGCTCGGGATCCATGGTCGTCGCCCACAGCTCCTCGGACATCATCTCGCCGAGACCCTTGTACCGGGAGATCTCCGTGTCCCGGCCCATCGACTTGGCCTTGTCGTCGCGCTGGTCGTCACTGAAGGCGTACTCGGTCTGCCTGTTGCGTCCCTTGCCCTTCTCGAGCTTGTACAGCGGCGGCTGCGCGAGGTAGAGGTAGCCGCCGTCGACGAGCGGGCGCAGGTGGCGCCAGAAGAACGTGAGCAGCAGCGTGCGGATGTGCGATCCGTCGACGTCCGCGTCGGCCATGAGCACGATGCGGTGGTAGCGAAGCTTGTCGACGCTGAACGTCTCGCCGAACCCGCCGCCCAGCGCCATGATCAGGTCCTTGATCTGCTCGTTGCCGAGGATCTTGTCGGCTCGGGCTTTCTCGACGTTCAGGATCTTGCCTCGCAGCGGCAGGATCGCCTGGTTGCGGCGCTCGCGAGCCTCCTTGGCGGTACCGCCTGCAGACAATCCCTCGACGATGAAGATCTCGCAGTGCGCGGGGTCGCGCTCACTGCAGTCCACCAGCTTGCCGGGCAGCGTCGCCGACTCGAGGAGTGACTTGCGCTGCACCAGGTCTCGAGCCTTCGCCGCCGCCTGACGAGCGCGCGCCGCCGTGAGCGACTGATCGATGATCTTGCGTCCGTCGCCGGGGTTCTCCTCGAGGTACTGCATGAGCGCGTCGCTCAGCACCGTCGAGACCTGACCCGTCACCTCGCTGTTGCCGAGCTTGGTCTTGGTCTGCCCTTCGAACTGCGGCTCGCGAAGCTTGACGCTGATGACCGCCGTGAGCCCGTCACGGACGTCGTCGCCCGTGAGGTTCGGGTCCTGCTCCTTGAGGATGGCCGCCTTCCGCGCGTACTTGTTCAGCGTCGCGGTCAGCGCGGTGCGGAAACCGGTGACATGCGCGCCACCCTCCTCGGTGTGCACGTTGTTCGCGAACGCCAGAACGTGTTCGGTGAAGACGGTGTTCTGATACTGCAACGCGATCTCGACGACGTTGCCGTCGATCTCCCGCTCCACGTACATCGGCTTGACGTTGATGACGTTGCGGTTGGCGTTGAGATAACGCACGAAGGACTGGATCCCGCCCTCGAAATGGAACGTGTATGCGGCGTCGTCGCGCTCGTCCGCGAGCTGGATCGTGATGCCCTTGTTGAGGAACGCATAGCTGCGCAGGGAGTTCTGGATGATCTCCCACGAGAAGTCGATCTCCGGGAAGATCTCCGGGTCCGGCCAGAAGCGGACGTAGGTGCCGCGCCGGTTGGTCTTGCCGGCCACCGCGACGGGCGCGTCCGGCACGCCGCGCGTGTACTCCTGGCGATGCACCTGGCCGTCGAGATAGACCTCGACGAGCAGGCGCTCGCTCAGCGCGTTGACGACGGAAAGCCCGACTCCGTGGAGGCCGCCGGAAACCTTGTAGCCCCCGCCTCCGAACTTTCCACCCGCGTGCAGCGTCGTGAGCACGACCTCGAGCGCCGAGCGTTTGGCGGTGGGATGCATGCCGACGGGGATGCCGCGCCCGTTGTCGAGGACTGACACGGATTTGTCGGCGTGGAGGACGACCTTGACGGTGTCGCACCATCCGGCCAGGGCCTCGTCGATGCTGTTGTCGACAAGCTCGACCACAAGGTGATGGAGGCCACGGAGGTCAGTGGACCCGATGTACATACCGGGTCTGCGCCGGACAGGCTCGAGTCCCTCCAGAATCTGGATCTGGGCGGCCGAGTACGGAGCTGGGGCTGGGTCAGCCACTACTCGTGTCCTTGGCAATGCGGCCGGTGGGGATGCCGCCTCGAGCCGTCGTCAGTGCGGTTCGGGGTTGGCTCGTCCGCCATCTTTTCGGGGCGCTCGGGGCGTGCGGTGTCGGTTATCGGTGATGCTCCGGTGGTGACGTGAGTCTTTGAAGTGGGGCCATAGGTGAAACCGCACGATTGTCCAGCGCTGATCGCTCAAATCGGCCGTTCCAGATGTCTCTATTCTACCAGCCCGGCTGCCTGTTTCGCTCTCCTGGAGGGGGTACGCTGCACTAGCATCACGAGCGTGAGGGCCATTGTCCGCGCCGGTTGCTCCGCGCATCGTTTTGAAGGTCGCGGACGTGCCTGAAGAGGCTCTCCAGGAATACCGCCGCAAGCGTGACTTCAAACAGACGCCGGAGCCCAGCGGAGACCCGATCGGACGTGCCGACTCGGAGCGCTCGGCCTGGGACCTGCTGCCCCATGGGCACCGCTTCTGCGTGCAGAAACATCGGGCCACGCGCATGCACTTCGATTTTCGCCTCGAGCACAACGGGGTCCTCCTCTCCTGGGCGATCCCGAGGGGTCCGACGCTCGATCCCTCGAAGAAGCGCCTTGCGGTGCAGACCGAGGACCACCCCATCGACTACGGCGAATTCGAGGGGGTCATCCCGTCCGGCTACGGCGCCGGCACCGTGATGCTGTGGGACATCGGAACCTTCGAATGGATCAAGGAATCCGCCGAGGACGTCGAGCGGTCGAGAGTCCGCGGTGACGTGAAGTTCAGGCTCAGCGGCACGAAGATCTCGGGGGAGTTCGCGCTCATCCACATCGGTGAGCGCGGCCGACAGTACGGTGGCAGCAGCGACGGGACCAAGAACTGGCTGATGCTCAAGAAACGCGACGCCTCTGTGGTGCCCGTCTTCGAGGCGATCGACCTCGATGTTTCGGTCAAGACCGGCAGAAGCCTCGCGGAGATCGCGAAGGAGGGCGGCGGGGATCCTCGGGAGATGAGGCGGGCCAGAGCCCGGGGTGGAACGGTCACACCGGCACCGGTGGCGGCCACCGATGGCGCAGCCCGAGCCCCGGCGCCGATGCTCGCCACGCCGATCGACAAACCCTTCTCGCGAGAGGGCTGGATCTTCGAGTTGAAATATGACGGCATTCGCGCGATGGTGAGCGTCTCGGGAGACGCGATCCGTATCACCGGCCGGCGTGGCGGCGACGAGACCTCGCGGTACCCGGAGGCGCGTGCGATCAGAGCGGGCATCAAGGCGCGCCAGGCCGTGGTTGACGGCGAGCTGACCGTCCTCGACGCCGAGGGCCGTCCTTCGTTTGAGCGTCTGCAGCAACGCATCAACGTGGGGCGGGAGAGCGACGCACGGCGCATCGCCGCCGAGCACCCCGTGACATTCATCGCGTTCGACCTGCTGCAGCTCGAAGGCCGGGACATGCTCGCCACGGAACTGCGCATTCGCAAGAAGACGCTGCGCGAGACGATCGTCGACTCGCCCTCCATCCTCTTCGCCGAGCACGTCGAGCGCGACGGCATCGCACTCTTCGAGGTTGCCCGCACCTCCGGTGTCGAGGGGATCGTCGGCAAGCGCGCCGACTCGGCGTACCGCCCTGGATTGCGCACGCCCGACTGGGTGAAGATCAAGTCCTGGCGGAGCCAGTCCTGTGTGATTGCCGGATATACAGCCGGTCGCGGTCGGCGGACCTCGCAGCTCGGCGCGCTCATCCTCGCTGTTCTCGTCGACGGGCGCCTCGTGCACTGTGGTCAGGTCGGCACCGGCTTCGACGAGAAGACGTTGCGAGACATCAAGGAACGTCTCACCCCGCTCGTTGTCCCAACCTGCCAGCTCGACAGGACGCCGAGGACATCAGAGCCGGCAACGTGGGTCATGCCCGAGCTCGTCTGCGAGGTCCGCTACTCCGAGTGGACGAACGAAGGAATGCTGCGCCATCCCGCATTCCAAACCCTCAGACCCGACCAGACGATCGAAGACGCAAGCCCCGAAAACATCAAAACCAAGGTCGACGATGTGCAACGCACCGAAGCTTCTGGCAACGAAGGAGTGCCCGCTGCACAGTCCCCCTCAGACAACGCACCAAGTTCGCGTGGTCAAGCGCGCACAGGTGGCCAGAAACCCAGCGCCGGTGCGGCCGCGGGGCCCGCACCGGGACAGGACCCCGACATCAATTCGTCGCTCGAAATCCTGAGAACCCTGCACGGAAATGCACGTTGGGAGGTCGCAGGCCGTCGTCTTCCTCTGACCAACTTGGACAAGGTCCTCTGGCCTGCAGACGGCCTGACAAAGCGGGACATGATTGAGTATTACGTTCGCATGGCCCCGTACATGCTTCCGTACCTTCGTGATCGTCCGCTCTCCATGCAGGTCTTCCCGGACGGGATCGACGGAAAGTCCTTCTGGCGTAAGGACAAGCCGGAGCACGCTCCCAAGTGGATCGAATCGTGGACGTACCACGGCGAGAAGACGAAGACGTACATCGTCGTCAACGAGATCGCGACTCTCGCGTGGGTCGCGAACGCCGGCGTGATCGATCTGCATCCCTGGCACTCGCGCATCGACGAGCCGAACCGACCGGACTGGGCAGTCTTCGACCTCGACCCCTTCGAGCCTGCAACGTTCCAGGACGTCATCAACATCGCGAAGCTGGTGAAGGCCGCCCTCGACCACTATGCGATGCACGGAGTCATCAAGACCAGCGGCCAGACGGGTCTCCAGATCTATGTCCCGGTGCGACGCGGCCCGGATTACGCGGAGGTGCGCCACTGGGTCGAGGAGGTCGGCCGCGCGATCGACGAGGCCGCACCAGGACGAGTCAGCTGGGAGTGGTCGGTTGCGAAGCGAACCGGCCGCATCCGCATCGACTACACGCAGAACATCATCAACAAGACCCTCGCCGCCCCGTACTCGCTCCGTCCGGCGCCGGGAGCCCCCGTCTCGACGCCCATTGCGTGGGAGGAGCTCGACGATCCGGAGCTTCGCCCCGATCGCTGGACGATCGCCACGATCGCGCAGCGCGTCGCCGAGCGCGGCGATCTCTTCGCACCCGTGCTCCAGGCCGACCAGGACGTCCCCGCAAGCGCTTGAGACGTGCATGAACCGGCCGCAGCGGGTACCCTCCGGCGCTATGCGGCAGTCGCTGATTCCTCTGATCGCGCTGGCGGCGACGGGCGCCCTCGTGGCGTGCGGTTCGGACACCTCGAACAGTCCGCCAACCGAGACCCCGGTCGTGACGACGC
>JBAUTG010000043.1:0-9978 GCA_049582105.1 Candidatus Dormiibacterota bacterium | reverse complement strand
GCGTCGGCGCGTGTGGCGCCGGGCGCGAACACCGCGCCGCCGCTGCCGGTGAGGTGCCATGCGACATCCGGCCTGACGTCGCGCACACGCCGGATCGCGATCGCGAGCTGCGGGTCGGCGCGGCAGGCAGCGCGCTCGAGCGCGCTGCCCATGAGCGCGTCGTCAGGGGCGAGCCCGGCATTCAGCGATCGCGCAAGTCGTGATGATCGCTCGTCATCCCCGATCTCCTCGGGTCGCACGGCCGCGTACGTCGCCGCGGTGGAGCTCGGCACCGTCGAGACGACGGTGATATCGAGTGACGGGGTCCTGAGCGGCTCGAGCAGGTCCCCGCGTCCACGGACCCGTTGGGCCCCCTGAGCGAGCAGTGCCGGGATGTCACTCCCGATGCTCAGCGCCGCCTCGGCAACCGCAGCCGGGTCGGTGGCGATCCCGACCGCGTTGAGCAATCCCGCCCCCGTCCGCAGGACTGCCGCGGCATCAGCCGACCCGCCGCCCAACCCTGCGCCATGAGGCACGCTCTTGCTCAGCCAGAGCCGGATCTCGAGTGGCCGGCCGGCGATGGTGGCGAGCGCCTTGGCAGCGCGCACCGTCAGGTTGCCGTCGCCGGTGGGCACCCCCCCGGCGACGGGACCGGTCACCGAGAGCGAGACCGAGTTCGTGTCCGCAAACGTGAGGCTGACGCCGACCAGGTCATGCCAGTCGATCGGGACCAGCACGCTGTCGATGTCGTGCCACCCGTCTGCTCGCCGCGCCACGATGGACAACGAGAGATTCAACTTTGCGTATGCGGGGACAACCCGCACGGGGAGGCGAGACACGGACGCTGATATACTGCTGCCTTCGTGCGTCCCTGGCTGGTATGCCGCCCGGGCGGCGCGCCCCAGACCAAGAGAGACGTAGAAGAGCGAGCATGGCCAACTCCCGATCGGCGCGCAAGCGCATCAGGTCCAGCGAACGGAAGCACGTGCGCAACCGTGCGGTGAAATCTGCTGTCCGCACCAAGGTGATCAAGGCGCGCCACGCGCTCCTCGAGGAAGGCGGTCCGACCGGCGAAGCCGAGTTGCACGCGGCGATCAAGGCGCTCGACCGCGCGGCCGAGAAGGGTGTGCTGCATCGCAACAACGTTCGGCGTCGCAAATCGCGCCTTGCGACGATGGCCGCACGCCTGTCCAACCTTGCCGAAGGCGCCGAAGGCGCAGCGGTGCGATCCGCAGCCGTGGGCGGCGCCAAGGGCCGGAGCGCGAAGCCGTCTGCGCGAACGCCAGCATCCAAAGCGGCACCGAAGGCCGCCGGGAAGGCTCCCGCAGCCAAGGTGACCACTGCCAAGGCGGTCACCGCGAAGGCGGCTGCTCCGAAGGCGGCGCCGAAGACCGCGGCCGCGCCTGCCAAATCCCCCGCGAAGGCACCCAAGGCGAAGTAACCGGGTCGGGCTCCTAGTCTGGCTTGGCCGTGCGCGCCGCGGTCAGCTCAGCCGCTGCTCCGAGCACGGCCAGGCGCAAACCATCGGTGTCGGAGATCGCGCCCGTCTTGAGCTTCCGGTCCGCGTCGTGGAGCGCGCCAAGCCAGCCGGCTGCGAGACCGGCCGGAACGGCACGCGCCTGACGGACGAGTCGATCGACGGCCCAGTCCGGCTTGCCCAGCTCGGAGGCAAGGCCTGACGCGGAGCCGTGCGCCTGGATGTGAGCCTGGGCGAGGACGAGGTCGCGGATCTGGCCGGCGAGGATGGCGAGGAGATACTGGGCTGGACGGCCTTCCGACAGAAGGTGGTCGATCGCCTCGGCGCCCCTGGCCGGAGTCGGTCCGACAAGATCGCCCAGCGTGTCGTACAGGCCGGTCGCCGCATCACCCGCGACCGCAGCACGGAGGTCGCCGATCGAGAGGGGCCGCCCGCCGGCGTAGGCCACGAGCTTGTCGAGCTCCGAGGCGATGCTACCGAGGTCCGGTCCGGCGACCCTGATGAGATGGTCGACGGAACCCGGCCCGAGGCGAAGCCGCCGAGCGGCGATCTCGCCGTCGACCCAGGTCCGAAGCTCGCGGCCCTTGACGGCGCCAAGGAACTGGACGGCGCCGTGCATCGCGCGGACGGCTGCCAGCACCGGGTTTCGATCAGGGACCTTCGCGTGGGAGACGAGGCAGATCACCGTGGTGGGCGCCCTTTCGCCGAGGATCGCTGCGAGTCGCTCCGGCGGATCGGCGCCGCCCCGCTTCGATGCGCCGGTGAGCTGCGGCGGATCGCGAACCAGGATCGCGCGCTCGGGGTCGAAGAGGGGCATTTCCGCGATGGCGTGGCGGAGCTCATCCAGCCGCCCGGGTGTGTCGAAGAGCTCGACGTCCAGCTCGGCGGGCCGCGCCCGATCTCGCCATGCGCTCACCGCCCGATCGACGAGGTAGCGGTCCTCACCGTGGATGAGCGTCAGCGGGTTGAGCGGTGCAACGGTGGCCATCAGCGAAGTATCGGCCGCCGCCGTGACCTCCTGGATCCGGGCAGCACTCGCGCCATCCTCGAGGGTCAGATCGGGAGCCGCGACGCGCGGAAACGCGTCGCATCTCCATGACGAGGTTCGCCGCCTTGCTCGTGGCGGGTCCTGGCCCCACTCATCGCGGGGGGCGGCGCCGCCTTCCTCGGCACGGGCGACGACACATGTGGTCCGAACGGTGCCGAGCACGCCGCTCACGCGCTCTCCGCAAGACCGCTGACGCCACCGGCGTAGGCGAGATCACCGTCGACGCCGGTTCGATCAGCGAGGTACCCGGGTGGCGCAGGTGTGGCCGGAACGCCCTGGGCAACCGGCACCGCAAGCTCCAGCGGCCGCGCAGTGGCAAGGAGCACCGGCGACATCGCACCACCGGGCGGAGTCACCACGAGGTTCGCGACGAGAGCACCTCCGAACACGGCGCACAGATCCTCCTGGTCGGCCGTCCCGGCGCCGCCGAGGATGAGGGCACGGCCCGTCCGATCGCCGACGATCACGGCGCACATGCTCGCGGCGGTGGCGACCGCGATGAAGCCGAGACATCGCCATGTGGCACCGCCGAACGACCACGCGCCACCGTCGGGGTCGAGCACGTTTGCGCCCCCTCCCTCGAGCGCCGCGACGATGCTGTCAGCGCCGGGACTGAGGCCGCCGGGGGTGACGACCGAGCCGACCGAGTAGTGCCCCGGCAGGCCCTTCAGCCCATTCACCGCCGCCTGTTCACCACCGGTCAGCACGACGAGGTCGAGGTGGTTCGAAGCCGGTGGCATGACACGGCCGAGTGCGGCCAGCAGCAGCGTCGGCGATGAGCCGCCGTCGATGAGCACGTTGCCTCCCGTCCCCGTTCGCACAAGGACCGAGGTCGACGAACCGGTGTTGAGAACGGTCACATGGAGCAGACCGTCGGGCCGCGACGTCACCACCCATGTCATGGCCGCGGCGACCGCGCCGGCGGCGATTGCGCCGGCGATCGCGCGGACGCGCATCAGGGTGCGCCTCGCCGCTCGCGACTGGAAAGCGCGAGCACCGCCAGCGCCGCGAACAAGGCGGCCACCTCGGCGAGCGACCACGCGGCCGGCCAGTTCCCGATCTGCACCGCCGCTCCGGGGACTCCCGCAATCACCCGAGCGATCGTCGTGATCAGCGCGGTGCCGGCCGCGGTCCCCTGCAGGAGAACCCAGCCCCACCCGGGATGCAGCGCGCTGAGGATGGCACCGGCTCCGCCGGAGACGATCATGATCGGCAGCAAGGGCAGGACCAGCGCGTTGGCGAGCGGCCCTCCGAGGGCGATCACCCCGAACGTTCCCGCCATGACGGGCACCGTGGCGATCTGCGCCGCCACGGTCACCGCGAATGGCTCGGCCAGCAGGCGAGGACCCGGCAACCGCCCCGCGATCGGCGCCGCGAGGAGGAGGATGCCGGCGGTACCGACGAACGACAGCTGGAACCCGGGGTCCTCGATCAGAGCCGGCGTGAGCCCGAGCATGACTGCGGCAACGAGCGCGAGCAGCGGGATCGGGTCGGTGCGCCGCCCGCCCGACGAGGCGAGCAGCCCCGTCCCCGCCATCACCGCACTGCGTATGGCCGCGGGACCGGCGCCACTGACAACGACATACGCGGTGACAACGGGCACGACGATGAGCAGGGTCTGCCGCGGTGACCACTGCAATGTCCGCGCCATCGCACCGAGCAGGCCGACGATCAGCACCACCTTCAAACCCGAGACCACCACGACGTGGATCAGTCCCGCATCCTGAAGCGGGGTTCGGACATCGCTGCTCAGGGGTTGGTGGATGCCGAAGGCGATACCGAGCAGCAGCGCGGCCGCCGGCTCGGCCACCTCGCGATCGACCGCCGAGGTCAGCCACTGCTGAGCATCCGCAACAGCGCCGGCGACCGACACCCCGCCCGCCGCGAGCACGAACACCTGTGGCGAGATGGCCATCGCTTCGACCCCGTCTCGCTCGAGCGTGCCGGCGGAGTCGGCTCCCGGCCGGCGGTTCAGCGGACGCAGCCCTGCAGCATCAACCTCCACCCGGTCGCCGGGTGAGAGCGCCGGCACCAGGGGGCCTGTGACGAGCACGCCGCCCGAGACCGAACGATCGGTGTCGGAGCCGGCGATGTGGGTCGCGTCGACGATGGCGTTCGAACCGGTGACCGGGTCCGAGCTCCGCACCGTCCCCTCGAGGATGAGGGGATGGACGGCGAAGTGGCCGTCGATGGTCCCGGGTCCCGGCAGCACCACGGCCAGCGAACCGCGAAGGAGACCGAGCGCGAGGGCGACGCCGACGGCGAGCGCAGCGAGCGCACCGCCTCGCCCGATCGCGCCCACCACAAGGCCCGCGCCGATGGCGGCGAGCGCCGTGGGAATCGCGACCGACGGGGTTGCCGATACGGCGAACCCCACGCCGCACGCGAGCGCGAAGGCTCCCCCTATCAAGGTTGCCCGCCGCCCGGGGCCGGAACCCACGACCCGGCTCACTGGGCGGGGAGGACGACACGGAGGTAGTGCTCGAGCCCCTTGACGGTCGCCGGGTCGACCCCCAGATCGGCGTGGAGCTGGCTCATCGTCGTGAATGGACCCCATTCATGGCGGTAGGCGACGATCGCCGCAGCCAGCCCCGGTGGCATGCCCGGGACGGCGGCAAGCTCATCCTGGGCTGCCGTGTTGATATCGAGCTTCGCAGCCGTCGTGCCGGACTTGAGAAAGGGGACATTGATCTGCCGCCCGTCATGCACCCGCTCCGCCATGTTCGGCAGATGTCCCGGGTCGGCGAGAGTCGTGATCCCCCCGGCGGCTGCGAGCGCGTCCGCCACGCGCGCGTCGGGGCTCAGCTCATAGAGCCCCGGATGCTCCACCGCGCCACTCACGAAGACGAGCACCGTCGGCGGGGCCGGCGGATCGACCGTCTCGCCGACGGGAACCGGAGCGGCGCTCGCTCCCTGGTTGACCGCCACCCAACCGGCAGCGCCCGCCAGGATCACGGCCGCGGCGACGGCGAGCACGATCCGGCGCGTTCCTAGTCGAGTATGTGTATTTGCAGAGAAAGGCATACATCGAAGTGTAGTACACCGGCGAGCATCGCCATAGGCGGATCACCTCGGCATCCGCCCTGGACGAGCAGCGGGCGGTCAGTACGCCCGAGGGGGCGAGCTGGGAAGGCGGTAGCGGAGCTGCCCGTCCTCCCCCACCGTCGTGGCGGCGCCGGCGCGCTCGGCCAGCCAGCGAACCGCGCGACCCGACACCGGGTCGCCAAGGCCGCTCAGCTCCCTTGCAATCTCCGACGCCGTCGCCGACCCGAGCTTGCCGATCGTCGCGAGGACGATGTCCGGTGTCACGGAAGCCGGCGTCGCGCGGCCTTTCGGCCCTTTGCCGCGCCGGCGACCCTTCGCATGCCGAAGCGTGGAAGAGGCGGCCCTCCTGACGCTGCGCGGCGGAGCGGCAGCGTCGCCGGCGCGCTCGAGGAGGGCAACCGCCGCCCGCACCTCGCGCCGGAGCGCGGCGTTGTCAGCCTTCAGCTCAGCGACCTGGTTGACCAATGCCTCGATACGGACCACGAGACGCTCCGCAGCCTGAAGGACCGGCGAGGTGGCGCCGTTGGCAAGGTCGCGATCGCCGGAATCGGGCATGGAGCCTCCTGGGACGCTGAGAGTCGTGCAATCGCGGCGATCCAATCGCCGCGACGCGGCTAACGCCGTCATTGTCCAATACCGGGCTGGGCGGATGCAATCGCCGCATTGGATTGACTGCAATCCTCGACCGATGGCGATCGATTGACGGCAGTCCGCCTGGTCGCGTTCCACGCGGTCTGCCCGGTACCATGACCGGCGGGGCCATAGCTCAGCTGGGAGAGCGCTTGCATGGCATGCAAGAGGTCGGGAGTTCGATCCTCCCTGGCTCCACCAGGCGAGCGCCGCAGCGTCCGGACACCGGCCGGTCCGGCGCCGAACTGCACAAACGGACCGTCGCGGGCATCCCTCAACGTGACGAAATCCGAAGCCGCCGGTCACCCATCAGGATGATTTCCGTGTCCGGCGCCCCGCATGGGGTGGACCGACTCGATATGATCCGGCGCACGTCTCACAATCTGAGATCGGCCCGGGCCAAGAACCCTGGGCCAGGCAAACGATCAGCCATAAACGGGAGGATCTGGACTTGCGACCACATAAACTGACAATTGGTGGGATTGGCCTTGGGGTGCTTGGCCTTCTCGCCGCCGCGGCATGCGGTAGCACCAGCAGCGGACCGACTTCGGGCGCGCTGGCAAGCTCCCAGGTGCTCCACTTCCCGGTCTTCCAGGACCCCGGTACGTGGGATCCCGGCGAGATGGATGCGGAAGTCGACACCGAGCTCATGCAGAACGTGTTCGACAACCTCTGGCGCTTCGACGCCAACCTCAACATCGTTCCGGACATCGCCTCGGCCGTGCCGACGGCGGCCAATGGTGGCATCTCCGCCGACGGTCTCACCTACACGATCCACCTGAACCCCGCAGCCAAATTCTCCAACGGTGATCCGGTCACCTCGAAGGACGTGCTGTACTCGTGGAACCGTGCGGTCGCACTGCACGGCGCGTATTCGTCGATCCTCAGCGCGGTTGAGGGCTACGGTGACGTGCAGAAGGCCGCCGGCTCGCCGCCGTCGTCCGGCACACCCACAACCTTCCAGGCGAACATCGAGAAGCAGCTCGCCGCCGGGAACTCCTCGTTCATGATGAGCGGCCTCACTGCGACGGATCCTGAGACCGTTCAGATCAAGCTGGCCAGCGGATGCGGCTGGTGCCTCACGGCCTGGACACTCGAAGGCACGGTCGGCGCGATCGTCGACGAGAAGGTCATCAACGGCACGGGTGTCGATCCCGTCAACTGGTGGCAGACGCCCGCCGACCTCGTCGGCACCGGCGCCTACAAGATCACCTCCTACACGCCCAAGCAGTCGATCGTGTTCTCGGCGGTCCCGAACTGGTGGGGTTCTCCGAAGCCCACCCTGCAGACCATCAAGATCGACATCAAGGACCCGTCGACCGCACCGACGACCGTTGACGCCTTCTTCCAGAAGGGGTACGACATCATCGGCTACGGCGGCGACAGCGGCATCATCCCGCTGGCGAACATCCTGGCGATCCAGGCCAACTCGCGCGAGAAGGCGAATCTGTTGACCCAGCCCAAGGGGCGCACCACGTGGGCGAGCTTCAACATCGGCTATCCCGCAACAGGCGGACCGTTCGTCGGTGAGTCTGCGGCGGCCAAGGGTCTCCGCCTGGCCTTCGACCTCGCGGTCGACAAGCAGGGCCTGGCCACGACGGTGTGCCACAACCTCATCTGCTCGGCGGCAACCGGCGGCTTGATCACCAGCGGCCTCGTCGGTAACGGCGGCCCGAACAGCGACCCGCTCGCGAAGTTCGATGCCACCCAGGCGAAGTCGCTCCTCAAGCAGTACGACCCGACGGGCGCGCTGACCAAGAGCGTCACCTACTCGTACAACGCGGGCAGCCTCAACGAGAGCGTCGCCGAGTACCTGCAGAGCCAATGGAAAACCAATCTTGGGCTCAACGTGACGCTGAACTCGGTCTCGGATGCGTCGATCTTCATCAGCAACCGTCTCACCGGCAAGTACGTCATCTCGCGCGACGGCTGGCAGTTCGACTACAACCACCCGCAGGACTGGTACGACAACCTCTGGGGCGTGTATGCCACCTCCGCAGGCGCCAACACCAGCGGGTTCGACGATCCCCAGTACGACTCCATCCTCAAGCAGGCCGATGCCGAGCCGCTGACCACAGCGCTTCCGCTGTACAACCAGCTCGCGCAGATCCTTCAGAACGATGTTGTCTACATCCCGCTCTACTATTCCGTGGGGAACTTCCTCATCCAGTCCTACGTGAGCGGAGCCGGCTCGAACACCGCCTTCGACCACTATTGGAATGAGATCAAGATTCTCAGTCACTAAAGGGCGCGACTAGAACCGATTAGAAGGCGCCCGGCACCGAGCCGGGCGCCTTTTGCCTTTGCTGTATGTGGAGGACAACGTAGATGCTGACCCGGGGTACGCTCCTCTACATCGCACAGCGCCTGGCGTTGATCGTCTTCACGCTGATCGCGGTGTCCTTCCTGGTCTTCGTGACCGTGCACACCCTGCCGGGGAACGCGTTCGAAAGCGACCGCGTGCACGGCAGGGCCCTGCAGCTCCTCCTCCACGAGTACGGTCTCGACCAACCGGTCCTGGTGCAGTACTGGAACTTCCTCCTCAACGCGCTCCACGGCAACCTGGGAGTGTCGTTCCAGATCCGCGGCCTGCCGATCACACCGCTTGTGATGCGTGAGTTGAGTGTCAGCGCAGAGCTCGGCGGCACCGCGCTGCTCATCACGATCGGTCTGGGCACCACCTTCGGTGTTATTGCCGCGATGCGCCAGAACTCCTGGGTCGACTACACGCTCACGTCGATCGCGGTCATCGGATACAGCGTGCCGAGCTTCGTGTTCGCCGGGCTCGGCGTTCTGGTCTTCAGCTACTTCCTCCCCACGCTCACCAACGGGGTCATCTCCTATCCGGCGATCTGGACGGGAACCTACGGGACGCTCGTGGAGCTGTCGTTGCCGGCGATCATCCTGGGCTTCTACACGTCCGGTCAGGTAACGAGAATCACGCGCGCCGCGATGCTCGAGGTGCTGCAACAGGACTACATACGCACCGCGCGAGCGAAGGGTTTGAAGACCCGTGTCGTGACCATCCGTCACGCGCTGCGCAACGCGCTCATCCCGGTGATCAGCATCCTCGGACCGCTGGTCATCAGCATCATCACCGGCAGCGTCATCATCGAGAACATCTTCGGAATCCCAGGACTGGGCAAGGAATTCGTCGAGAGCATCCTGGGGGCCGACTACAACGTGACGGTGGCGGTGTTCACCGTGTATGCGTTGCTGATCGGTATTGCGAACCTCATTGTGGACCTGCTGTACACCGTCGTTGACCCGAGGATTAGATACTGATGGCCACTATCGCGACCCCCGTCTTTGAGCAGGAATACGCGGGCGGTACTGTCGCCCGGGCGCAGGTCGGGCTCTGGCGGGACGGGTTCCGCCGCCTCCGGCGCAACCGCCTCGCACTGGCGGCGCTGGTCTACCTCCTTCTGCTCTTCCTGGTTGCCATCGTCGCCATCTTCTGGACACCGTACAACCCCGCGACGATCCTGCCCAACACGCTGACCTACCTCGGTCCGAGCGCCGGACACCCACTCGGCACGGACGACCTGGGGCGCGACCTCCTCAGCCGGATGATGCAGGGAGCGCAGATCTCGCTCATCGTCGGCCTCGGCACCTCGCTGGTGGTGCTCACGATCGGCGTTGTGGTCGGCCTGATCGCGGGGTACTTCCGTGGGTGGGTGGACACCGTCATCAGCGTGTTCATCAACATCTTCTACGGCATCCCCGGGATCCTCGTCGCCATCGTCCTGTACCTCGTCCTCGGGCGCGGTCTGGGCAACATCATGCTGGCGATCTCGGC
>JBAUTG010000042.1:0-7432 GCA_049582105.1 Candidatus Dormiibacterota bacterium | reverse complement strand
GCGCATCCACGGCTCCGCGTCGTGGCCGCAAGCGCCGGAGCACCCGACTCCGCCACGGCGGTGCGGCTCTACGAGGCGCGGCCCGACCTCGTGCTCGCTGCGTTCGGCGCGGGCAGGCAGGAGCAGTTCCTCGAGCGCAACCTTGCTCGAATCGGCGCGGGCGCGGGCATCGGGGTCGGAGGCTCGCTCGACTTCCTCGCCGGACGCGTGCGTCGCGCACCCTCGCTCGTGCGCAGAGTCGGTCTCGAATGGGCGTGGCGGCTCGCGATCCAACCGTGGCGAGTTCGTCGACAAGCTGTGCTTCCCGTGTACTGGTGGCTCGAACGTCGTGAAGCAGCCAGAACCACGGGCTCTCCGCAGGCATGATTGCCCGGTGCTGAGCATCATCGTTCCCGCATACAACGAGGAACAGCGCCTTCCCGCGAGCCTCGTCCGGATGCGTGAGTATCTCGACGGCCGCGGCGAGCCGTACGAGCTGCTGGTCGTCGACGACGGGAGCTCCGACGGAACCCTCGTGCTTGCGCGAAAGATCGCCGTGGACTGGCCGCAGATGCAGGTCCTCGCGCTCGAGAGGAACACCGGGAAGGGTGCCGCTGTCCGCCTCGGGATGCTCAGCGCCAAGGGTGTGCATCGCGTCTTCAGCGATGCCGACCTGAGCACGCCCATCGAGGAGATCGAGCGGCTGCTGGCGGAGTTGCGCGGGTCGTGCGCCGTCGCCATCGCGTCACGCGCGCTCCCCGAGTCGCAGATCGATGTGCACCAACCCGGACGTCGCGAGGTGATGGGGCGGACGTACAACCGCATGCTCCAGGTCGCCGCTCTGCGCGGGCTGCACGACACCCAGTGCGGCTTCAAGGCATTCACCGCCGAATCCGCCGTCGCGTGTTTCGAGCCGCTGCGAACGCTGCGTTTCGGCTTCGATGCGGAGGTCCTGCTCCGAGCTCGCCGGCTGGGCTGGACGGTCGTCGAGGTCCCGGTCCGGTGGCAGCACAAGGAGGACTCACGGGTCAGCGCACTGCGGGACTCTCTCGGGACTCTTTACGACCTGATGCGTCTTCGGTTCATCGTCCGGCGATAATCGTCGGGTGAGAACCGCGCAGAGAGCCACCGCCGCGGGGCACATCGATGTCCGGGTGGCGGGGGCCCCGCTGGTCGGATTGCGGTTTCACATGGACAGCCGCGCCGTCGATCTCGAGGAGCTTGCAGCCGAGCTCGAGCGCCAGCTGATCGAGATCGTGGCCCGGCGAGCCAACCTGCTGGCCCGCCTCCGCCGGGTCGAGGATGCCCGGCAGACGGCGCTCGGCGTCCTGCCGGCGCTTTCGTCGCGGCCCCCGGCGCTCCTGGCCGAGATCGCCACGACATTCAATGAGAACCTCGAGGTCAGCACTGAGGTGACGCGCCTCGAGGCGCGTGCATCCGGAATCCGGATGCGCCTGACCGAGATCGCCGCAGAGCAGGGGGTGCTCCGCAAGCTCAGTCACGAGCTCGCGCAGGTCCCCGGGCAGTCGGTGGTGGACACCGATCAGCGCGCGAGCCGGTACAGCCAGGCGGCGCGCCAGATCTACGAGATCGCCGACATCGAGCACGCCGAGACCGCGAGGCTCATCCTCGAAGGCCCGATGCAGCGGCTCGCCGACGCGGCACTCGAAGCTGAGTTGATCGGCCGGAGCCTTGCCCGTGAACCTGCCACCGCGGTCGGAGCGAGCTCACGGTGCCGCACGGCCGCCGCTGACGCGTCGGAGCGTCTCGGCGAGGTGATCTCGGGTCTGCTGCCGCTCAACCCCGACCGGGGACTCGTGGGAGCGATCCGCGAGTTGCTCGCCGGATGGACGGCTCGCGGCAACCTCCTGCTCCACATCCTCGGGACCGAGCGGCGGATGCCCGCGCTCGCCGAGATCACGACCTACCGAATCCTCGAGCAGGCGATCGACAACGCGCTCAGCCATGGGCGCCCGCAGCGGGTCGACACGATCATCTCCTTCCTGCCGGCGATGGTGGTCGCGGTGGTGAAGGACGACGGCGACGGGTTCGATGTCGGCGCCACCGATGCGCGCCTCGGCCGCACGGATGGTCTCGGCATGATCGAGATGCGAGAGCGGGCGGCACTCGTGGGCGGTCGTGTACAGGTCCGCAGCGGACTCGGGCTCGGGACCGAGGTCCGCGTCACGATCCCGGACAACCGCCCGACCACGTAGAGCGCGCCCGCCACGCAGGGCGCTCGGGGCCATTCGCCGCCACGTCACCCAAGCCGGCGTCGCCGCCGCCCCGCGTCACCGTCGTCGACAGCCGCGCGACGACCTGACGACGAACACGCCAAGCCGGATCCAGGTCGTTACGATCCTGCCCGTGGCTTCGACACAACGCAGCTTCCGCCTGGTGACGGCCGGGGGAGCGACAGTCGCCCGTGACGTCACCATGGCCGACAACCCCTGGAGCCGCTTCATGGGACTCATGGGCAAGCGCGAGCTCGCTGACGGCGCGGGCCTGTACCTGCGGCCGTGCAGCTCCATCCACATGTTCTTCATGCGGTTCCCGCTCGACATCGCATTCATCGACGAGGACGGCCGGGTCGTCCGGCTGTACCACGGGCTCCGTCCGTGGCGGATGTCGCGGATCGTGCGCCGTGCGAAAGCGGCGATCGAACTTCGGAGCGGCACGCTCGCGCACGCCGGCGTCACTGTGGGTGACCTCCTGACGATGTCCTGATCCGGTACCGTCGCCCGTCGCGGCATTCACGATGGAGGATTCGACGTGTACGAGGGACTGCTCGCAGAGACGGTGACGATCACGGGCAACGGGGGCGATGAGATCGGCGCGTATCTCGCGCGGCCGCTCGGAGCGGGACCCTTCCCCGGCGTGATCGTGATTCATCACGCACCCGGCTGGGACGAGGGAACCAAGGAGATCGCGCGCAAGTTCGCGTACCACGGCTACATCGCGATCAGCCCGAACCTGTATCACCGATTCGGTCCCGAGCTGGCCCCGGATGATGCCGCCGCCGCGGCGCGAGCCGGCGGCTGGATCACCACCGAGCAGTTCCTCGGCGATGCCGGGGGAGCGCTCCGCCATCTTCGCGCGCTGCCGATCAGCAATGGCAAGGTCGGGACGATCGGGTATTGCTCGGGAGGGCGGCAGTCATTTCTTTCGGCATGCGACCTCCCGATCAACGCTGCCGTCGACTGTTACGGCGCCTTCGTCATCTCGAGCTCACCGCCCGAGCTGCCGTATCGCATGGAGCCGATCATCGGCCGGGCGCCGAAGATCTCGTGCCCGATCCTTGGTCTCTTCGGTGTCGAGGACAAGAACCCCGCACCGGACGAGGTCGCGCAGATCGATGCGGAGCTGACCCGCCTCGGTAAGGAACACGAGTTCCACACGTTCGACGATGCCGGTCACGGGTTCTTCGCAGTCGATCGGCCCAGCTATCGCGTGGCGGCTGCGGTCGAGGGGTGGCGGCTCGTCTTCGACTTCTACAGTCGGCACCTGAGCTAGGAGACTCCAATGTGTTCGTACATCGTTGAAAAGGCAGTGCTGACCGGGAGCGCGAAGGCGGCGGGCGAATGGCGGACGATCACGAACGCCGTCGTATCCGTCGACCATCCGTCGCATGCGACGCTCGACCACGCGCTGATCGTGGACTTCGTCAATGCAGGGCGTCCGGTGAACGAGCGCGTCGCGCTGGAGTTGAGCGTCGAATCGGCGCGGGAGTTGATCGGCTGCATGCAGACAGCGCTCGACGCGTTCGGGGAAGGCAGCTGAACCGACCCTGACGCACATGGTCCGGTGGTCGTCTCCGGAAGTGGCCCATACCTGTCGATGTGCTCGCACGGGCCGGCCGCTTGCTCCTGGACGCCATCGCGCCGCGACGGTGCGCAGGGTGCGACGCCGTTTCCGCCGACCCGATCTGCGGCCCCTGTGCCGGACGGCTGGCCGCCCTGCCGGTCCCCACACCCCGGCAGATGGCTCACGGCCGCGGGTATGCCGGCTTCGAGTTCACTGACCTGGTCCGAACCATCCTGCATCGCGGCAAGTACGGCGGTGATCGCGCGGCGCTTGCAGCGCTCGGTTCGATGACGTCGAACCGCCTGGACGGACTGCGGCCGGCTGACACCGTCATCGCAATACCGCTCGGACCGCGACGGCGGCGCCACCGCGGATACAACCAGTCCGAGATCGTCGCGCGGGCGCTCGCCGACGCCGGCCGTGTGTCGCTGCTCGCGGGGCTCCGGCGCACGCGCGAGACGCCTCCACAGACCGCGCGAGATGAGGGCTCGCGTCGCTCGAACGTGGCCGGGGCGTTCACCTGGGACGGGATTCCCCTTGCATCAGCCACCGTCTGGCTCGTCGACGACGTGCTGACGACCGGCGCCACCGTCGAGGCTGCCGCGGCGGTGCTCGCCCTCGCTGGGGCGGCCCGGGTCGACGTGGTCGTGATCGCCGTCGTGGGGTGATGCCGTGACGGGTATCCCCGCCGCGATGGTAGCGGTCCTCCTGACCGCCGCGGTGATCCCCTGCCGGTCGGATCCAAGTCGTCGTGACCGCCGCGGTGCCGTGACGGTGAGCCCCTGCCAGTCGGATCCTGTCGCCGCGATTGCCGTGGTGCCGTGACGGTGAGCCCCTGCCGGTCGGATCCTGTCGCCGTGATTGCCGTGGTGCCATGACGGGTATCCCCTGTCAGGAAGATCGATGCCGTCGTGATTGCCGCGGTGCCGCCACGGGCATCCCCTGCCAGAATGAAGAGGACCATGCCTTTCCTCAGGAAGCCCCTCCAGAAGGTGCTCGGCGACCCGGTCCGGCGCGAGATCAAGCGCTACGAGGGTGTCGTCGCGCTCATCAACGAGCTCGAGGCCGAGATGTCGGCCCTGTCCGACGACGAGCTACGTGACAAGACGCGGGAATTCCGTGAGCGTCTCGGCGTCGAGGCGCCCGACATCAGCCACGGGCAGCCGTTCGCAGCGGGCCTGACCGAGGAGAGCGAGGAGGAGGCATTCGAGCGCGCGGAGGCACGCCAGCGCGACCTCGACCGTGCGCGAGCGCTCGACGACCTTCTGCCCGAGGCGTTCGCGGTGGTTCGCGAGGCATCGAAACGCACGCTCGGCATGCGCCATTTCGATGTGCAGTTGATCGGTGGGATCGTGCTCCATCAGGGTCGAATCGCGGAGATGAAGACCGGTGAGGGCAAGACACTCGTCGCGACTCTCGCGCTGTACCTCAACGCCCTCGAGTGGCGCGGGGCGCACCTGGTCACCGTCAACGACTACCTGGCACGTCGTGACGCCGGATGGAACGCCGCGCTGTATGACTTCCTCGGCATGTCGGTCGGAGTCATCGCCGGGCAGGACATGTCCTACGTCTACGACCCCGGGTTCGTTGACGACACGCATCCCGACCCCCGTCTGCAGCACCTGCGGCCGTGCACGCGCCGCGAGGCGTACGCGACCGATATCACGTACTCGACGAACAACGAGCTCGGCTTTGACTATCTGCGCGACAACATGGCGCAGAAGCTCGATCGTTGCGTGCAGCGCCGGTTGCACTACGCGATCGTCGACGAGGTCGACTCCATTCTCGTCGATGAGGCACGGACACCGCTGATCATCAGCGGTCAGGCCAGCGAGGCCACCGACAAGTTCTACCTCTACGCGCGCCTCATTCCGCGGCTCGTCGCCGAGGACGACTACACGATCGACGAGAAGACCAAGTCGGCGACTCTCACTGAGGAGGGAGTCGAGAAGATCGAGAAGTGGACGGGGATCGCGAACGTCTACGACATGGAGCATGTCGCCGAGGCGCATCAGATCAACCAGGCGTTGAGGGCGCACGCGCTCTGGCATCGCGACAAGGACTACATCGTTCGCGACGGCGAGGTGATCATCGTCGACGAGTTCACCGGCCGAACTATGCCGGGCCGCCGCTGGTCGGACGGATTGCACCAGGCGATCGAGGCGAAGGAGGGCGTCAGCGTCCAGCAGGAGACGGTGACCCTCGCGACCATCACGTTCCAGAACTTCTTCCGTATATACGACAAGCTCGCCGGGATGACCGGTACCGCGCTCACCGAGTCGGAGGAGTTCCACAAGATCTACAAGCTCGAGGTGGTGCCGATTCCGACGCACCGGCCGATGGTGCGTCTCGACGAGCCGGACCTCATCTACAAGACCGAGGATGGCAAGTACCGCGCGGTGGTCGAGGAGATCAGCGAGCGATACAAGAAGGGGCAACCGATCCTGGTCGGCACGACGAGCATCGAGAAGAGCGAGCGGATCAGCCGCCTCCTCGACAAGCTCGGCGTCCAGCACTCCGTCCTCAACGCGAAGTTGCACGAGAAGGAAGCCGACGTCATCGCCAAAGCGGGCCAGATGGGGAGCGTGACGATCGCCACCAACATGGCCGGTCGCGGTACCGACATCGTGCTCGGCGACGGCGTTGCGGATGTCGGCGGTCTCTACATCATCGGGACCGAGCGACACGAATCACGTCGCATCGACAACCAGCTCCGGGGGCGCGCCGGACGCCAGGGCGACCCCGGCGAGTCGCGATTCTTCCTCTCGTTCGAGGATGACCTGATGCGCGTCTTCGGCGGTGAGCGGATGCAGGGAATCATGGGTCGCCTCGGTGTCGATGAGGACACGCCGATCGAGTCGAAGATGGTGTCGAGGCAGATCGAGGGAGCGCAGGCTCGCGTCGAGGGCTCGAACTTCGACAGCCGGCGTCACGTCGTCGAGTACGACGACGTCATGAACAAGCAGCGCGAAATCATCTACGGCGAGCGCCGCAAGATCCTCGAGGGAACCGACACGCGCGCCAACTTCATCGGGATGGTGGAGCACGTCGTCGCGACCGAGGTTCCCACCTTCTGCGAGGGACGCCACCGTGAGACCTGGGAGATGGAAGGTCTCTGGGAGCGGATGCACCAGTACGCGCCGATGCTGCCGCAGATCTCCGAGGTCAACACCGACAGCCTCGGCAACTCCGTCGAGGAGGTGGCCGAGACCCTGAGCGGCGAGTTGATCGGTCTCTACGAGGAGAAGGAGCAGGAGTACGGGCCCGAGTTGATGCGCGAGGTGGAGCAGAGCGTGATGCTTCAGGTGATCGACACCAGGTGGCTGCAGTACCTCACGCAGATGGACCATCTCCGCGAGGGGATGGGCTTCCAGGCGTACGGTCAGATGGATCCGCTGGTCGAGTACAAGGCCGCGGCCTTCACTGCATTCCAGGACCTGACCGAGGACATCCAGCGCGAGATCGTCCGGGCTTTGCTGAACGTGCAGATCCGTCGCGTGGATCCCGGTGCGGCTCCCACCGATGCGGCCGAAGGAGCCGCAGACGCGGAGGGTGCCAACGGTGCTCAGCCGGCGATCGCCGCGGCCCCGGCTGCCGGGGCTGCCGACGCGACCGCACCCGCCTCTCCTCGCGCCGACCGGCCCGGTGG
>JBAUTG010000041.1:0-34200 GCA_049582105.1 Candidatus Dormiibacterota bacterium | reverse complement strand
GGAGACCTCGCTCGCCCCGGGGAGCGATGCTGCCGCAGGGTCGCGGCTCGGATTGCTGTGCGCCGAGGCGGCGCGGGATCCCGGCGAGATCGTCAGCGACGGCTGGGCTGCCCGGCGCGGTGAGCGGATCACCTGGGTCGCCGTGCCTCCCGACGACGCCGCGGTCCGTGCTCGCGACGTCGTCGCAGGGCTCGCCCACGAGCGGGCGCTCTCGGATGGCCTCGATGAGGGAGCGAGGTCGACCATCGGCGCCCTGGCTCTGCTCCTCGCGACCCTGCTCGGCGAGCCGATGCCGCGCGTCCCGATGGCGGCATGGAGCCGGCGGATGGCGGAGCTCGCCCCGGCTTTCGGGATCACGCAGCCGATCCCGGCCTTCGACGGCGTCGGCGCGATCGACCCGCAGGTCGTCGCCCTGCTCACCACCTCGGCCACCGGATTCGAGATCGACGGTGAACGCCTCTGGCTGCGGATCCGCGACGAGTGCCGCGAGGATGCCGCGGTTCGGGTGCTGCTCAGGCCCGGTGAGGATCGGATCCCGCTGGGCTGACCGGTCCCTGGACCGCCGGAGCCCGCAGCAGCAACGCGCTGATCACCGTCAGCAGGGGATGAATGGCCCGCTCCACGGGCGTCGCGCCTGCCTCTTCGAGCGCCGCGTCGAGCCGCAGCAGGTCACCGGCGAGGATGCGCACGGCGGCGCGGATGAGCGTCGCGATATCGCCGGCGCGGGCCGGCTCCCATCCGCCGTCATCGATGATCGGAGGAGCCTCGGGCAGGTAGCTGACACCCTCCGGCGCCCCAGCCTGATATGCCGTCGCCCAGACGTCGCAGCCGAGCGCCTCCTCGTGACGCAGGCGCACCGCGAGACGCCGCAGCGCATCGAGCTCCTCCGCAGGCGCGGTGGCCTGCTCGATGAGACGGAGCACGAGCAACCGCTCGTACCGAGCCACCCAGTACCGGGAGACCCCGGCGGTGAGTAGACGGGACAGACGGACCTGCGCGATGCCCACCCTGCGCAGCGAGGTGCCGTCGAAGCTCGGGGTCAGCACCTCGACATCGCGGCGCATGTCCCAGACACCGCCGAGGACCCTGATGATCGACGTCGGCCGCCAGACTCCCGCCGCGTCATCCCACCAGTCGACGGGGACATCGCAGAAGTCGCGCTCGCACGTACTCGTGAGCAGCGCTTGATGGAGGTCCTCGCGTGTGCGAGATGCGAGGAGCGACCAGCCGGCGGGAAGTGTTGTGGTGGCCATCGACCTTGCTGGGACGTTGAGTGAGACGTTGCTGTGATCGGCGCAGTGCCGGGAGTTGGCGTGCAGTATGCCCCCGATCCGGCGATTGCGGGTGTACGGTCGCGCACTTACCCGCTCCTCGACGGCGCGCGGGGTCAGCGACCCGGCGCCGGCTCCGCCCCGCCCGTCGCCCACCAGGGATCGACGGTGCCGGTCCACGAGGCGTCGTGGTGGTGTGCCCGGACGACGGTTTTGATGTTCCCGCGAACGTTGAAGTCGCCGACGACCTCGCAGTACCGAGGGTCGAGCAGGCGGACGAGATCGTCGAGCACGATGTTCACCACGTCCTCGTGGAACACGTTCCGATCGCGGTATCCGTTGATGTACAGCTTCATCGACTTCAACTCGACGCAGCGAGGTCCGGGGACGTAGCGGATGTGCAGCGTCGCGAAGTCGGGGAAGCCCGACAGTGGGCAGAGGCACGTGAACTCCGGGATCGTGAACTGGATCGTGTAGTCGCGGTCCGGGGTGCGATTGTCGAACGCCTCGAGCTTCGCCTCACGGATCATGCGGGCGCCGTACAGCTCCTCGCTCATCGCTGTTCACCGCGCATGAGCGAGCGCAGCGACGCGAGCGGGATCGGTGCGAACTTCGTGTCGCGGTCGTACGTGTCGATGCCCTCGACCCGCTTGAGCACCGTCACGATCGCGTAGGTGATCGGCGTGGCGATCACCTCGTAGGCGACCTTCACCACCCAGACGTCCCGGATGATCACGAGCAACAACGACCAGGGTTGCGTCCCCGCAAAGCCGAGCGTGATGAAGACCGCGCTGTCGACCCCCTGGCCGATGACCGTCGAGCCGATCGTGCGCGTCCAGAGGAAACGGCCGCTCGTCGCCACCTTGAGCCGAGCGAGCACGAACGCGTTGAGAAACTCACCGCAGAGGTAGGCGGCGAGTGATGCGGCGACGAGGCGCGGCGTCGAGCCGAGCACCCGCGCGTAGGCTGCCTGGTCCGGGTAATGCGGGTTCGCCGGGATCGCGATCGCTGCGGCGATGAAGAGCACCACGACGATGTTGGCGAGAAAGCCGGTCCAGATCACTGTGCGAGCCACGCGGTAGCCCCAGACCTCGGTGAGCACGTCACCGAAGAGATACGCGAGCGGAAAGATCACGATCGCCGCCGGCACCGAGAACGGCCCGACGGCGGCGATCTTGACCGCGATGATGTTCGAGGCCACGAGCGTCGCGACGAACAGGGCCGAGATGGTCAGCAGCAAGGGACTCGGGGCGCGGGCGGGCGTTGGCTCTGTCATGCGGGGCAGCACAGCGTAGAAGATCTCCCGGTGAGCAGACGCGGCCTGGCGCTCTTCGCGGCGATGTGCGTCATCTGGGGCATCCCGTACCTGCTCATCAAGGTCTCACTCCGCGGCCTCGGGCCGATCGACCTGGTCTTCGTCCGGTTCCTGCTCGGCGCCGTGTTGCTGGTGCCGGTCGCGCTCACCCGCATCGACGTCCGCCCCGTCCTGCGCAGGTGGGGCTGGATCGTCGCCTACACGATCATCGAGATGGGTCTGCCCTGGGTGCTGCTCTCCGACGCCGAGCTGCGTATCTCGAGCTCGTTGTCGGGCCTGCTCGTCTCTACGGTTCCGCTCATCGGCGTCGTGATCGGTGTCCTCACGCGCAGCGGGGAACACCATGGATGGCGGCGAATCCTCGGCCTGGTCATCGGGCTAGTCGGCGTCGGCGTGCTCGTCGGATTCAACGTCTCAGCCGCGACCTTCGGGGCGATCGGCGAGGTGCTCGTGGTGGCGCTCTGCTACGCCACGGGCCCGTACATCATCAACCGCAAGCTGAACGACCTTCCCGCACTCGGCGTCATCGCCGGATCGCTGCTCCTCGCCGCGGTGGCGTATGCGCCGGCCGCGCTCGTGGAGCTGCCACACGCATGGCCGTCGGGCGAGGTGATCGCAGCGGTGCTCACGCTCGGCATCGTGTGCACGGCGCTCGCATTCCTGCTCTTCTTCGCCCTCATCGGCGAGATCGGCCCCGTGCGGGCGACGGTGATCACCTACGTCAACCCGGCGGTCGCGGTGACCCTCGGCGTGCTCCTGCTGCATGAACCGCTCACCGCGGGTATCGCGACGGGATCCGTGCTCATCCTCGCCGGATCGGTGCTCGCGGCACGCGCCACGCCGGCGCGAGCCTGAGCCTCAGACCTCCGCGGTCTCGGCCGCAGCGGGCGCGACAGCCGGCCCGACGCCGCTGATCGCGATCTGGCCATCCTTGGCGTCAACTTCGACGGTATCGCCCTCGGCGAATCGGCCTTCGAGAATCGCCATGGCGATCGGGTCCTGGAGGCGGCGCTGGATGACACGCTTCAGCGGGCGCGCGCCGTAGGTCGGGTCGTATCCCTCGGCGGCGATGGCGTCGATCGCAGCCTCGGTCACGCGCAGCGCGAGCTTGCGCGCCGCGAGCCGGTCACGCACCCCGCGCAGCTGGATGTCGACGATCTGACGCAACTGCGCACGGTCGAGGCGCGCAAAGAGGATCACGTCATCGACGCGATTCAGGAACTCGGGGCGGAAGTTGTTGCGCAACTCGCCAAGCACGCCCTCGCGCACCCGCTCCCACTCCGCCTCGCTCGCCTCCGGCGGCACGTCGGCGATCAGTTGCGAGCCGATGTTGCTGGTCATGATCACGACGCAGTTGCGGAAGTCGACGGTGCGTCCCTGCCCATCGGTGAGCCGGCCGTCCTCGAGCAGCTGCAGGAGCACGTTGAACACATCGGGGTGTGCCTTCTCGATCTCGTCGAGCAGGAGCACGCTGTACGGGCGACGCCGCACCGCCTCGGTGAGCTGGCCGCCCTCCTCGTAGCCGACGTATCCGGGCGGCGCGCCGACGAGGCGCGACACCGTGTGCTTCTCCATGTACTCGCTCATGTCGAGGCGGATCATCGAGTGCTCGTCGTCGAAGAGCAGCTCTGCGAGCGCCCGTGCGAGCTCGGTCTTGCCGACCCCGGTCGGCCCGAGGAAGATGAACGATCCGATCGGCCGGTTGGGATCCGCGAGTCCGGCGCGCCCGCGACGCACCGCATTCGCGACTGCACTGATGGCGTCGTCCTGTCCCACCACGCGGCCGTGCAGGTCCTGCTCGATGCGGAGCAGCTTCTGCATCTCGCCCTCGAGCATCTTGCTGAGCGGCACGCCGGTCCAGCGCGACACGACCTGCGCGACGTCCTCCTCGCCCACCTCTTCCTTGAGCAGTGGACGATCCCCCTGCATCTCGACGAGGCGAGCCTGCTCCTGCTCGAGCGCGCGCTGCAGCTCGTTGAGCTGTCCGTAGCGCAGCTCGGCGGCGCGGCCGAAGTCGCTCATCTGCTCGGCGCGGTCCGCGTCGTGACGGACCTGCTCCATCTTTCCCTTGATCTCGCGGATCGTCGACAGCGCTCCCTTCTCCTGCTCCCAGCGCTCACGGAGGCCGCGGCCGCGCTCCTGCAGGTCGGCGAGCTCGCGCTCGAGCGTGTCGAGGCGCTCCTTGGAGAGCTTGTCCGATTCCTTGCGAAGTGCCTGACGCTCGATCTCGAGCTGTCGTACCTCGCGCTCGACGACGTCGAGCTCGGTGGGCAGCGAATCGATCTCGATGCGCAACCGCGACGCGGCCTCGTCGATGAGGTCGATCGCCTTGTCGGGCAGGAACCGGTCGGTGATGTAGCGGTTGCTCAGGACGGCCGCGCCGACGATCGCCGCATCGGTGATGCGCACGCCGTGGTGCACCTCGTAGCGCTCCTTCAAGCCGCGCAGGATGCTGATCGTGTCCTCAACGGAAGGCTGCTCGACGACGATCGGCTGGAAGCGGCGCTCCAGAGCCGCGTCCTTCTCGATGTGCTTCCGGTACTCGTCGAGAGTCGTCGCGCCGATGCAGCGAAGCTCGCCGCGCGCGAGCGCGGGCTTGAGCATGTTGCCGGCGTCCATCGCGCCCTCTGCGGCGCCCGCGCCGACGAGCGTGTGCAGCTCGTCGATGAAGAGGATCACCGCGCCGTCGGACGAGGTCACCTCGCGGAGCACTGCCTTGAGCCGGTCCTCGAACTCGCCACGGTATTTGCTCCCGGCGACCATCGCACCGAGGTCGAGCGCGATCACGCGCTTGTCCTTCAGGCCTTCGGGCACGTCGCCCGAAGCGATTCGCTGCGCGAGTCCCTCGGCGATCGCGGTCTTGCCGACTCCGGGCTCACCGATGAGCACCGGGTTGTTCTTCGTGCGGCGCGACAGTACCTGGATGACGCGCCGGATCTCATCGTCGCGGCCGATGACCGGGTCCAGCTTGCCGCGGCGCGCAGCATCGGTGAGATCGCGCCCGTACTTCTCGAGCGCCTGGTACTTGGCTTCGGGATTGGCGTCGGTCACACGCTGCGAGCCACGGACCGCCTCGAGCGTTGCATAGACGCGGTCCGGCGTCACGCCGGCCTGCTGCAGGAGTCGCCCTGCCTCGCCCTCCGGCTTGGAGCAGAGTGCCAGCAGCAGGTGCTCGGTCGAGACGTACTCGTCCTTGAGACGGCTCATCTCCTCGAATGCGGTCATGAGCACCGTGCGCAGCGCGCCGCTCACCTGGGGCTCGCTGACGCCGACCTGCTTCGGACGGTTCTCAAGCGTCGCGTGGAGGCGCGCCGCCATGGGGTCCGGCGCCACCTCGAGCCTGCGCAGCAGCGCGGGCACAAGGCCATCCTCCTGCTCGAGGAGCGCAAGCAGCAGGTGCTCGGGCTCGACGGCGGGATGCTGCAGCTGCTGCGCCGCCTGCTGGGCGGCGGTCAGCGCCTCTTGAGAGCGTTCGGTGAATCGATCCAGTCGCACGAAATCCTTAATACCACCGCGCCCCGGCGGCTAACCTTGCGCCATGCGCCTCACCGTGCTCGGCAGCGGCAGCGCGTTCAGCTCGTGCGGCTGCAACGCGGGATACGTCGTGGACGGAACCGTGCTCGTCGACTGCGGGGCGCCGGTGCCGGCCGTCCTCCGGCGCGCCGGAACGACGCTGCGCGACGTCCGGCTCGTGCTGATCACGCATTTCCATGCCGATCACACCTTCGTGCTCCCGACCGTCCTCGGTGCCCGTGCGTACGCCGACGATGCGGCGCCGGGGACGATCACGATCGCGGGCCCGGTTGGAACCCGCGAGTACGTCACCCGGCTCATCACCACCGGCTACGGACGGCACATGCGCGAGACCGTCCAGAGCAGCCTTCGTCCCGACTACGTCGCCCTGCAGGACGGCAGCGACATCGAGATCGAGGGCTACCGAGTGCAGACGTACTCCGTCATCCACAGCGTCGGACCGTCGCTCGCGTACCGCGTGACGGACCAGGCGGGCGTGAGCATCGGGTTCTCCGGTGACAGCGAGATGTGTCCAGGGCTGCGCCGGTCGATCGCGGGGTGCCGCCTGTACGTCTGCGAGTGCACGGGATGGGACGGCCCGGAACCGGGCGGACACCTGTGGCGCGACGAGGTCGCCGGCTTGATGGCCGAGAATCCCGCCACGACCTTCCTGCTCAGCCATCTCGCGGAACGCCGTCAACTCCCCGGTGCGCTCGTCGCGCACGACCTGCTCAGCCTGGAGATCTCCCCGGGAGCGGACTAGCTGCGAACAGAGCGCGGCGCCAGGTACGGAGGGCGAGCGCGCGCTCCTGCTGGGATGCACCCTCGGCGCTGAACTCTGCACGGGCGGTCACGGCGGCGAGCTCACCGAGCGCCGGGGCGGCGCGCGGGCGCGCGCGGGCAAGTCGCGCGGCATATGCGCGGTGCGTCTCGGCTCTCCGGCGATCCACGCCCGTGATGATTCCGAGCGCTTCGACCCGCCGCCAGGCACCCTTGAGCGAGCGCGGGAGAGCCAGCCAGAGCAGCGCCACCACCACCAGCACGGCGACACCGCCCAGGACGCCGAGGGAGGCGATCACCGCCGTCGGGATGCCTCCGTGCGCCTGGTTGGTCCTGCTGACGCCCGGATCCTGGCCGTTTCCAAACCCCGGCTTCGGAGTGGGTCCGCCTCTCGGGGTCGGATTCGACGACGGCGTCGTGGTCCCACCGCTGGCCGCGGCCGCGCCGCGGGGCAGCGGCTGGTAGTCCCCCTGCGCCGACGGCGGCGTGGGCTCGAAGGGGATCCAGCCGTAGCCCGGGAAATACGCCTCGACCCAGCTGTGCGCGTCGCTGGTGCTCACCGTCTGCTCGCGCTGTCCGGAGCGACCGCTCTGCGCGCGCGTCGTGCCGGGGCCGTACCCGCTCACCAACCGCGTCGGAATGCCGAGGCTGCGGAGCATCGAGCCCATCGCAGAGGCGAAGTACTGGCAGTATCCGCGATGGCTGACGGTGAGGAAGTACACCACCGGCCATATCGAGGCGTTCGGCACCGGCGGCGGGTTGAGCGTGTACTGGTAGTTCGCCGGGTTGCGCAGGTGGTTCTCAATGGCGATCGCCTGGTCGTAGGGATTCCGCTGCCCGGCGGTCCACTCCTCCGCGAGGCGCTGGATGGTCTGCGCGCCGTGGCTGAGATCGTCTTGAAGGCCTGCGTACTGCTTGATGAACGCCGGGTAGTCGGTGCCCGCCACCTCGAGCTGGGCCGCGGTCGCGGTGGAGATCAGTGACGTCGTCAGGACTGTTGTCCCCGACGCGATGTCCTGGTTCAGGACCACCTGGTCCACCGACAGCAGCGCATTCGGGCTCTGCGGAGCAACCGTCCCATAGGCGATGCCGGGATCGTTCACCGCGTCGGGCTCGCCGGTGAACGGCACCAGCGACTGCTGCCCGGTCGCCCCGCGCTGCATGGTGATGGTGGCCTGCACCGGCTGCTCCTCCTTGCCGATGCCCCCGTCACCGGGATCGGAGTCCCGCGGCAGCGGCCCTCCCTGGTACTGGACTCCGTTCCAGTTGTTGTTCGTGGACGCGCTCACCCCCGACTGTGGCAACCAGCTCCCGGCAACGAAAAGCGTGTCGTTCGCGACCCGCAGGTACACGGGAGCATTGGTGTTGACGGAATACGTGAGCACCAGCTGCGGCTTGCTGACGAGCGGACCGCCGAGCTCGACGGACGGGTTGAACCCGATGGTCGCGAGGCCGCCCGGGGCCGTGCCGCCACCACCCTTTCCGGAGCTGCCGATGCCCAACCCGTGCGGGAACAGCCGCGTCGAGAGGTCGGTATCCGTGAGCGGTGGCACGATGAGCGCCAGGACGGTGAGCGCGACGGCCACCGCCGCCACACTGCCGCCGAAGCGCACTCGCATGCCTTCGAGCGGGGTGATCTTCGCCGACGCCCAGCGATCACCGAGCGCTCCGAGATATGCGGCGGCGATCACCCCGAGGGCGAGGACGACCGCGATCGTCTCCGGGAAGGCGATTGGATCGGGATCTTTCGCGTTGATGACATTGGTGGCCAAAACTGAGAAGACGGGGATGACGGCGAGCACACCGCGATGCTCGCGCAGCGCCGTCCAGCCAAGCCAGTACCCGCATACGAAGAGGATCGCGCAGAGCCCGACGGTGAAATCCCAGTCGGTCGTTGACGAAAGTCCTGTGAACAGCGCGCGCGCGTAGTGGGATGCGATCGAGCCTGCCGTCTGCCCGGCGACCGGGGGCATCGCCGCGAGCGTGGTCGGAACGATGGCCGCAAGCCCGAGGAATGGCGCCGCGACGGCGGCAGCGACGCGCGGTGCGCGCGCCTGCGCGAGCAACGCAGCCTCGATGACTGATGTGACCGCCACCACCGCCGCGCCGCCGCCGCCGTTGACCCAGCCTGCGGCGAGCACCGCCCACGATGTCGCGGCGATGAGCGCGACGCAGAGCACGGCGCCGATCTCGAAGGTGTAGTTGCCGCGTGACTCGGGCCTGGCCCGGGTTCGCTCGCGAAGCTGGGCTTGGTGGTCGATCCAGGCTTCCATGGATCAGCCGGCTACCGAGACGCGTTCGCCGGTGCCGAGCACGTCGCCGCGCCGGACGACCCACCAGTCGAGCGCGAGGCGCCATGCGGCGGGGATGCGAAGCGCCTGCCCCGGCGCTCCAAACGACGTCGGCTCGATGAAGATGCAGAGGTGGCGCTGCCCTCTGGTCGCGCTGTCGACAAGCGCCTCGACCCAGGCGCTCGATCGGTTCGCCGTGATCACGACCATGCCGCCGCGTCCACGCCAGCCCTCGCCGTGGCGCGTGATCGTCTCAGCGAGGCTGCGGACGCCGTCGTCGGTGGCGAGCGCCAGGTAGTCGAGGAGACGAAGGCGTTGGACCTCGCCGCGGCCGGCCCCGAAGCCGTAGCCGCCGCGGCCGTTCGTGACCATCCCAACCGCCTGCCCCCGGCGGATCGCGCCATGCACGACCGACGCGCAGATCGAGACGGCGTACTCCACGGTCGACTCGATGCCACTGCCGGCATGGATGCCGCGCTGCAGGTCGAGCACCACGAGGAGATCCGCGCTCTGGCCGGTGTCGAATGTCCTGCTGATGAGCCTTCCGGTGCGCGCCGTGGACGCCCAGTGAATCCGGCTCAAACCGTCCGTCGGAGCATAGTCGCGGATGGTCGAGACGTCCGGCGGGACGTCGACCGGCTGGCCGCGGTGCGCCTCGGCGGCGCCGTTGCCGCTCCACTGCGGGATGGCCTGGAGCAGCGCGTGGATTGCGGGGTAGACGATGACCTCGTTCTCGGGCGCAACGCGGATTCGCCTCGGAAAGAGACCGAAGGGATCACCGAGGCGCGCCTCGAGCGGGCCGAAGTGATGGATGCCGCGGAGGTTGAAGGCCCCGCGCGCCGTCCATGAGACGGTGCCACCCGCGGCGAGCGAGAAAGCGCGTCCCGGCGCGTAGCCGGGGAGCTTCGTACCGTCGCGCACCTCGCAGTACGGGAGCCGCAGGCTGCTCGCGTTCTTGACCGTGAAGGTCTCCTCGAAGGGCTCGCCCATCATGAACGATCCCTGCGGCGATTCCCGGGTGACCCGGAGCTTGCGGGCGAGCAGCCGCGACCAGATGTACGCGACCGCGAGCAACAGGATGAGGACATACGCCAACGTGTACGCAAGACGGATCCCGGTGATCCCGGCGAAGAACGCCAGGACCGCGACGCACGCGATCAAGGGCACCCGCGCGGTCACGGCGCGCCCCCGATGCACACCGTGGTCACGGTCACGCCAGGCGCCGGCCCGTCATCGGCACTGACTCCGTTGCCAGCACCTCTTCCAGCACCGCGGCGGGGGTGAGACCACGCAGCTCCGCGTTGGGGCGGAGCACCACACGGTGCTCGAGCACGTTGGGAGCGATGTCCTTGATGTCATCCGGCAGCACGAAGTCGCGGCCGGCGAGCGCAGCGCGCGCCTGACCCGCATGGAGCAGACCGAGCGTGCCGCGTGGAGACGATCCGAGGGAGACGTCGCGATGCTCGCGGGTCCGCCGCACGATACGAACGCAGTACTCCTTGAGGGCCGTGTCGCAGTAGACGTCGCGGCAGACGGCCTGAGCAGCTTTGATCTCCGCGGCGTCAGTGACCGGCTCGAGCTCGCCGAGCGGGCTCCCCGACTGGAAGCGATCGAGCATCGCCACCTCCTCGTCCGCGGGGAGGTACCCGAGCTTCAGCTTGAGCAGGAAGCGGTCGACCTGCGCCTCAGGAAGGGGGAACGTCCCACCCAGCTCGATCGGGTTCTGGGTCGCGAGGACCATGAATGGATCAGGGAGCGGGTGGCTCGTGCCGTCGACGGTGACCTGCCACTCCTCCATCGCCTCGAGGAGTGCCGACTGCGTCTTGGGGGTCGCCCGGTTGATCTCGTCCGCGAGCAGCACCTGGGCGAAGATCGGCCCACGCCGGAATTCGAAGCTCTGCTGCTGCGGGTTGTAGACGCTGACCCCGGTCACATCGCCCGGCAGCAGGTCCGGCGTGAACTGCACCCGTTCGAAGCTGCACCCGCTGCTGCGGGCCAATGCCTTGGCGAGCAGTGTCTTGCCGGTTCCCGGAACGTCCTCGATGAGAAGGTGGCCGCGGCAGAGCAGCCCGACGATGCAGAGCTCGATCTCCGCAGCCTTCCCGACAATTACCGTCCCGAGGCTCTCCTGCAGACGCCGTGCCATTGCCTGGACGTCGACGGTCATGGGTGATCCTCTCGGTGTCTCAACCGGGCTGGTGAGTGAGTTAGACCTCGTCTGGAGTATACGTTCGCCTGATACGCTCCCAGCATCACCCAAAAGGATGATCCGCACGACCGCCCCAAAGCGTTGTATAACTGCACCTGACGAGATCCATCGCTGGGTCTCCACTGGCTGACGGTCTGGAGGAGGAGGAATTGGCAGAGCGCGAGGAAGAGATCCTCACAACTGGCGAAGCGGCGGCACTCTGCGGTGTGTCCCGTTCGACGCTGCGCCGCGCCGTCGCTCAGGGGCACCTGCGCGCCTGGCATACGCCGGGGAAGCACCTTCGGTTCACTCGAGCCGCGTGCCTCGAATTCGCCCAGTCGCTCGGCCGCGTCGATCTCATCGGACAGTCGTATCGCGAGTCGCCCGTCGCCGGGCAGCCCGCTCAGGCAGGGGTCGTCGGGGTCTAGAACCGAAGATCTGCAGGCGCACTGATGTGTGCGCCGGCAGGCTTCAGCGTTTTCCGGAAAGCAATCCGCCGACTGTGCCGCCGAACAGCGCCAGCAGGTCGCCGCTGAAGACGTTGCCCATGTCCATTGGGCCGAGGTCGATCAGGTGATGGCTGTTCGTCGCGAGCGACGCAGCGATGATCGACGACTCCTTCAGGAATTCGAAGAGAGCGCCGACGGCGATGAAGCCAATGGCGACAACGATGCCCTGATACATCCCGGCGCGCCCGGCTAGGCGCGCGGCCAGCCACCCGCCGAAGATCACCGCGAGCAGCGTGGATACCCCGACGACACCGCCGTCGATGGTGCCGGTCGAACCGAAGGCGGCATTGGTCGCGATGAGACCGACATTGCTCAGGACGAGCAGGGTCAGCTCGCCGGCGAACAGCCCGAGCAGGCAGTGCCGCCAGGAGATCATGTGGCCGGTGCTCACCGCCGCGGGCGGGCTCTGTGCGGGCCGCGAGCTTGCGCGTTGGGAAGGCTGACGACGCTTCGGCGTCCTGGTCCCTGTGGCCATCGCGTGGAGTATACGAATCTGTCGCCAGCCGGCCGCGAGGCGTCCCAGCGCTCACAACGCACCTACGCTGCGGTCGGATGACAACCCTGCTTCAGCCGGAGGCGCCCGTTCGCGTACCCGAGTCAGCGACGCGTTCGAGTCGCGCCTCCGCATGGCTTGCCGACCCTCGCCGGGCCCTGCTCGGCGCCGTCCTGATCCTCGTCGCGGCCGTGGGGCTCGACGCACTGAGCGATCCCGACGTCTGGTGGCACATCCGTCTCGGCGACTGGATCATCGCCCACCACCAGATCCCTGCCGGCGAGCTCTTCGCGTACACGGCGTTCGGGAATCCGCTCGTGGCGCACGAGTGGCTCTCCGAGGTGATCTTCGCAGCGCTTGCGGCCGTCGGGGGCCTCGCGCTGGTCACTCTTGTGATGGGAGTCGTCGCGTGGAGCGGGATGCTCGCCACCTTGCTGCGAGGCCGCATGCGCGGCGCCGGCCCGGTCGTGCTCGCGGTCGGCCTTGCACTCGGCGCGCGTGTGGCCGAGCCGGTGCTGGGGACACGTCCGCAGATCTTCACGTTCGCACTCGTCTGCTGGACGCTCTGGATCGCGGACTCGTACCTGCGCTCCGGCGGGCGGCGCATCTGGTTGCTGCCACCGCTCTTCGTGCTCTGGGCAAACCTGCACGCCGGCTTCATCGCAGGAATCGGGTTTCTCGCGATCGTGCTCGCCGCGGAAGTCATCAAGCAGCGCTGGGCGGTCGGGGTCGTGGCGCCGAGCAAACGGATCAAGGGACTCGCCGTGGCGCTCGGGGCGTCCGCGGTCGCCGCCTGCATCAACCCGTACGGTCCGTCGCTCTTCGTCTTCGCGGCGACCACGGGCGCGACCGAGCGCCAGAAGGGAATCATCGAGTGGCAGTCGCCCAACTTCAGTGACCCGGGGGAGTGGGTGCTGCTCGCGCTGGTGCTCATGTTCGTCGCGCTCACGGTCATGACGCTCGCGCGCAGGTCGCTGCGCGGGCGCTTCGAGCTTCGTGATGTCGCGCTCGCCGCAACCGGCGCCGTGCTGGCGATCATGTCGGTGCGCAACACCGCGATCTGCGTCGCGGTGATGGTGCCGCCGTGGATGGCGATGACGTCGGGCCTGGTGCGCGCGTTCGAGGCGCGTCGCCCGCGCCCGCGGACCGCGCGCGCGACCGGGACCCCGGTGATGGGCGCGGTGCTCATCGCAGCGGCGGTAGCCGGTGTCGGCGTCGTCGGCGTGCGCGTCTATCGCAACGCGACGCCCCAGGGAATCGCTGCCGCCTACCCGAGCTGCGCGACGGCAGTGCTCGCGAAGAGCCCGGCGACGCAACGCGTGTTCACCGCGTACGGCACGGGCGGCTACGTCATCTACCGGCTCTGGCCGCACGCATCCGTCTACGAGTACGGCGAGTCGATCTCACTCGGGACCGGCGTGTTCGAGGACTACGTGCGCATCGCGGATGGTGCGATCACGAGCCCGACCGCGGTACAGCTGCTCACCGCGAGTCACACCACCGCGGTGCTGTCCTCGAAGGGTTCCTTGACCTCCGAGCTCGCGCAGACGCCGGGGTGGACGCTCGTGGCCGACGACCACGGGATGCTGCTGTATGTCCTCGGTGACGCGTCCTGGGCCGCAAACGCTGCATGCCCACCGACGGCGAGGGGCTGACGCTGCGTCGTCCTGCTCAGAACGGCGCCACGCAGGAGTACGGTCACGCCGATGCGACTGATCGGCCTCACCGGGGGAATTGCGACCGGCAAGACCACCGTGGATCGGATGCTCGTGGCGCGGGGAGCGACGGTGATCGACGCAGACGACCTTGCCCGTGAGGCAGTGCGCCCTGGTGAACCCGCCCTCGACGCGATCGTCGAGCGCTTCGGGAAGGACGTCCTGCAGTCCGACGGCAGTCTCGATCGTGGCCGTCTCGGCGCGATCGTCTTCGCCGATGCGGATGCGCGTCATGACCTCGACCGGATCACGCATCCGCGCATCGCGGAGCTGATGCGCGAGCGCATCGCCGCCGCGCTCGACGGTGAGGCGCCGCTCGTGGTCGTCGACATTCCGTTGCTCTTCGAGAACGCTCGAGAGAACATGTTCGAAGGCGTGCTCGTCGTCTACGCGCCGGTGGACGTGCAGATCGAGCGCCTGCGCGAGCGCAACGGCCTCGGCGAAGCCGTTGCGCTGCAGCGCCTCGCCGCGCAGCTCCCGATCGATGAGAAGCGGGCTCGCGCGACGTGGGTCATCGACAACAGCGGCGGCATGGATGCGACCGAGCGAGCGGTCGCGGCGTGGTGGGACCTGGTCGTCAGCCCGTAGGGAGCGATGGGCTCCTCGGCGCGAGACCGTCGAGGAGGACCTCGAGCATCTGGCTCTCGTCGCCCGCGAACTCGGTTGGATCGCCGCGGCGCAGCGTTCCCATCACATACCCGGTGAGCACCATCTCCGCGGCGCCGAACACGATGTAGCTCGCAAGTTTCGGGTCCACCGTGTCAGCGATTTCGCCACGGTCCCGGGCGGCGCGGATCATTCCCTCGATTGCGTCGAATGCGACCATGACAGTGCTGATGTCGTGCGACTCGAGGAACTCGTAGGACCGCGTGACCTCGTTGACGAGCACGGTCATGAGGTCGGGCTCGCGGCGGTAGATCTCCACCCAGAAGTGCACGAGCCGGCGCATCTGCTCGCGAAAACCGAGCTCCATGCCGGCAACCTCATGGAGGTAGCTCACGTACTGCGCCCAGCGCTCCGTGAAGATGGCGGCGAGGATGTCGTCCTTGTTGTGAAAGTAGTGGTACACGAGGCCGTAGGCGATGCCCGCCTGCTCGGCGATGTCGGCCACGCGCGCGCCGTGGAAGCCGGAGCGGGCGAACACCACGGTTGCCGCGGCGATGATGCGCTCGCGCGTCTGCGCACTCCGCGTCGTGCGCGGAGTCATGCGCGCCGGTTGCGACACCTGGCTCTGGCTCACCGAATCGCACCGGCCGTGCGGAGCGACGCGACCTCATCGGTGTGGTACCCCACCTCGGCGAGCACCTCGTCGGTGTGCTCCCCGTACCCGGGCGCTCCGCGTCGAAATGCTGCCGGGGAACCGGTGAGGCGGATGGGAAACCCCACCTGCGCGGTCGGACGCCCATCTCCGGCGTCAAGGCGCATCCCCCGGCTGCGCACCTGCGGATGCTCGAAGGTCTCGCGCAGGTCGAGCACAGGCTCAACGCACACGTCGAGACCTGCGAGCGCGTCCTGCCACTCGGCGCGGGTCCGGGTACGCAGCACCGTCTCCACGGTTGCGATGGTGCGCTTCGCTTCTTCGCCCTGGGCGAAGCCGAGCTCCGCGACCTCGGGAACACCGATCGCCTCGACGAACGCATGCCAGAACTTCGGCTCCAGCGTGCCCACCGCGAGAAACCCGTCGGCGCAGGGATAGATTCGGTAGCAGGGATATCGCCCGGTGAGGATGCCGTTGCCCGGCTCCGGCGCGACCCCGGTTGCGAACAGCTGCGAGGCGTGCACCGCGGTCCAGCTGATGAGCCCGTCCACCATCGACACGTCGCAGTGCTGCCCCTCTCCGGTGCGGGTGGCATGGTGAAGCGCCACCATGATCGCGAGTGCCGCGTCGAGCGCCCCTCCACCGAGATCGCCCACCTGCAGCCCGGGCATAACGGGCGCTCCGTTCGCGCCTTCCCCGAGACGCAGGACACCCGCAGCCGCCGCGTAGTTGAGGTCGTGCCCGGCGCGGTCACGATATGGTCCATCCTGGCCATAACCGCTGATGCTGCAGAGCACGAGCTTCGGGTTTCGCTTGTGCAGGGCCGCGAAGCCGACCCCGAGGCGATCCATCACGCCCGGCCGAAAGCTCTCGACGACGACGCCAGCGGTGTCGACGAGACGGAGAAATGCCTCGAGTCCCAAGGGGTTCTTGAGATCGATCGCCAGCGAGCGCTTGTTGCGGTTGATCGGATGGAACATCGCCGAGTACTCGTCGACGAGCGGCGCCATCCAGCGCATGTAATCGCCACCGGCGGTGTCCTCCACCTTGATGACGTCGGCGCCGAAGTCCGCCAGCAGCATCGTGCAGAACGGTCCGGGTAGCAGTCTGGTGAGGTCGAGGACTCGCACATCGTCGAGTGCCGGCATGGTCGCGCGAGTGTAGCAATCGTTCGACTCTCTCGATCGATCGAATGGCTGTGCTAGATTCGAGCCAGGGTTGACGTGATGACCAACGTGAACGTTCTGTCGAGCGAGGCTCGTTGATGGACGAGCTCGTCATCAAAGTCCCCGCGCCCTTCAGCGGCATCGAAGACCTCGGCTTCTCCGCGCGCTACCCGGCGCAGGAGCGGAGTGAGCCACTCCGCGACATCCCCCTCTTCGTGGAGGGGCCGGCCGCGCCGATGCAGCTGCTCATCGAGCGCCTGCAGCTGTTCACGGACAAGGATCGCATCGTCGGCACCACCGCCGATGATGACCAGTACGCGTGGACCGCGCCCGTGCAGCTGACCGACCAGGTCTGCGTCCTCGCATTCCAGGACCGGAGCATCCGCGGGAGTGACCGGCTGCTCGAGCCGGCCGAGGCGGCGCAGGCCGTCCGTGGATACATCTGGAACCTCGTGCGGCCGATGGCATTCACCTTCCTCCGGGACTGCGTCCGCATCGGCGGGCTGCGTCTGTCCGAGCGCATCGCGGTGGTGATCGACACCGGGCACCCGCCCGCCCTCGACATGGAGTTGCAGCGCTCGGCGATCACGCCCGAGAACGGCAGCCGGCTGCTCTTCGCCCTCTGATCCCGGTTTCGGTGCCGAGGCAGCCTACGGGGAGGCTTTCGGTGTGGGTGTCGCGGTGGGAAGCGGTGTGGAGTTCGGAGGCGTCGTCGGCACCGGCGTGGCGGTCGGGGTCGGCGTCGGCGAGGGTGTCGTCCCGCCCGCAGTCGGTGTCCCGGTCGGCGTGGGTGTCGGCGGCAGCGGCGGCGTCGGGCAGTTGGCCAGCGCCGGGTTGAAGGGTGTCGGGGTCACGGTCGGCGTGGGCACCGGCGTCGGGGTTGCCACCGGAGACCCGCTCGGAGTCGCCGTGGGCTTCGGCGTTGCCGTGGGCACGGGCGAAGGCGTGACCACGTAGGGCGTGTAGCTCGGGCAGGGCAGCGGCGTGGTCGCGGGACCCGGCTTGGCCGCGGAGAGCCCGAGCGAGATCGCCACGGCGATGGCGCCGATGAGGATCGTGACCACGAAGGTGATCGCCCCCCACTCGCGACGGAAGACGCTCATCCGGTTGCGGTCTCTGAAGCCTGGGTCACGACAGCGCTGAACTCGGGGTACTGCCGTGCAAGACGGAGATTGGTCGCAAGCCAGCCCGCGGGCGTTCCGACGTCGAGCAACTCTCCTTCGAACTCCACGCCCCACACCTCGCCGGAGCCGAGGAGCTTCCCGATCGCGTCGGTGAGCTGGACCTCTCCCAACGCTCCGGGCTGTGTCTCGCGGATGGCGGGGAAGATCGCCGGGGTCAGGATGTACCGGCCCATCACGGCGAGATCACTCTTGGCCTCGCCTGGGCGCGGCTTCTCAACAAGACCTTGCACTCGGTGCAGCTTGCCATGTGATTCGGCGATATCAGCGCAGCCGTACCTGGAAATCGCGTCGCCGGGGACTCGCATGAGTGCAAGGATGGACGTACCGAGCTGCACGTGGGCGTCCCAGAGCTGGCGGAGCAGCGGCGGATCGCCGACGGACAGGTCGTCCGGAAGCATGCAGAGGAACGTGCGGTCCCCCACCGCCTCGGCCGCGCAGAGCACCGCGTCGCCGAGGCCGCGCGGCGACGCCTGACGCGCCACCGTGACCCGGCAGAGGTTGCCGGCATGGCGTACCGCCTCGAGCTCCGCCAGCTTGCCGCGCTCCTCGAGCAGGCGCTCGAGCGGGAGATCCGGCCGCAGATGGGCGGCCAGCGCCTCCTTGCCCTCGGCGAGGACGAGCACGATCTCGTCAGCGCCGGAGGCGACCGCCTCCTCGACCGCCCACTGGATCACCGGGCGGTCGAGAACCGGGAGCAACTCTTTGGGAAGCTCCTTGGTGGCGGGAAGAAAGCGCGTTCCCAGGCCCGCGGCCGGGATCACGCAGGGCAGCGAGTCCACGGCGGCGAATTGTCGCCGGTCTGGACGCAGCCGTGCTCCCCGTTACCCTTGCGCGATGGCCGACACGAGGACGTTGCTCCTGCAGGCGGTTCGCGAGGCGCTCAATGCCGCGGGCGTGGACCCGACCTTCGAGGTCGTGGTCGAACGGTCGGCGCGTCCCGAGTTCGGCGACTGGTCGACGCCGGCACCCCTTGGGCTCGCGCGCGTGCTGCGGCGCCCGCCCGCGGCGATCGCCGCCGAGCTGTGCGCCCACCTTGAGGCAGCCGAGGTGCCGCTGGTTCGGGCCTGGACCGTGACGCCGCCGGGGTACGTCAACGCCCATCTGGAGGACCAGGCGTGGGCGAACGCGGTGCTCGCCACCACCGAGGCACTCGAACGCACCGGGGTGGTGGATCTTCCAACCGAGGTCGCGACCGAGTCGGGGAAGACGCTCGTCGAGCACACGGCCACCAACCCGAACAAGGCCGCGCACATCGGCCACCTTCGCAACGCGTGCATCGGAGACACCGTCGCGCGAGTGCTCCGGCGGACAGGGCATGCCGTGGAGGTGAACAACTACATCGACGACACCGGCGTCCAGGTTGCCGACGTCACGGTCGGGATCCGTGAGCTCGGCATCGAGCAGAAGCCGGACGAGCCCTTCGACCAGTACTGCTCCCGCGTGTACGTCGAGGTCTCGGGTCGGTACGAGGCCGACCCCGTGCTGCTCGAACGCAGACGCGAGATCCTGCGTGACATCGAGGAGGGTGGGAACGACACCGCCGTGTTCGTGAAAGATCTCGCGAGGCGCATCGTCAACGCGCACCTCGCGACGATGCATCGGTTCGGGATCGCCTACGACCTGCTCACCTGGGAGTCCGACATCATCGGGCTTGGGTTCTGGCGCCAGGCGTTCGAGCTGCTCAAGGAGTCCGGGGCAATCGTGCTCGCCGAGTCCGGGAAACTCGCGGGCTGCTGGGTCATGCCCGCCGAGGGCATCGACGACGAGGGGGACGACGATACCAAAGTTCTGGTCAAATCTGACGGTATCGCAACCTACACCGCGAAGGATATCGCTTACCAGCTCTGGAAGTTCGGCCTGCTCGGACGGGACTTCCACTACCGTCCGTGGGAGGATGACCCAACCCTGATGACCACCGCGACGCTCCCGCAACCGGGTGAGCCGGTGGCGCGTTTCGGTAGGGCACAGCGGGTGATCAATGTGATCGACGCGCGCCAGGCGTACCCGCAGCGGGTGGTGCAGCGCGCGCTGCGCAGGCTGCATCACGACCGTGAGGCCGACAACTCGATCCACCTGAGCTACGAGGTGGTCGCGCTCACGCCCGCTGCTGCCGTGGAGCTCGGGGTGGAGATCGAGGAAGGGCGCGAGAGCGTGGCCCTGAGCGGGCGCCGCGGCATCGAGGTGCGCGCCGACGACCTGCTCGATCGCGCGATCGCGCGGCTGAGCGCGAATGCGCGAGATGCCGAAACAGCGAAGGCCGTTGCGGCCGGTGCGGTGCGCTACTACCTGCTGAAGTTCTCGCTGAACCAGATCATCGCGTTCGACTTCGACGAGGCGCTGCGCGTCACCGGTGACACCGGCGTCTACCTGCAGTACGCGCATGCGCGAGCGGCTGGAATCCTGCGCAAGGTTGATGACGGCGGGGCAACACCGGTTCCGCCGGCGTCACTGCACCCGGCCGAGCGCGAGCTTCTGCACAGCATCGAGGCCTACCCGCGTGCGCTGACGGAGACCGGTCTCGCGCTCTCACCGTCAGTGCTCGCCACGTACGCCTTCGGCCTGGCGTCAGCGTTCAGCGACTTCTACGAGCACACGCCGGCAATGGTTCGCGAGGAGGATCCGGTCATCAGGCGATTCAGGCTGGCGCTCGTGGCCGCGACCCGGGCGACCCTCGCCGACGCGCTGCACACCTTGGGGATGGCCGCACCCGACCAGGTCTGACTCCGGGGGAGGCGGCGGAACCCGCTGTTATGATCCAGAGCCTTCGAGCCCCGTTCGTCTAGAGGCCCAGGACACCGCCCTCTCAAGGCGGAGACCATCGGTTCGAATCCGATACGGGGTACCACTTCAGTCGGCGCTCCGCTGCAGATGCAGGGCAGCGTGGAGTGCATCCTCGACGGCGCCTGCATCGCCGCCGGCGAGATCCGCCACCACCATCATGTGCTTGATGAATCGGGGCGGGACGCTGAACGTCTGCGGGAACCGTCGCAGCATCACGTCGCGATGAGCGAACTCGGCGCGGATCACGACGTGCGTGGCGTCAAGCTGCCGCGCCACCAGCCTGCCGTGGTACCGCCACTCAGGCAGCCCTTTCGGCTCGGAGCGCCGGGCGCCGGCCATGGCCTCTGCCATGCGCGCCACGTCACCGATGTCCATGAACCCGAGTCTGAAGGGATCGCGGAGCAGGTCGAGCTGCGAATCGGCTACGAGATCTTGCGGCGGTAGATGACCATGGAAGCGATATATGCGGCCACGAGGATACCCACACACCAGGCAAGGCTGATCCAGATGTCGTCGCCGACCGGCTGTTGCGTGTACAGGTCACGGATCGTGTTGACAATGGACGTCACGGGCTGGTACTCGGCGAATGCGCGCACCGGGCCTGGCATGGTGTTCGTGGGCACGAAAGCCGAGCTGATGAACGGCAGGAAGATGAGCGGGTAGGAGAACGCGCTCGCGCCGTCGACGGACTTTGCGGACAGACCGGGGATCACGGCGAGCCATGTCAACGCCAGAGTGAACACGACGAGGATGCCGGCGACCGCGAGCCACGCCGGCACTCCCGCCCCCGAGCGGAAACCGATGAGCACGGCGATGAGCACGACGACCACAAGCGAGATCAGGTTGGCGACCAGTGACGTCAGCACATGCGCCCACAAGACTGACGACCGTGCGATCGGCATGGACTGGAAGCGTTCGAAGATCCCCTTCTGCAAATCGAGGAAGAGCCGGAATGCGGTGTAGGAGATGCCGGAAGCGACCGTGATGAGCAGGATGCCGGGCAGCAGGTACGTCACGTACGAAGACGATCCTGATTTGATCGCGCCGCCGAACACGTACACGAACAGCAGCATGAAAGCGATCGGCATGATCGTGGTGGTGATGATCGTGTCCAGGCTGCGCATGATGTGGCGCAGGGATCGTCCCGTCAGATACGCGGTGTCGGTGAAGAAATCCATCGCTGCTCCCTACGCGTCCACGCCGACGCTACCGTGATTGGCCGCGTCGCTGTGCTTGCTGTTGCCACCGACGATGGCGAGGAACACATCCTCGAGAGTCGGTTGCTTTTCGACGTATTCCACCTTCGCCGGCGGGAGCAATTGCCTGAGCTCGGTGAGCGTGCCGTTCACGATGATCCGACCCTCGTTGAGAATCGCGATGCGGTCGGCGAGCTGTTCGGCCTCGTCCAGATAATGCGTCGTGAGCAGCACCGTCGTACCGTGCCCCGCAAGTTCTCTGACGGCCTGCCATACCTCGATGCGCGCCTCGGGGTCGAGCCCCGTCGTCGGCTCGTCGAGGAAGATGACCTGCGGATTCCCCACCAGGCTCATCGCAATGTCGAGCCGGCGGCGCATGCCACCCGAATATGTCGACACCCTGCGCGCGCCGGCGTCGATGAGCGAGAAACGGTCAAGCAAGGTATCCGCGACCGTGCCCGCGTCCTTGCAGTGCCGCAGATGGGCGACCAGCACGAGGTTCTCCCGCCCGCTGAGAATCTCATCGACGGCCGCGAACTGTCCGGTGAGGCTGATGGACCCCCGCACGTTCGCAGCGTGCGCGGCGACGTCGAAGCCGTTGACGGTGGCGGTCCCCGCATCGGCCTTGAGCAGCGTCGACAGGATTCGCACGACCGTCGTCTTGCCTGCTCCGTTCGGACCGAGCAGGGCGAAGATGCTCCCACGCGCCACGTCGAAATCCACGCCGCGTAACGCGTCCACCTGCTTGAACGACTTCTTCAAACCCTGGACGTGGATTGCAGCGGCCGTCATCCGGGTATCCGATCTCTCGTTCACGACGCTTCCCTGGCCCTGCGCTGTGACGCTCATTCGACGCTCGGAGCCGCGATGCGCGCTGCAGCGCGGTGGATGGTGATGTCCCCAAACGAGGTGCGCGCCCGGACCTCCACGGTACCGGCACCCGGCTCGGGCTTTTCGGCCGCGTCGAGGCCGTTGACCACGGCGCCGAACGAGGTGTTGACGTCGAGCCACGCGGCGACGCCGGTCTCAATCCCAATGTCGATCTTGCCGAGCGCGGTGTGGGCGACGACCGCGCCGCGCACGACAGCGCCGAGGCGAATATCTCCGTTGGCGGTCTTGGCGGTGACGGTCGCTCCTGCGCGGTCGATGACGATCCGGCCATTGGCCGAATTCACCCGGACATCGTCCGTGACCTCGCCGGCCCAGGTGTCTCCGTTGGAGTTCCGGATCACGGCGCTCCCGGCGATCGTGCCGATGCGGACAGCGCCCGAACCGGTCTTGATATCGGCGTGGCCGGTAATGTGATCGACGGCGATATCGCCCACGCCCGTCCTGAGGTCGACCGCAGACGCATCGTGGATCTGGATGTCGCCGGCGCCGGTGTTGTAGCGGCACTCTCCGAGGCGGCCTGTGGTGTGCAGGCCACCGATCCCAGCCGAGGCGAGCAGGTGCGAGCCGGCAGGCACCTCGATGACGATGTCGACCGATTCGGAGCCCTTGCGCGGGCCGAGAGAGCGCCACCCACGGCCCCTCGGTGCCTTGACGAGCAGCGCGCCGTTCGCGTACTCGACCTGGGTCTGCTCGGCCGCCGCAACGTCTGACTTCTTCGTGGGGTCAGTCGGACGCACGTCGACCACGGTGTCGGTCCGGTCGGTTGCGGCGACGCGGAGGTCGCCGACGCCGAATTCAACGGTGACGGAGATTGGCTGGGGGGTGTCAAAGCTGGGCATGGCAGTGTCGGCTCCTCAAATGAAGGGATCCGCGTGATTCAGCGGACCCATCCCGTGTAGTGGTTGCGGCTCCGCGCCCGAGGCGGCGCGTCCTGACGTCCTGAAGGGGGTCCTTCCACTCGCGCGGCCGCGGCTCGCACGAGCCAGGCGTTGACGGAGAGCGATTCACCGCTCGCCGCACGCTCGATCCGGACCTTGAGCTGCTCCGGCAGGCGGAGGTTGATCCGCGACATCCCGCCTTCATCGCCTTCGTCCGACGGGTGTGCTGTCGCGGCTGCATCGAAGGGGTCCGCGGCGGACACCTCGACCGGCGCCGGTGTGACAACGAACTCGAGATCGCGACCGCGCAGGCGGAGCTCGACCGAGCCGGGCGCCAGGTCGACGGTGATCTCCTCGGCTGCGGCGGTCAAGGCGTCCTGCAGAGCGAGGCGGATTGCCGAGTCGAGCGGGGCGACGAGTCGCTCGGCAAGAGCGCGTGCTTCCTCGCCCCCGCTTTCGGCGGCTGCTTCGAGCTGGCGCTGGATGTTCTCGACGTAGGGTCTCAGGTCCATGGCGCCATTCTGGCACCATCGTTGGCACCATGTCAATCCGTATGGCGCCAAAGGTGGCGTCAGGACAGATGAACAGGCCAGGAAGGGGGTGACTCGATCGAGTTTCAGCCTGATTCCGCGGAGAGATCCGGACCTACGCTCGGTACCGCAGTGTTCCGATCGCTCGTCTTCTGCCTCCTCGCCGGCGCGGCACTCGCCGGCTGCGCCACCTTCTCATCCGCCGAGTCAGAGGCGAAGGCCGTGAGCCAGGCGCATGCCATCGCTCAACGCATGTCAACTGCCCCGGTGACCCTCATCGCCACCCATTCAGGGCAATTCGCAAAGCTGGTCCCGGGTGCTGCGACCGGCGGTCCCAACCCGGGGGGGCCAGTGTGGGCCGTCGATTTCGAGGGCTCATTCACGTTGTCGTGTGCGCAGTCCGACGCCCCGCAGAACTGCCCCGTGAACACGACCGTGCGAGTCGTCCTCGATGAGGGAACGGGCAACTTCGTCATCGCGGAAAGCCCCGCTCCGAACTCCTGAGCGAAGGAGCGGCCGTCCAGCGCATCCCGGGTCACGCCGGGCATCCAGGGCGTAACAAGATGGATGCGCACTGCTGGAAGAGCGCGCAACCACGACTAGGCTGTAGTCCGAGGCCGTACCGCGGGGGTACCAGGTCCCGAGGAGTGAACCAGTGGACAAGATGAAGCCGTGGCAGCGGCTCCGGAAGCAACCGGCTGAGACACCGTCGACGCACAAGTCCGCGGAAGTGCCGGACCAGAAGTGCATGGACGGCGAGTGCTCCAAGCCTGCGAGCTGCCGCTGCACCTACGTGGACCGTCGCCAGGTGAAATGCGGCACTGCCTGGTGCGACGAACACAGCCGGATCGTCCTCGGGCTCCCCTACTGCCGGCGGCACGCGACCGTCGCGCCCTCGCTCTCGAACGGCTTCTTCACGCACATGCTCCCGGACGTCGAGAACCGCGCGCCTTCGCTCGCGAACTGGGTCGGGTCGGAGCTTGACACGGCCGTTCGCATCGCGCTGACGGCAGACGCTCCGCACAAGGACGCCTACGTCGTCAGCGGCGCCGTCCGCCCCGTGCGCGTCCCCGGAAGCACGATGCCCGTCTGGCTGCGCTCATGGACGCTCGTCGACAGCACCGGCGTCCTCCAGCACGTGTCGATCGAAGTCGACGAAGAAGACGACCGCGCAGTTGTGGTCCGCGTCGGCGGTGAGCCGATGGGCCGCCATCAGCCGCCCTGGATCGGTCGCCCTCGCAACGAGACGATCGCCCCGGAGCTCGATGCCGCGGCCCGTCAGGCCTTCCGCATCACCGTGATGCATGACATCGAGCTCGGGCTCCTCGGCGCCCGCATGGAAGTCGCGTCCTGATCGGACCCCGTTAGATCAAGGGGCGTCGGCGAGGAACGAGGCCTGAGCCTGCGCGTTGCACGTGCTGCTCGGAACGCTTCCGTAGACGTCCACCTGGTACGTGTGGCCGTTCTTGCTCACATTGAAGCCGCAGACGTGACTCCCGGTGTGGTTGTCCCCGTTCGAGACCGTCGCGCTTGCATCGGAGGTTTTGAGGCTCGACTCGAGGCTCGCGATGGCGGTGCTGTCACTCGTGACGACGATCGAGACCGACAGTCCCGCGACGGTTTGCGACGCGGTGATGGTCTGATTGCCGCAGCCCGCGAGCAGCAGCGCGGCTCCGATTCCCGCAAGGATGAATGCCGCACGGCGCATTGGGTCTCCCTCCAATGTCCTGGTATTGGTGCCGAAGCATAGCCGGTTGCCGGCGCTCGCTCGAAGTTGGAGGAGTTTCAGGCGGCAAGCCTCGCGACCGCGGACTCGGCTGCAGCTCGCTCGGCCGGAATGAGCCCCAGTCGCACGCGCCGGTCCAGCAGGTCGTCGATCGTGAGCGCGCCTTCGTGGCGAAGCCCGAAGAGGATCTCCACACCCAGCGCCGTCACGCCGTCGGCGAGTGGTCGGAGGAGGGCGGGATCTTCGTCGGCAATCGACGCGACGGCGGGCGCCTCGATGCCGTAACGGCGAATCAAGCGCTCGGGAGCGTCGAGGCCGCGAAGCACCGGCAGCGGCGCGGCGCCGACCAGCGGGAGGCGGGCGGTGACGCTGCCCGGCCCGGTTCCGTCCAGCAGACGATCGACCGTGTCCTGCGCCATCCGCCGGTACGTCGTGAGCTTGCCACCGACCACGGTGACCATCCCGGTTCGCGAATCCTCGACGATGGCGTGGCGACGGCTGAGGTCACGGGTGCTCTCGGCGCCGGCTCTCAGCAGCGGACGCAGGCCCGCGTACGAGCCGATCACGTCGCCATGGTCGAGCGGAACCTCGAGCGCTCGCGACAGTGCGTCGAGCAGATATCGCTCCTCGGCCGCCGTGACCGCGGGCTGCGCGCCAAGCGGTCCGTCGTACGGCTCGTCGGTGACGCCGACGATGACATGGCCGTCGTGAGTCGGCGTCGCACCGACCCAGCGCGCAGATTCGCCGGCGATCGGGACGACAACAGAGGCGCGGATGTTGCCGAGTGACGAACCCCGCACGATCACGTGTGATCCCTTGCTCGGCGCGAGCGCCACCCCCGGCGCCAGGCCGTCCGTCCAGACGCCGGTCGCGTTGACCACGTGCTTCGTTGCGATCTCGAAGTACCGACCGGTCACGCTGTCGCGGATGGTGACGCGACCGCGCTCCACCCGGAGTGCATCGCAGTACGTGAGGACCATCGCGCCGTTCGCCGCCGCCGTCCGGGCAACGGCGATGACGAGGCGCGCGTCATCCTCGAGCTTGCCGTCCCAGAAGAGGATGGCACCGCGCAGGTCGTCGCGGCGGAGGCTCGGGATCAATCGCAATGCCTCGCCGGCATCGATGCGGCGCGGCCCCGGCAGTGCACCGCGCCGCGTCCCGGCCGCAGCACGCATGACGTCGCCGACACGGATCCCGGTCTCGGCAAACGCGCCGTAGACGGGTCGCATCGCCCTGTCGAGCGGTGCGACGAAGGCCATCGGCCGCACCAGGTGCGGCGCCGTGCGCGACATGAGGATGTGGCGCTCCCGGGCCGACTCCCACGCGACGGCGACCTCTCCCTGGCGCAGATAGCGAAGACCGCCGTGGGCGAGCTTGCTGCTCAGGCCGCTCGTGCCGTTCGCGAGGTCGCGGCGTTCCACAAGTGCCACACGCAGTCCCCGAGTCGCGGCATCGAGCGCCACGCCTGCACCCGTGATCCCCCCTCCGATGACGACAAGGTCGACCGATTCGCCACCGGCAAGACGATCGATCTCCATGCTTCGCCGGCCGGCGTTGAGTGACGACGAGCGCCTCACCGTCACAGACGAAACCCGCGTGCGAACGCGGTTTCGGGACTGCCGGTTGGGTATGCTTCGCACTGCATGTTCGCGACCACGCCGCCAGGCCTGCTGGAGGTCATCGGGATCCCGGTACTCTTCGTGCTCATCGTGATGGGTACGCTCACCGGTCTCTTCATTCTCTGGAACCGGGCAAGGCCGTAAGCGCCGGCGTCAACTCAGGGAGACGAGCTCCACGTCGACGATGAGGGTGGCGTTGGGGGGCACGTGCGCTGATGAGTTACCGGCCGCCCCGAACGCGAGTGCCGGGGGAACGACCAGCCGCCGGGTGCCACCGACTCGCATTCCCGGCATGCCGACCCGCCAGAACGCGAGCGTCGAGGTGTCGCTGAGCTGGAGGGCGTTCGGGGTGGATCCCGCTCCCCGCGTGGTGACCACCTGCGTGCCGTCTGACAGCCAGACGGTGAACTGCACGTTCACGCTCGACGCCGCCCCAGCCGCCGCGCCGCACCCGACCGTGATATCGCCGAACTGGAGCCCCTGATCGCCCGGCTGGAGGGTGACCGGCGTCGAGAAGGAGTCGACGGCGGCGACGGGACGAGCGGTGGAGCAGGTGGGCGGTGGCGGTGTGATCTGGCTGCTCACCGTGACCAGGCTCCCGCAGCCGCCGAGCGCGAGGGCCGCGAACGCGACTGTGACCGCGATCGGCACGAATCGCATGCGGAGAGCGCCGGAGGGAGATGCCATCGGCGGCGAATCGTACCCCGACGCCGCGTACAATCGATTCAGAGACCGTTCTAAGGAGCCCCAGCCGCCATGGCAAACACGATCAAGGAATCCAAGGGTGTCGCATCCCAGCGCGACATCATCACGCACGTTCGCTGCCCGATCTGCAACAACTTCATGCGCCAGAACGAGATCGGCGTCGAGATCGCATTCCGGCACAGCCGCCGCCCCGGCGAGCCTCGTCGGGAGCGGATCATCAAGCACACCAAGAACTGCAAAGCCGCGTAGTGCGGCGCTGATCGGGGCGGGTACCGGCACGTCATGGCCATAGAGATCCCGCTGTTCCCGCTCGGCTCGGTGCTCTTCCCGCACATGCCGATGTCGCTCCACATCTTCGAGGAGCGATACCGGACGATGATGCGTGACTGCCGGGCGGCGTCCACGACGTTCGGCATCGTGGCGATCCGCCAGGGTCTCGAGGTGGGGAGGGCCGCCACGCCGTACGAGGTCGGAACCCTCGCGCAGATCGATGACGTCGAGGAGCTGGAAGACGGTCGGTACAACCTCACCGTCGTCGGAGCCTCGCGGTTCCACATCGACGCGCTCTCGTTCAAGCGGCCGTACCTCGTGGCGGCGGTGCATTACCTCGAGGACCTTCCGGCGCCCGCAGCCGACACGGAGCGTCTCGCGGCGGCGGTGACCGACGCATTCCGCGGCTACGCGACGCAACTCCAGGGAGTCGGTCAGGGCGAGCCGCTCGACTTCGGACTTCCCGCCGACCCCGAGCTCCTCTCCTACGTCGTCGCCGCGGCGATGCAGGTCGAGACCGCCCAACGCCAGCGCCTGCTGGAGATCGACGGGACCGCGGACCGGCTCGCCGCTGTGCTCCGTCTCCTGCGACGCGAGGCAGCCCTCCTCGACCGGATGCTGGTCCGATCCAAGGACCACGCCGGGACCGTCGGGCTCAATTGATGGCGTCGAGCCGTTGACCGTCGCGGAGCGGTTCGCGCTCGACGACAGGGTCGCGCTCGTCACCGGCGGCAGTCGCGGCATCGGCCTCGCGATCGCCGCGGCGCTCGCCGAAGCCGGTGCGACGGTTGCGATCAACGGGCGCCACGCCGATGCGTGCGACGAGGCCGCAGCGCAGATCACCGCCGGCGGCGGCCGTGCCATCTCGATCGCGGGTCATGTGGGCGATGCCGCGCAATGCGAAGCGATCGTCGCCGAGGTGATGCGCCAGGCGGGGCGTCTCGACGTGCTGGTGAACAACGCCGCCACCAACCCGCAGTTCGGTCCGATCCTCGATGCCGACGAGGGTGCGATCAACAAGATCTGGGACGTGAACGTCATGGGCCCGATCCGCCTGACGCGCCACGCCGTCGCGGCGTGGATGCGCGATCACGGCGGGAGTGTCATCAACATGGCCTCGGTTGCGGGCATACGGCCCGAGGCGCTGACCGGCGCGTACAACGCCAGCAAGGCTGCGCTGATCACGCTGACGCGCACGCTCGCACGCGAGCTCGGACCGATCGGGATCCGAGTCAACGCGATCGCTCCGGGTCTCGTCGAGACCAAGCTCGCGCGCTACCTCCTCGAGACCACCGCGGTCCACGAGCACATCATCGGGCAGACCGCACTCGGTCGCCACGCGGTGCCCGACGAGATCGCGGGGGCCGCATTGTTTCTCGCGTCGGACGCGGCGTCATTCGTGACCGGTTCCGTGCTGGTCGTGGACGGGGGCTGGTCGGCGTAGCACACACCCCCCTGCTGCGAATGGGAGAATCGCGATGAGGCGAAGAGGGCAACCGGAGGGTTTCAGCCATGGCGAATGACCAGGGTCTCGGCTTTACACTCAGCCGCCGCGCCCAGCTCAGCCCGGACAACACAGCGCTCATCTTTCGCGAGGAGCGGTGGACGTACTCCGAGCTCAACAAGCTCACCAACAAGGTGGCGCACGGTCTCCATGCGCTCGGCGTGAACCCGGGCGATCGAGTCGGATTCCTGGGGCTCAACCATCCTCGCTTCTTCTTCACGCTGTTCGCTGCGGCGAAGCTCGACGCCATCTTCGTGCCGCTCAACTTCCGGCTGACGGGTCCCGAGCTGACCTTCATCATTCGCGACGCGGGGCTGCACACGCTCGTGTATGAAGAGGCGTTCGTCTCCATCGTCGACTCGATCCGCAGCGACCTGAACGTGCGCGAGTATGTCTGCGCCGTCGAGCACAGCGGTGCTCGCGGCTTCGATTCGCTGCTGCACGATCAGCGCGACACGGATCTCGACTATCAGGTTGCGATGAGCGACGTCGCGCTGATCATGTACACGTCGGGGACGACCGGACGCCCGAAGGGAGCGATGCTCACGCACGGCAACATCATCTGGAACAACATCAACGTGTCCCTCGCGGATGACGGTACGTCCCAGGAGATCTCGCTCGTGGTCGCGCCGCTCTTCCACATCGGCGGGCTCAACGTCACGCCACTCTCGGCCTTCATCAAAGGTGCGACTGTCGTGATGGAGCAGATGTTTGAGCCGGGGATGGTGCTCGAACTCATCGAGAAGTTCCGCGTCACGGCGATGTTCGGCGTCCCCGCCATGTACCTCTTCATGGCGCAGCATCCCGACTTCGCGGCTCGCGACCTCAGCAGCATCCGCGTGCTCTCATGCGGCGGCGCGCCGGTGCCGGAGGCACTGATCAAGACCTACGGCGCACGCGGACTGCCCTTCAACCAGGGATACGGCCTCACCGAGACATCGCCCTTCGCCTCGTTCCTGCCGTCGTCGATGGCGCTCAAGAAGCTCGGCTCGGCGGGGATCGCGCCGTTCTTCACCGACGTGAAGATCGTCGACGACGACGGGCACGATGTTCCCGACGGCGACCGTGGAGAGATCGTCGTGCATGGCCCGAACGTGATGAAGGGGTACTGGAATCGGCCGGATGCAACAGCTGAGGTGTTGATCGATGGGTGGTTCCACACCGGCGACATCGGCATTCGCGACTCCGACGGGTACTTCTTCATCGTCGATCGCAAGAAGGACATGATCATCAGCGGCGGCGAGAACGTCTACCCCGCCGAGGTCGAGGATGCGCTGTACCAGCATCCCGGCATCAAGGAGGTCGCGGTCATCGGCATCCAGGATCCGCGTTGGGGCGAGACCGTCCGCGCCGTGGTGGTACCGAAGGAAGGCGTCGCCCTCACGGAGCAGGACGTCATCGACTTCTCGCAGGACAAGCTGGCGCGGTACAAGCAACCGAAGTCGGTCGTGTTCATCGATGCGCTGCCCCGGAATCCCGCCGGCAAGGTGCTGAAGTTCGACCTTCGCGAGAAACACGGTCAGGCCGTCACGGCGGATGCGGCGCCCACCGCTCCTGAAGGAGCCGCGACCGCGGCGAGCTGACGGGCGAGCGTCGCGCTCGCTACGTGACGTCGATGATCAGACGGCCGCCCGAGAGGTAGTAGGCGTCGAAGGGCGCGTTCTTGCGGAGCGTGATCTTGAAGACCAGACGATCGGTGTTGCGCGCCATCGGCAGGGGCACGACGGACACCACGATCTGGTTCGGCGGCATCGACTGGATGGGTGAGGTGCCGTTCACCCCGGTGAACTCGACGTAGATCGTCGTCGGTCCGTCGTACCCGATCACCGTCGTCGGCGAGCCGGTCACGGTATCCGGGAACGCGAGGTCGAAGACCAGCCGGAAGTCATTCGGGTGCTCACCGATCCGGAGGTCCGCGACGGTGAAGCCCCCCGATCCGGTGCCGAGCTTGTGAACGCCGGTGAGTTGCTGGGGCGTCGGTGCCGCCGGGACGGTGACACTGGGAACTGGTGTCGCGATGGGCAGCGGCGCGATGGTCGCCGGGGGCACTGCCTGTGCGGTCGGCGCCGGCCGGTGCACGCTCGCCGGCGCTTGCGCGGCCGGCGTGGTGACCTGTCTTCCGATGATCAGACCGATCACCATCACCACGGATGTCACTGCGGCGAAGATCCAGAGCGTGCGGTCACGGTCCGGTGCGGCGACGGCGGGACCACCGATCGGCAGGACATGGCGGCCCGTCACCGGCTGCGTCGGATTCCACGATCGACGTTCCGGTTTTTGTGATCTCAGACGCCTGACGTGGCGTCCAGGGCCGGCCGGAGGTGATGGCTCCTTGTAGGCCTGAAACGCGTCGGGCGAGACGGGTGCGTCGACGGCTCTGAGTGTCTCCTCGGGTCGCTCGACTGCCTCAGCCTCGCGCGCTGTCGAGGTCTCTTCCGGGATGGGCACCACGTCCGCCACGGGAGTTGCGTCCTCGACCGGCACCTCGACACGCTTCGGTGTTGCCTCGGGACGCGTGTGGCGCGCGCGCTTCGGGACCTCGACGGGCGCAGCATCCGGAAGCGGCGTCACGGTTCGTCCGAGCGGCGCTGCGAGAGAGGCGACCTCGCCGAGGACGTCCGCGAGCTCGGGCGTCGCAATCGGAGCCTCGACAACCGGCGGCCGCTCGGCGACGGACTCATCACGACGGCCAGTGAACTCGTGCTCGGATGGCGGCGTGACAGCCGGCGGTTCCGGGGCCACGACCACCGGTGGGCTGTCGCTCCAGGCCTTCGGGTGGGCTCGTTGATTCCATGTCGGCGCACCGGCGCCGCTGACGATCTCCACGCTGGAATCGAGGTGGGCCCCACCCCCGCGCCAGAGCGCGATCCGGACCGCGATCGCATCGCGGAGCTTGTGCACTGCATTCGGCGCCCCGCCCACATACGGCTTGGGTGGCTGCGGCACCGCTGCGCCGATCTCCGGCGGCTGCGGCGCAGACGTGCGCAGGTCAGGTGGTTGCGGGATCGCAACCGGCGATTCCACTGCAGGCGATGTCGCAGGCGTCGGCTCGACCGCCTTCACGGGCTCGGGCGCCGGCAGCACCTGGAGCGGTGGTGGTGACGGGGAGGAGGGGACGGTCGAGGTGACGATCTGGTCGAGGGGCTCGTTCCAGAGCAACAGCTCGGGCGGTTCGGCGACCGCCGTGCCCGGCGAGCGGCCACCGATGAGCTCGCGAGGCTCGCCGCCCTCCTTCGCGTCATGTCTCCCGCCTGGCGCCCACGGCAGTGCCTTGCCGCGCTCGGCGCCGAACCAAGGTGGCGCCTCCGTGCTGACCGGACGCGCGAGATGCGGCGGAGCGATGGGAAGCTCGTCGCCTTCCTCGATCAAGCCGATCTGGCTGAAGAGCTCGTGCACCGCACCGTCAGGGATGTGGACGCGGGCGAGCCCGCCGATGCGTTGCGTCTCCTCGCGCAGGTGCCCGATCGCGGTTCTGCAGCGATCACATGCCAGCAGATGCGCCTCGAGCTCACCGGTGGGCTCGATGCCGAGTTCTGAGTCGAGGTAGCTGCTGAGTGCGAGGAGGCTGCACCTCACAGCGCGATCTCTCGGTAGATCGAACCGAACTCGCGCCGTGCGGCGGCGACGAGCCTCGCTGCCGCCTCGGGTGAGCACTCGAGTGCCCGCGACATCTCGTGGTAGTCCAGCCCGCACAGGTCGCGGAGCAGCAGCGCCGCACGGCGATCGAAGCCGAGCATCGCCATCGCGCGCTTGACGGTGTTGATGCGAGCCGCGTCGACCGTGTCCACCTCCACCTGGACCGAGGTGCCGCTCCGCCGGAACATCCTGCCGATCCCCGCGGGTCTCGGTGGGAAGCGCTGGCCGTGCCGGCACGCTCGGGTGACCGCCCGGTACAGCGCTGCGCGTCCGTCGACGCGAAGACGCGCGGGCGGATAGCGGCTCGCGTGATGGATGCCACCGGCGACGAAGGCCACGGCGTCGGCCTGGTGGTTGACCAGGTGCGTGGCATACGTGACCAGATCATCGAGTTGCTCGCGTACGGTTGCGGCAAGCTCGCGCGCCTCGGGAGCGATGTGTGCTGAGACGTTGATCATGACGTTGAGAAGATGGGCGCGGTCGGTGAGCGAAGAATACACCGGGAGTCCACCGTGCGGTCAAGGGGGAGATCAGGACGAAGTGTGCACCAACTCCCCACCGGTCACGCCGGGTGGCCGGCGAAGCCCGGCACGCTCCCATGCCACCGCAGGCATGCCGATGTCCGCTATCCAGATCGCGCCCGCGCGCGCGACGGCGTCGCCGCTCCGCAGACCGCGCTTCATGGCGGTCAGGGTGCATGTCGCGGTGGCGCGTATGCACGGATCGAAGGCAACCCCGGTGGTGGCGTCGAGACCGCTCGGCACGTCGACGCTCAGGATCG
>JBAUTG010000040.1:0-35805 GCA_049582105.1 Candidatus Dormiibacterota bacterium | reverse complement strand
GCTCGACGGTGCCACGCCGGTCGGCACGGAGCCGGCGCGTGCGCCGCTCTGCGACGCGCCACGGTGCCTGACGGAGGAGGCGGCGCACCGACGCGAGCTCCTCGAAGCTCATGTCGCGGAAGTCCCGCCGACGGAGCAGCTCCTCGGCGCTGTACCCGGCGCTCGAGGCGGGTGGTCCCTCGATCTCGCGCGCGACGCTGGGAGCCGACATCCCGAGCGCGTTCATCCACGCCCGGGCCTGCTTGGGATCGAGGGCGAGCGGGCGGCTGCGACCCGGCACCGAGCCGGACCTGCCCTCGCCGCCCGGCCGCGAGAAGAAGAGGTCGAACGCGGCGTCGAACACCGCGCCCTCCTCGCGACGCGTCACGAAGACCGCGCGCAGCGCGAATCGGACCTCGTCCGGCCGCGCAAGGTCGATGGCGAGCAGTGCCTGGCATGCGTCCTGCACCCGGTCGGGTCCCGTCGTGAGCCCGGCATCGCGAAGCAGTCGCGCAAACAGCGTCACGCTCTCCACGGGATCGGGTGCGTGCCCGATCACCGTCCGGCGTGCTCCGCGATCGCCTCCTCGCTGCGCTCGAGATCCTCCTGGTGCTTGATGGCGGCACCCATCGTCTCGCGCAGCGCGTCGGGGGTCGCCTCGGTGTGACCGAGGGCTGCGAGCGCACGCGCCCAGTCCACGGTTTCCGCCACCCCTGGCACTTTGTAGAGGTCGAGCCCGCGCAGCTTCTGGGTCACCTCCGCCACCTGCCGGCCGAGGCGTTCAGAAACCTCCGGTGCGCGGACGCGAACGATCGCGACCTCGCGCTCGAGGTCGGGGTAGTCGATCCAGTGGTACAGGCAGCGGCGCTTGAGCGCATCGTGCACCTCGCGCGTCCGGTTCCCGGTGAGCACGACGAGCGGGGGTCGCTTCGCGCGGATGGTCCCGAGCTCGGGGATGCTGATGGCGAAGTCGGCGAGGATCTCGAGCAGGAAGGCCTCGAACTCCTCGTCGGAGCGGTCGATCTCGTCGATGAGGAGCACCGGCGGCACCGCGTCCTGGTTGTCGATGGCGTCGAGCAAGGGGCGCCGCAGCAGGAAGTCGGGACCGAAGACATCCTGTTCGGCGCGAACGCGGTCGGCGCCCTCACCGAGGAGGCGGATGTGCAGCAGCTGGCGCGCGTAGTTCCACTCGTACGCGGCGTGGGCGAGGTCGATCCCCTCGTAGCACTGGAGGCGGATGAGCCGGGCGCCGAGCCCTGCCGCGAGCGCGCGAGCCGCCTCCGTCTTGCCGACTCCCGCCTCTCCTTCGAGGAAGAGCGGCTTGTTGATCCGCATGGCGACGAGGATGGCGGTGGCGAGGCGGCGGTCGCACAGGTAGTCGTTGGCGCCGAGGAGATCGACGACCGCGTCCACGGAGGCGGGCTGCGCGGCATCGGCGCGAACGTTCACATCGTCAGGGTGACGGGTTCACGGTCGAGCGGTCAAGCGCGCCATCGTGCGCGCCGTCTTAACCCGCCGATAACGCCAATCGATGGTTGACCCTGCGATCGTTCCACCCGAGGTGGACGTCTCGATCGGGGTGTTGCTCCTGCTGGCGCTGCTCGGTGCGGCCGTCGGGATCTTCGGGACCCTGGTCGGTGCGGGCGGGGGCTTCATCCTGACTCCGGTCCTGCTCGTCTTGTACCCTCGCACGAGTCCGTCGACCATCACGGCGATCAGCCTCGTGGTGGTTTTCTTCAACGCCGCCTCGGGCTCCATCGCATATGCCCGGCAGCGGCGAATCGATTACGCAAGCGGGCTGGCTTATGCGCTCGCAACCATGCCTGGCGCGATTGTCGGAGTCCTGGTCGTGGGCTTTGCCCCTCGCCGAGTCTTTGACGCGCTGACCGGTGTCATCCTCGCCGCGGCGGGTGCATCCCTGATGTTCGGACGCCGCCTGGTGTCTCGGAATCCGTCGAGAATCGGCGGTACCCCGCGGACGATCACCGATCGCTCTGGAACGATCTACCGGTATCGCGTCAACCTGAGCCTTGGCGTTCTCTACAGCCTGGCCGTCGGCTTCGTTTCCAGCTTCCTGGGGATCGGCGGCGGGATCATCCACGTGCCGCTGATGGTCACCGCGCTCGGGTTTCCGGTCCACATCGCGACGGCGACGTCGCATTTCGTCCTCGCGAACATGGCCGCTGCCGGCAGCGTGACACACATCGCAACCGGCGCTTTCTCCGCCGGAACCGGCATCCACCGGGCTCTCTCCCTCTCCGTGGGCGTCATCGGAGGTGCCCAGGTGGGTGCCTGGATGTCGCAACGAATTCACGGAACGACCATTCAGCGGTTGCTTTCGCTGGCGCTGGCGGTACTGGCCGCGCGGCTCCTGATCGGCGCAGCCTGAACCGAGGATTCCTGCGAGCAGTGAGGTCCGCTCCGGTGCACGCCTCACCCAGGACCAAAGTCACTGAAAGCTGGGCGGTTCGGCTCTGGCCGGTGGAGTGCCCGGGTGGGAACGTGGTGGTGCGATGCATGACACTCGACAGGTCCTCATCCTTGGCGGCGGAACTGGTGGAACCATCACCGCGAACCGGTTGCGGAAGTTGCTTCCGGCAACGGTCGAGATCACCGTCATCGACAGCAACGACGACCATGTCTACCAGCCGGGGCTGCTCTTCGTGCCGTTCGGGCTCGCCGACCCCGGGGAGTTGGTGCGACCGCGTGCACTCCAGCTGCATCGCGGGATCTCATACCGGCGCGCCGAGGTCGACTCGGTGGACAGCAGCCGCAACGAGGTGCGTCTCGTGGACGGGGGAACCGTCCCGTATGACGTGCTCGTGATCGCCACCGGCGCCGTGCTCGTGCCGGAAGAGACTGAGGGCCTCTGCGGCCCCGGATGGGGCAAGAACGTGTTCACGTTCTACTCGATGGATGGAGCGATCGCGCTCCAGTCATCGCTTGCACGCATCACCGCCGGCCGGATCGTCGTCGACGTCGTCGACATGCCGATCAAGTGTCCGGTGGCGCCGCTGGAATTCTGCTTCCTCGCTGACTGGTACTTCCGCGAGAAGGGCATCCGTGATGCCGTCGCGCTCACCTACGTCACCCCGCTCGACGGCGCGTTCACGAAACCGGTTGCCTCGAAGCAACTGGGCGACCTGCTGGAACGCAAGGGCATCGAGGTGGTGACGGAGTTCAACACCGCGAGTGTCGACGGTGAGGCCGGCACGCTGACAGCCTACGACGGTCGCGAGGTGGGCTTCGACCTTGCGGTCGTCGTCCCGCTCCACAGCGGCGCAGCGTTCGTCGGACGGTCAGCGGGCCTCGGTGACGAGCTGAACTTCATCCCGACGGACAAACACACCCTGCAATCCACGGCCGCTCCGAACGTGTTCGTGATCGGTGACGCAGCCGGTCTCCCGGCATCGAAGGCAGGCTCCGTCACGCACTTCGAGGGTGAGGTGCTGACCGAGAACATCCGCAGGTTCCTTGCGGGCGAGAGCCTCGACGCGAGCTACGACGGACATGCCAACTGCTTCATCGAGACCGGGTTCGGGAAGGCCGTCCTGATCGACTTCAACTACGACACCGAACCGTTGCCGGGGACCTTCCCGACCGTGTTCGGCCTGCCGCTGCTCAAGGAGTCGCGCCTCAACCACCTCGGCAAGTTGATGTTCCAGTGGTTCTACTGGCACACCCTGCTTCCCGGTCACGCAATACCGGGCATCACATCGGACATGCCCAAGGCCGGCAAACACATCGTCCCGGCAGGGAGATCGTGAGGAGGCAACCATGACAGTCGCATCCATCGAACTCGTCGGTGTCACTCGGAACGACGAGGGCTTCTTTGAGGATCCGTCGCAGTGGTCGGAGGCCATGGTGCCCGAGCTCGCGCAGGCGGAGGGCATCGCCACCCTGACCGATCGCCACTGGAAGGTGATTCGCTTCATGCGGAACGAGTACCTCCAGAAGGGAACGGGACCGACGGTCCGCGTCCTCGGCAAGACATCCGGAGTGTCGATCAAGGAACTGTACGAGCTCTTCCCGAAAGGTCCGGCAAAGGTGGCCGCACGCATTGCCGGAATCCCCAAACCACGCGGCTGCATTTGACCAGGAGGATCACGCCATGGCGACGCTGACCGTCGAACCCCGGACCCAAGCGCCGACTTTCATGCCCGCGGCAATCGAAAAGGTGTCGATTGTCATTTCCAAAGGATCGCTCGATGGCATCTATCCAGGACTGATCATGGCCAACGGCGCGCGCGCGGAGGGCATCGACGCCAACCTGTTCTTCACCTTCTTCGGTCTCGACGCGATCCACAAGACGCGTCATGAGCACATCAAGATCGCCACCGTCGGCAACCCGGGCCTCCATCTTTCGACCTGGCTCGGCGGGGTTCCCGGCATGTCGAGCGTGATGACCCATTACCTCGCAGGGAAGATGGAGAAGCTCGACATCCCGTCAATCCCGGAGTTCGTGGAGATGATCGCGGACACGGGGTGCGGCCTCTACGCGTGCAAAGCCTCCGCGGATCTGTTCGGCCTCACCAAGGACGACTTCATCCCGCAAGTCCAGGACATCATCACCGTCGGAGAGTTCTACGCGCAGTCCTCGGGGGGTCAGATCATCTTCACATGAGCGATCTCACCTAGACCGGGTACACGTCGACCTCGGTTGCCTTCACCACGGCGTAGACGTCGCCGCCGTCGGCGAGATGCAGCTCGGTCGCAGCGGACGGCGTCACCTCCGCAACGATCGGGACCGGGCCGTTCAGGCGGATCCGCCACCGGTCGCCCTCGGGATCCACGCCGCCGACCCGGCACCGCAGCACGTTGCGAGGGCTTCCGTCCGGCGCCATGCGGTAGAGCGCGACCGCGCGCGGATGGATCGTCGCCATCGCCGGGCCGGTGGCGTCACTCGCCACAGTCAGGGTCGATCCGTCCCCGAGCGTGAGCACTCCACCGGCCACGACACCACGAAGCAGGTTCACCCCGGCCATGCGCGCGATCCACGGCGATCGCGGCCGCGCGGTCACCTCGGCGAACGAACCGTCCTGCGTCACGCGGCCGTCCTCGAGGACGACGACGCGGTCCGCGAGCGATGCGGCCTCGAGGGGATCGTGCGTCACGATCAACCGCACGCCCGCGAACGAGGAGAGATGCTCGCGGAGCGTCCGCCGCAACTCGAGCCGGCCGGATGCGTCGACGGCGGCGAGCGGTTCGTCGAGGAGGAGCACGCGCGGTTCGGTGACGAGGACCCGCGCGAGCGCGGCGCGCTGCGACTGGCCGCCGCTCAGTGCGGAGGGCCGGCCGCCGGCGTACGACGCCAGGTCAACGCGTGCGAGCCACTCACTCGCTTTCGCGTTTGCGGTCGCCCGGTCGACGCCGCGCGCGCGCAGCCCGAATGCGACGTTGTCGAGCACGCTCAGATGCGGGAACAACCCGTGGTCCTGAAAGACGAAGCCGACGCGGCGCGCCTCCGGGGACAGTCGCGCCCTGGTCGCCGTGTCCTCGAACACCGTGCCGTCGACTTCGACGTGTCCGTCTTCGATCGGGATGAGTCCGGCGAGCACGCGCAGGAGTGTCGTCTTGCCCGCGCCGTTGGGACCGAGCACCGCCACCGTCACGTTCGACTCGAAGGTCACATCACATTCGAGGCGCAGCGTGCCGAGGCTGGTGCGGACGTTCGCGCGGAGCGTCATCGCAGCGCACCGAGCCAGCGGTCGCGAAGGAGCACGAGCACCACGATGGAGATCGTGAGCAGGACGAGTGAGAGCGTGATCGCCGTTCCCACATTCCCGGACCCCTCGAAGGAGCTGTAGGCGGCGATCGGCAGCGTCTCGGTGGTGCCCGGATAGCTGCCCGCGAAGGTGATGGTGGCGCCGAACTCGCCGAGCGCTCGAGCCCAGCAGAGCGCGGCGCCGGCGGCGATGGACGGCGCCGCAAGCGGGAGGCTCACGCGCCAGAAGCGGCGCCAGGGCCGCGCGCCGAGCGTCGCCGCGACCTCCTCGAAGTGATCATCGCGCTGGTGCAGCCCCGCCTCGACGGTGATCACGAGGAAGGGGAACCCGACGAACGCCTCGGCGATCGCGGCGCCGGCCGTGCTGAAGGGCAATACGATCCCGAAGTGCTGGAGGACGGTGCCGATCGGTGTCGTCGTTCCGAGCGCCGTCTGGAGCGCGATGCCACCGACAACCGGCGGGAGCACCAGCGGCAGCGTCACCAGCCCGCGGATGACCCGGCGTCCCGGCAGCGACGATCGCGCGAGCAGGTAGGCAAGTGGCACCCCGATCACCAGTGAGATCGCGACCGCGATGATCGAGCACTCCAGCGAGAGACGGAGCGCTGTGAGCACGTCGGGCGAGACCAGCTGCGCCGGCAGCGTGCTCCATTCGACGTGTGCGAGCAGCCCGATGAGCGGGACCGCGATAAAGAGAACCGCGATCGCCGCCGGGATGACGAGACCGATGAGCGGGCGTCGCGTGACGCCTCCGGTCACGACGCCGGCGGCGGCAGGAAGCCCGCGGTGATCAGCGCCGCCTGGACGGACCCGGAGACGGCCTCGGTCACGAACGCCTCAGCGGCAGCCAGGTTGCCGCTTGCAGAGACGGCGGCGATCTCGTAGGTGCCGAACTTGTTCTGCGCGTCGGGGATCTGCACGCCGGTGACCTTGCTGCCCGCGCCGATGACGTCGGTGACGAACACGAGCGCCGCGTTCGCGTCGCCGGACTCGAGCTGCTCGAGCACGGATGCATCGCTCAGCTGCAGCGACACCGGCTTGAACGTGATGTTGTCACCGGCTTCGATGTCGGTGACGTACGAGCCGACCGGCACGCTCGGGTCACCGACGACGAGCTTGACGCCGGGCTTGTTGAGATCCGCGAGGCTCGTGATGCCGAGCGGGTTCCCTGGCGCGACGGCGATTTCGAGCTTGTTCTGGCAGAGCTTGACCGGTGTCTCGACGAGGTGCTTCGCCGTGAGCTGCGCCATCGTGTCGGTGTTCGCCGTGGCGATCACGTCGGCGGGTGCGCCGTTGAGGATCTGGGTGACGAGCGCCTGCGAGCCTGCGAATGAGTAGGTCGCCTTGAAGCCGGGGTTCGCGCTCTCAAGCCCGGTCTCCGCGGTGTTGAACGCCGAGGTCAGGGATGACGCGGCCAGGACGGTGATCGAACCGCTCAGCGGGTCCTGGGTGGGGGTCGGCGTCGACGGGCCGCTCGTCGGGCTCGTTCCCGTGGAGGAGCTGCCACATGCCGCGAGCACCCATGCGACGGTCGTCCCGACCATCATCGACCGTGGGGCCGTCCGCACCATCACTTGCCCCTCGTTGCCGGCTCAGTCGAAGTGGGTGGCAACTCGATCACCACGTTGGTGGCTTTCACCGAGGCGACGGCGAGCATTCCCGGCGCCAGGTTCAACTCCTCGACCGCCTCACGGCTGATCAATGAGCTGATCCGGAAGGGGCCCGCCTGGAGCTTGACGTGGGCCATGACACCGTCCTTGACGACGTCCGTGACGAGCCCGATGAAATGGTTGCGGGCAGACTCGGTGACCGGAATGGTCGGGTGATGGCTCGCCATCTCGACCGCGAACTCGGCGAGCGCGACTCCGTCGATGAGCCGGTGGCCCCCGCCCGTGCGAACCGTCTTGATGCGGCCCGCATCAGCCCAACGGCGCACTGTGTCGACGCTGACGCCGAGCAGTTCGGCGGCCTGACCCATCTTGTACGTGGACATTCGCGCGACCTTAGCGCATACGCGGTCTTCTTCTCAAGTATGGCCTGCGATTGCGCACTTTGCTCTATCGCACTCGGCGAAGATGACAACCCGCGCTGCGTCGTATGCTCCGCGCGTGATCGCCAAGCGTCAGGCGAGGGTCGCCGCACTGGGCTGCGTGCTCCTCGCGTTTGTCGGGCTCTGGATCGGGCACACCCTCGAGTACCTGCGGGTCTGGGGCACGGCGGGCCTCGTCGACTCGATGACCAACCCGGTCCATGCGTACATGCTCCCGCTCGCCGCGGTGCTCGCCGTTCTCGGCGTTCTGTTCGGACTCCGCGTCTATCGCGCTTGGCAGGCGCTCAACAATCGGCTCCACGCGGCGGCCATGGGGATGCGCCGGATCTGGCGCGGCCACGCAGGCGACATTGCGGCTGCGCGGCAGGGGCCGACGTCACCGGTCGCGGGGCTTGCCGCGATCTGGTTGCCGCTCGCGGCTGCGCAGATCGCCCTCTACCTCATCCAGGAGAACGTCGAAGCGATCGCGCGGGCGCAGCCCGCCCCCGGGCTCGGAGCCATCACGGGGATCCACTGGGCGGCCCCGTTCGTCCACCTCTATGTATCGCTGCTCCTGGCATGCGGCGTCCGCATTTGCCAGATTTTGCTGCACCGCCGGACAGTCGTGGTCGAACGGGTCGAGGCGCTGCTCCGCGTTGCGTCGCGCCGGGTGCGCCACCCGCTGCCACCAGCGCTCACGCCTGCACACCGCTGCGCCGCGGCGCCGCTCGATGGTCTCGGACGGCATCTCTGGAGGAGGCCACCGCCGCTGCTCCTCGACCTCTGACCGGCCGGCCGTGAGCCTCGGCTCACCTTCGATCCGTTCACAACTTGAGGAGATACCACGTGTCCAAAACCCACCTTCGCACGTCCGCGGCTGCCCTCGGTACTGTGCTCGCGCTGGTGACTACGCTGGCCGTGGCGTCAGCCCACTTTGTCTTCACAGCAGGCAAATACAGAATCGCCATTGGATGGCAGAACGAGCCGTCCTCAGGCGCCGATACCTATGTCGGAGTCCAGAACGCCATCCAGGTGTTCGTCGACATCGCATCGGCCGACAACCCGAAGGGCACGCCCGTGAGCACCCTCAATCAGGACTGCACGCATCCCGACTTTCAGGTGACGGTCACCGTCGGGACAACAACGAGCAGCCCGTTCTGTCCGGCGCTCGTCTATGACGGGGACACCGGGAACGGCCGGCCCGACGAGTACGACTACCCCGTGATCCCCACAGTGGTCGGGACGTACACGTTTCACATCTTCGGCTCCATCAACGGGACGGCGATCGACCAGACCATCAAGTCCGGCCCGACGACATTCGACTCCATCGCCGACTCGAGCAGCGTTGAGTTCCCGGTCGCGATCCCGGCGGCTGCCGACATCTCCACCAAGGTTGACGCGGTCAACCAGCGCGCGGCGAGCGCGCTCCAGAGTGCGCAGACTGCGTCCACCACTGCCGGCAACGCGAAGAGCAGCGCCTCCGGCGCGACGACACTTGCGATCGTCGCGCTCATTGTTGCGGTGCTGCTCGGCGCACTCAACCTGGCTGTGGTGCTTCGTCGACGGAGGACGTAGCCATGCGGGCGCCACGGTCACTGGCCATCGCTGCGGCGCTGGCGCTGGGGGCAGCCGTCGGGCTGCCCCTGGCCGTGGCCGCCCACGCACTGCCCCAGAGCGCAATTCCCCCCGAGGGCAAGGAGGTGCCCACGGCACCGAAGGTGGTCGAGATAACCTTCGGCGAGACGCCGGACCTCAAACTCTCGAGCATCACGGTGGTCAACAGCTCGGGTGTGAGTGTCGACGCAGGCCCGACGACCGCGGTGCCGGGCCATCCCCTCGAGCTCGAGGTGCCGCTGAAGCCGATCGGCGACGGCGTCTACACCGTGACCTGGAAGACCGTGTCGGACGTCGACGGCCACCTTGCGACCGGCGCGTATGCGTTCGGCGTCGGTGTGTCCGCGGCAAGCGCCAACGCCCATGCGAGTGCGGCGGTGGTCTCGCCGCCACCGTCCGCCCTCGCAGTGGTCGGAAGGTGGATGTTGTTCCTGGGATTGATGGGGATCGTCGGCATCGCCGCGACCTGCCTCATCGCGCTTCGGGACGTTCCGAGGTTTGCGACGCGCGCGCTGGCCGTCGCGTGGGTCGCCGCCGCGCTGGGCGTGGCAGGCGTGATCGAGGCCGAGCGCGAGGCGGCGGGTGTTGGCTTCAGCGCATTGCTCTCGACCTCGCTCGGCACGACTGCGGCAGAACGGACTGTGGCAATCGTGGTGACCCTTCTTGGCGCCGGCCTTGCGCTGGTTGGGAGGTTCCGCGTCGCACAGGTGGGTGTCGCTGTTGCCGGGCTGGGCGCTGCCGCATCGATGTGGGTCGACGTTGCCGCCAGCCATGCGGGAGCGCAAGCTCCGGTCGCTGCGAACCTCCTCATCCAATGGGCCCATATCGTGGCGAGTGGCGTGTGGATCGCCGGACTCCTGGTGCTGCTGCTTGGTGTGCGTGGTCAGCCGTCAGAAGTGAAGAGACGTGCCGTCCATCGTTTCTCAACAACCGCGGGGGTCGCGATCGTTGTTGTGGCGCTGACCGGGACGTTCCGCGCGGTCATCGAGATCGGCTCGATCGGTCAGCTCCTCGGGACCGCGTTCGGCATTCTGGTGTTGATCAAGGTTGCCCTGTTCCTGGTTCTTGCGATCCTGGGCGCCATGAACCGCTTCGGCAATGTTCCGAAATCGGCAGCGTCGTTGCGCGGATTGCGCCGAGTTGGCTCCACCGAAGTGGTGATCGGTGCGGCAGTGATCCTCGTCGCGGCTGCGCTGGTGAACGTCGCACCGCCGGTGGCGTCGGCGGCCGCGGCATCGACGCAGCGCAGGAGTCAGCTGGTGGCTACCGGCAGCGACTTTGCGACCACCGTGAAAGTGCGCCTCACCGTGTCGCCGGGGACGGCGGGATTCAACAATTTCACGCTGCGCGTCACCGACTACGACACCGGCGCCATCGTGCACGCGAGCTCGGTGCAGCTCGAGTTCACACAGCCGCTGCGACCGCAACTCGGTGAGTCGACGCTGACGCTGAAGCGTCAATCCAACGGCAGTTACGCTGCGCGCGGAGGCAACTTCTCCATCGCGGGTATCTGGGAGGTCGCGGCGATCATCGAGAACGGCACGCGCTCCGCCGAGGTGCACCTCCAGCTCACCACGATCGCGGCCGCCCCGTTGGTAACCGTCACACGTTTCAGTGGATTGCCGACGCTGTACTCGATCCAGCTGTCCGGTGGCGCGCTTGCGCAGGTGTACATCGATCCCGACAAGGCGGGTGCTGATGAATTCCACCTGACTTTCTTTACCAACGCCAACGAGACCAGCGAGATCCAGATCGAATCCGCGACGATCGGCATGACCGTGCCCGGCGGCACGCCGACGATTCTGGTGAGCCGCAGACTCGATCCGATCGGCCACTTCGTCGCCGACGCGACGGTCCCGGCGGGTGCGACGCGGTACGACATCCTCGCCACGACGCAGTCCGGTCAGACAATCTCCACGTACATCGTCATCACGCCGGGGTCATGACGAAACCCTGAGCGTGCACGGGCTCAGCGCACTGCCGAGCTGATCAGCTCCGTGACCAGGGCCGGATTCTCGAGGTACGGCATGTGTGCCATGCCGTTCAGCACGTGATGTGTCGAGTCCGGGAGCCAGTCGGACAGCTCCTTCGACCGTGACACCACAAACGGAAGGTCGAGGTCGCCACATGCCACCGTCACCGGGACCCGGATCTCCTCGAGGCGCGACCACGCGGAGAGCCCGCTCTTCCCGGACTCCTCGGGGATCTCGTTCTTGAGGGCCACCGCATTCATCTCGATCGCAAGCCGGCGCGCGGGACCGGAGACGCGGCCTTCCGGCGCGCTCGGGCCGTCGAGCCACAACCACATCTCGATGCGGTTGACCTCGTCGATGTCGCCGGCAGTCTGCGCGGCCTCCCAGAGATGGACGAGCCGGTCGGTGTGCTCGTCGAATTCCGTCGGCTCCGGGGCACCGCTCACAGCAGGCGCCAGCAGAACGAGCCCTGCAACACGCTCGGGATCGGAGAGGGCCGCATCGATCGCGAGCTCCCCGCCCATCGAGCTGCCGACGAGCCAGACCGGACCGGTCGCCACCTGGTCGAGCACGGCGCGCAGGTCGTCGAGGTGCGTGAACCCGTACGTGACCGCTGTGGTCTCTCCGTAGCCGCGCATGTCGTAGGCCACAACGCCGTGCTGCGCCTGAAGGGCGGCTGCGACGCCGTACCAGCTTCGCCGATCGGCGATGCCCGCGTGCAGGAGGAGGACCGGTTGCCCGTTGCCCGGCCAGCGTTCGGCGGCGAGGATCGCAGTTCCGCGCTCCACGTTGAACTTCTCGGATGCCACGTGCCCATTCTGACGGCCGTTGCACGGAGTAGCGTGCGACGAACGTGCGCACACTCGGGATCGATGTGGCCAGCAAGGCCGCCCGTACGGCCATCTGCTCCATCCGCTGGGGGGATGGATCAGCCCGGATCGAGCCGCTGACGACGGGTGGAGCAACGGATCTCGAGATCCGCAGCAGGATCGAGCGTGCTGACCGGGTCGGCCTCGACATTCCTCTCGGCTGGCCCTCGGCATTCGTGGACGCGGTCGTTGAGCATCATCACCGGCGCCCGTGGACCGCATCCGTCAATGACGAAGGGATGCAAGCACTCCGCCTCCGCGAGACGGATCGATGGATCACGGCGACGGCGAGGCGCCCGAGCGACCGCAGCGCGAGGTGCCACCCGATGAGCGTGTCGACCAACTTGATCGCAATCCCTGCAATGCGGATCGCTGCGCTCCTCGGCCCGTGCGATCGGAGTGGTGAAGGGCACGTCGTCGAGGTATACCCTGCCGCCGCGCTCTTCGTCTGGGATCTGCCGTATCGCGGCTACAAGGGTCCGGGCGCCGCGCAGCGCGCTGTGCGGACGGAAGTGGTCCGGCGCCTGCGCGAGAAGACGCCGTGGCTCATTGCCGATGCAGCGGACTGGCACGCCGTTGGCGAGAGCGACCACGTGCTCGACGCGCTCATCGCATCGCTGATCGCGCGCGCGAAACACTGCGGACTCTGCGTGGAGTGTGACGACGCGCGGTCCGACAGGGCACGACGCGAAGGATGGATCGCACTCCCATTGCACGATGCCCTGTCGCGACTCGCTTCAGGCGTCTGAGGGTTTGCGGTCGAGATTGCCGCATCCCACGGGGGCGGCACTGCAACACGACACCGCGGCCCCCGGTCTGTTCAAGCCGGCTGCGGGCTGCGCCCGTAGTACGCGTCGTCGAGCATCCGGCGCACGGACGCCTCATCGGGGACGAGTGGATCGCTGCGCGTCGCCTCCATGATCCGCCGCGCAGCCTCGTCGAGGCCATCCTCGGGCATGTCGAGCTCGGACAAGCCGAGTGGCAGTCGCAGCCGCTGCAGCAGGGCGAAGACCGCAGAGGGTATGTCGTCGCTGTCGAAGATGCGCGAGGCGGCACGCATCGCTGCAGGCGCGCGCGGCGCGACGAGCGCGGTGGAACGCGGCAGCATGATGGCGTGGGTTTCCGCATGCGGAAGCTTCCACCCTCCACCGAGCACGTGCGCACTCCGGTGATGAATCCCCATCCCCGCCTGCGCCATCGCGACACCGGCGAGACACGCACCGATGAGGTTGTGCGCATGCGCGTCAACGTCGTCGGGATCGTCCACGACTCGCGGGAGCCCGCTCACCAGCCGCCGTCCGCCCTCGACGGCAAGCGCAGTGGTCATCGGGTTTGCGCCGGACGACCACAGTGCCTCGAGGCAGTGCGCGAGCGCGTTCATCCCCGACGCTGCGGCGAGGCGCCGCGGCATCCCGAGGCAGAGCTCCGCGTCGTACACGACCGAACGGGGCAGCACGCGCATGTCGAAGGCGGTGTGCTTGCGACCGTCGGTGATGCGCCCCCAGACCGCGGTCATCTCCGAGCCCGAATACGTCGTCGGTGTGGCGATGAGCGGCAGGTCGCATGTGAACGCGAGCACCTTGCCGAGGCCGGTTGCGGAGCCACCACCGACGCTCACGATCACGTCGGCGCCGACCGATCGTGTGGTGGCGACGGCCGCATCGATGACGTCGGCAGGGACGTGTTGCGTCGAGCCTCCGACAGTACCCACCGTCGCGTCGCCGAGCGAGTCACGCACCCGAGTGAATGCCGGCCGCGTCGAGGCGCCGCCGCCGACCAGGAGGACTCGCCGTTTCTCGAGGCGAGCAACCTCATCGCGCACGCGTCGCACTGCGCCTGGGCCGAAGACCACCCTCGACGGCAGTGCCGACCAGGTGAAGGCCGGCTCCACAGCACCGATCACGGAGGCGGGGGGCATCACCGCGATCTTGACACTCACAACCCCGACTCACGGTTGCCACGGTCTTCTCAAGCTGGTTACGAGGACGTCCCCGGCGTCATCCGGTGCAGCGCACGGACCCTAGAGTGGCTGCGTGGTGGACTGGACCCTCGTCGGCGTATGGGTGACCGCTGCGGGTGCTCTGCTCACAGCGTTGCTCGTGTGGCTTTCGTACCAACACGCGCGCGCCGTCTCGGGACGGCGCAAACCCATATCCATCAAAGCCTCAAAAGGACGTGAGGTCTGGGTGACCTACCCGCTGAGCACGCACGATCCGGGAGAGCGGCCGAGAGTGGCGTGGGTGAGCATGTTCAACCAGTCCGCCGTTGCCCAGAGCTTCGTCGTCGACGTTGCCGACTCAGTGGTGCTGGCGCCGAAGATGGAGGGCGTCCAGCCCTTCTTCCGCTATCAGGTCATCGACTTCGCGCCGAACGAGGGCGGGAACGTCTCGCTGGTCGTCAGCCACGTCTACGGGGAATGGCCGGACGACATCGACCCCCTGACGGGCGAGACCAGGGAGCCGTACCGGCTGCGTCTGATCGGAGCGACCAAGAGCGGACGGCGGGCCAGGTGGGAGGGCGAGGTGCATCTCCAGGATCCGTTCTGGGAGCCGGCAGCCGAGTAGCGATTGCCACCACGCAAGCGTGTTCCAGATCTTCGGGCGTCTCGGAGCCGTTGGGCGAGGAGCCATTACCATCACTCCGATGACCGAGGGCGCCGACCGGACTCCGGCTTCACTGCCTGGGCCCGCGAAGGGCGAGGTGGCATATCTGCAGATCCCCGCGCGCGATGTCCCGCAATCGGCGGAGTTCTATGAGCATGTCTTCGGCTGGCACGTCGAGCACCCCAACCCGAGCTTCGAGGCACCCAACCTCATCGGTCAGTGGGTCACCGACCGCGCGCCCGCCGGCGACGGCGGGATGCTCGCGTGGATCCACGTCGACAACATCCAGGTCGCGCTCGAGATTGTTCGATCGGACGGCGGTGAGGTGCTCGAGCAGCCGATCGCCGACGGTCCGGAGCGACTGCTTGCAACCATCCGTGATCCGGCGGGGAACGTGATCGGCATTGTGCAGCAGGGGCCGCACTAGACCGTGAATGACGTCGAAGACCGCGTCATGAAGACGTACTGGCCGCCGTCACGTCCGTGGCGTTATTCACTCGACTTCCATCGACGTCCCGTCGCGAACTGGGGAGTCACGTTTTACGAGGGGAGTGAACCGGTATCCGAGCAACGCTGGGATGCGCAGCCGAAGGAGGTCACCACCGCCGCGCTTCTCGAATGGCTGGAGCCGTTGACCGGACACGATGCCGCGCGAGACCTGGTGGTGGCGGTCTTCATCAGCAGGCCATTCTTCTTCGTCGATCAGCAGCGGAGATCGTCCGGCAGCCGGTAGCACTCACGGACGTGTGAAGCCTTCCCCGAGCCAAACAGCGTGCGGCGAGCCAGCTCAACGCTCCCGTTGTGACCCGTAACCGCGCGCGACATGCTCTCGTTGCATCGTCGAAGGGAGCCATGAAACTCACCACCATCATCGGTGCTGTTGTCGCCGCCATTGGCATCGCGGCGTGCGGCCCGACCGTCAGGCCGACCGTGCCGCCCTCGACAGTGACGCCGACAGTCGCTGCGACAGCCGTACCGACGACCACCGCGACCGGTGTGCCCAGCGGCACACCCACCCCGACCACGACGCCCACGCCAACGCCATCACCGACGTCGTGTGATGCCATCTCCGGCGGCCAGTGTCCCGAATGGGGTTTCACGACAACGTGCGCAGTCCCCGGCAGCGCCCAAGGCGGAAGCGTGACGATCACGTTCACAAACGGCACGCCCGACACGATTGTGATCGACGGCAATACCCTGAACGTCACGACCAACCCGTTCACGTTTGGCCCGCTCACCGTTGGCAGCCATTCGATGATCCTTGAGGGCTTCAACGCCGGGTTCACTGTCGCAGGGTGCCCCGCGCCGCCATCCGTCTCGAGCTGACTCGGGAAACGGCCTGTCGAGATGTGAGCCGACGGGGAGATTCGAACTCCCGGCCAATGGTTTACGAAACCATTGCTCTACCACTGAGCTACGTCGGCGAGAAAGCGCTTCTTGTACAGTCGCCCGCGGTACCCCGGGACAGGTCCCGGCGGCGGGGCACGACGGCGGGCGCGCCCGCCAATAGTAGCCCGGTGCTACAGGGGGAGCGCGATCACGGTCCCCAGGGACGCGAGGTCTGCGGCCTCGCTCCCGACACCCCAATCGACCACCCGGCCGTTCGAGGCCTCGGCGATCAGCGTCAGATAGGGACCCGTCGGGTAGCCCGTGGCGTTCTGAGAAAGTGACGCCCCGTACGCGGTGAAGTGACCCGTCACCTGAATCAGGTAGACGGCTTCGTCCGCTGGGATGATCGCTCCAGAGGCCGCCGCGTTCGCCTTGTCTCGCGTCGTGAGAACCGCATCGGCCGAGGTGACGTCGCGGCCGCCCTCACTTGCCACCCCGTTCCTGGCGATGCTCGTCAGCGTGGTGACATCCAGGGTCGGTGAGCCGGGCGAGGGGGTGGTCGCCGGCGTGGCCGAGGCGCCGCTCCCAGTGCCGAGGTCTGTCTGACCGGCAGCGCCGCAGGCCGTCAGCGCGAGCGCCGCACTCACCGCGCAGAGAGCGCCGGTCAGCGGTCCCTGGCGGATCCTCTCCCTCATGGAAGCGATTGTCCACCGGTAGCGCGCAGAGCAACGTCCGCTATCCGATCGGTTGCGACGTCCACCGCACCAAGCGTTCGATAAAGTCACCGATCTCGGAAACCTCCCGGCCGATTCCCGTCTTGACACGGCCCGAATGCGGCTCGAAAGGGGTGACCGTGATCTCGAAATCCTGGCCGCGCGCGTCGAGCCGCCAGCCACCCACGATCCATCCGTCGACGCAGACGACCGGCCGGATCCATCCACCGCCTCCCGTGTGAATCCACGCCTCGGCAAGGTCGTCGCCGAGGTGTTCTCGCGTTCGATACCCGAGGAGGTACGTGTCGAAGTGCCCGAGCAATCGCACCACGGGGCGCTTCACGTGCTCATCCACCGACCTCGAGTGGAGCGTCCAGAGGCCGGGGACATCCCCTGGAAACTCGATGATCTCCGCGGCGACGGCGGTCATGCCTGCTTTGGCGAGCGGCGTTGGCAGGCCGGACCACGCCGCGAAGTCCCGTACCGAGGCAGGCCCATTTGCGGCCAGGTATCGCCGCGCGAGCTCCGCGAGAGCCGCGTCTCCGCGCGGGCCGTCGAATGGCGGGACCCAGTCCTCAAGCAGCACGAAGCTGTCGTCGCGTCCCATGCGCGGACCGCTGCAGATGACACGCAGCGTCGCCGCATGGAACAGCAGATGTATCAGTGACTGACCAACCGGTTCCGACAGCACACCCGCGGAGACGAGCCGCTCGCGGAGCTCGCGCCGGGCCATCGGGCCGTGCGCGAGCGCGGTGCGAATCACCGCGACCCCCCGCTCGCATGTCGCGTCGTCAAGCCCGAGACTCATCCGTCGAGTCGTATCCAATCGGTTGATCGCCGGACCGAGGACCTCGAGCATCCAGCGCAGGTCGTCCGCGGCACACAGGTGCAGAGTCCCGCGCATCAACCACGTGCGCACGACCGACCGTTCCTCCTCGAACGCACGATTCACATCGGCCGCGGTGAGTCCGACACTGCGCACACGCAACTGGTGCCGCGCCGCATCGAACGACTGCGCCTGGACCGTGCACACGGCGCGCGCGATCGCCGCCGGGTCAGAGCCGAGACGCGCACTGTCGGTGAGCCGCTGTGCGCTCATGCGCGCCAGCCGGAGCGGGAGTGTGGAGGCGTCGCGCACGTCGAGGATGCTAATCGACGGTGATCCGCTATCGTCCGCTCCGATGGCGACGCACTCCGACAGGCTGCGCATCCTCGTGATCATCGGGAGCACGCGCCAGAACCGCTTCGCGGAAACGGTCGCCACATGGTTCATGAGCCGCGCGGAGGAGCGCACGGACATGACGTTCACGGTGGCCGATCTTCGCGACTGGAAGCTCCAGTATTACGACCGCCCGCTCCCGGCCACGAGGGGCGACTACGACGAGGAGGCGCAGCGCTGGGCGGCGGTTGTCGGTCCGTCGGATGGATTCGTGATCATCACACCCGAGTACAGCCATGGATATCCCGCCGTGTTGAAGAGCGCGCTCGACGCCATCTATCACGAGTGGGTTCGCAAGCCGGTCGCGTTCGTCGGTTTCGGAGGATGGTCGGGTGGAACGCGAGCCGTCGAGCAATTGCGTGAGGTCGCGGTCGAGCTGCAGATGGCACCGATCCGTGCCTCCGTGGTGCTCCAGTTCGCACAACGGCTGTTCGTCGACGGTGCGCTGCAGAACCCCGACATGTTCAACGCAGCTGCGGGCCTGCTGCTTGACGACCTTGCGTGGTGGGCCGCCGCGCTGCGTACCGCGCGCGCAGCGACACAGTAGGACTCAGAAGAAGTCCGGGATCCAGGGCACCCCGCCCGCGATCATGCCGTCCATGACGCTCAGCGCGGCGGCGTCACCTTCCATGAGTCCGAGCGCGACCGCGTCCTGAGCGCGAAGCGCGCTCGAGTACCACGCCGACAGAGCTCCGATGCCGCAGCGGACCTGACCGCTGCCCCCAGGGGTGACGCGACCGTTGCCGCTCTCGACGTCGAGCACGACGCGCTCGACGCCGAGCACCGGATCCGTCACCTCCAGTTCCACGCGTCCGGCGGCGCGCTCCGGCCAGCCTCGCGCGCTCATCGCCCGCTCGACGTTGACGATCCGCTGCATCCACGGGATGAACGCGCTGACCTCGACGTTGCGATGAGGTTCGTCGAGCAACAGGTGCAGTGGTGAGATGTCGGGGAGCGCCGAGTGCACGAAGACGACGTCTGAGCTCTGCGACTCGTGGCCTCCGAGGAAGCCGAGCAGGCCGCGCAGCGCGTCGCCGGTTGCGTACACGAACTCGGCAACGTGCACGCGGATCCACCCACCCCGCGTGCGCTCACTCTCGTAGCGCACGAAGCCGGTGAGCACGTCGCCCTCGTACCACCCGTACTCCGCGCGGTGGCTCTCCGGGTCGCCAGGGTCCCATTCCACGCTCAGCCACCAGTCGGGGCGGTCGAGGGGGCCGTCCCACCGCGACAACTGGCTGCGCCGCAACGCCTCCATGGATGCTCGGTCGGGACGGGCACGGACTCCACCGGCGCCTGTGAACCTGTTCAGTGCGCGGGTCTGCACGGACTGCCGGAACGTTTGCGTGCACAACTCCCATCCCCATCGCCGGTAGAGCCGCACGGTCGCGGCGAAGAGTGGCGCGATGACGGCGCCGGTGTTGCGCACCGATGTGACGCAGTCGCGCATGAGCGCGCCGGCGACCCCGCCACGTCGCCATGCCGGGAGCACGGCGACGGCTGAGATGCCCTGCGCCGGCACCGACCGACCGCCGAAGAACTCGCCGGTCGGCAGCATCATGTAGCCGCCGACAACCTCGCCGCCGACGCGCGCGAGACGGAGCGTGGTGTGCGGTGCCGCGGCCGTCAACCAGCGCACGTTGTCCGCGGCGCGGCCCGCAAACGACTCGGCGTCGACCTCGGCGAACCGCCGTAGCTCCGCGTCGTCGCGTATGTCGGAGATCTCGATGTCGTGCTTCGTGTCCACCATCAGGCGCCCGAGTGTACTCGGGGCGTCCGAAACTCACGAACGGCTCGCGGATCGGCTGCAAACCGCTGTGATACCGTCCCGGCGCGCGGCCCGGCGCTGCCGTGGCGGCGAGAAGGAGGAGTGGCGATGGCACAATCTGCGTTCCCACCGATCGGGACCCCGGGGTGGGTCGACCTGAGCAGCGAGGACCCGGAGGCGTCGCGCCAGTTCTACACGGCTCTCTTTGGATGGACCGTCGACGTCATCGCCGATCCGAATGCCGGCGGCTACGGCATGTTCAAGCTCAACGGCAAGGAGGTCGCCGGCGTGGGACCGCGTCCGCACGATCAGCAGCCGACACTCTGGAACTCGTACGTCCTGGTCGACGACGCGGCCGCGGTCACCGCGAAGGTCAAGGACGCCGGCGGGACGGTCATCCTCGAGCCGTTCGATGTCATGGGCGCCGGATGGATGGGCGTGATCGCGGATCCCTCCAACGCGATCATCTCGCTCTGGCAACCGGGCACCCATCATGGATGCGAGGTGTTCGGCGTACCGGGCAGCTTCTGCTGGCTCGAGCTCAACTCGCGTGACATCGCGAGCGACAAGCTCTTCTACTGGACCGTCTTCGGCTGGGATCCGTCCGAGTCCGCGACACCCGGGTACACCGAGTTCAAGCTCGGCGACGCGGTCATCGCGGGTGGGATGGCGCTGCCCGCCGGCAGGCCCGCCGACATTCCTTCGCACTGGCTCGTGTACTTCGGCGTCGCCGACGTGGATGCGGCCGCGGCGAAGGTCACCGAGCTTGGCGGCTCCGTGATTCACCCGCCCGAGGACATTCCCGGCGATATCGGGCGCTTCGCGGTCGCTCACGATCCACAGGGCGCGGTCTTCGGTCTGCTCACCTCCACGCGGTTCTCGGCCTCCTGACCCTCCCTGGTTAGAACAGGCCCGGAGTCGGGATACCCTTTCTTGCATGGACGCCGCGCCCGAAGCTCCCGCTTCGCCTGACCAGAGGCACCTCGACCCGTACGACCACGCCACCGTGGAGGCGCGCTGGCGCCGCATCTGGAACGAGCGCGGGGATTACCGGACCCAGCTTGACGACCCGGAACGTCCCTTCTACAACCTCATGATGTTCCCGTATCCCTCCGCGGAGGGACTCCATGTCGGGCACATCATCCCGTTCGCCGGTGGCGACATCTACGGACGCTGGCGCCGGCTCATGGGGGACACGGTCTTCGAGCCGATGGGGTTCGACGCCTTCGGCATCCACTCCGAGAACTACGCGATGAAGATCGGCGAGCACCCCGCCGTGGTCATGCGCCGTGCGGTTGCCAACTTCCGCGAGAACCAGCTCGCCCGCATCGGCTCGATGTTCGACTGGAGCCACCAGGTGAACACTGCCGAGCCCTCGTACTACCGCTGGACGCAGTGGCTCTTCGTGCAACTCTTCAACGCCGGGCTCATCGAGTGGCGCGAGGGCGCCGTCAACTGGTGCCCCTCGTGCCTCACCGTCCTCGCCGACGAGCAGGTGGAGCAGGGTCGGTGCGAGCGCTGCCACACCGTGGTGCAGACACGCTACCTGCGCCAGTGGTGGATCAAGATCACGCGCTACGCGCAGGAGTTGCTCGACGCGCTTGACACGCTCGACTGGTCGGAGTCGACCAAGACGATGCAGCGCAACTGGATCGGGCGCAGCGAGGGCGCGACGATCCTGTTCGACCTCGAGGGCTGCAAGCGCAAAGACATCACCGTCTACACGACGCGTCCCGACACACTCTTCGGCGCGACCTTCCTCGTCATCGGCGCGGATCATCCCGAGCTGGAGGAGTTCGTGCCCCCCGAACGGATCGGCACCGTCAACGCCTGGCGCAACAAGTTCCCACCGACGGTGGGCGAGCCCGACTTCTCGGTCGGGATGGAGCTCGGCTCGTTCGCCGTCCATCCGTTGACCGGCGCGCGACTCCCCGTCTGGGCTGCGCCGTACGTCCTCGGCGGCTACGGCACCGGCGCCATCATGGCGGTGCCGGCGCACGATGTGCGTGACGGCGCGTTCGCGCGCGCACACGATCTCCCCATCATCGAGGTGATCACCGGAGGCAGCGGCGACGACCCTGTGCACACGGGCGCCGGCGTGATGATCAACAGCGGCGAGTTCGACGGTGCGACATCCGATGAGGGCCGCCGTCGCATCGTCGAGCGGCTCACGGAGCTCCGCCGCGGTCAGAACAGCGTGCAGTACAAGCTGCGCGACTGGCTCATCTCACGTCAGCGCTACTGGGGCCCGCCGATTCCGATCATCCACTGCCCGAAGGATGGACCGGTTGCCGTCCCGGAAGAGGATCTTCCCGTGCTGCTCCCCGACGTCGAGGACTTCCGGCCGCGTGGTACCGGCGTCTCGCCCCTCGCGATGGTGGAGGAGTGGGTCAACGTGCCGTGTCCGAAGTGCGGCGAGCCCGCGCGTCGCGAGACCGACGTCAGCGACACCTTCCTCGACTCCGCGTGGTATCACCTGCGCTACCCGTCGACGGACTTCGACGACGTTCCGTTCGACAAGGACCGGACCGACACGTGGCTCCCGGTGAACATGTACATCGGCGGCAACGAGCACGCGGTGCGCCATCTGCTGTACGCGCGGTTCGTGATGCGCGTGCTGTACGACATGGGGCTCGTGCCCGCGGCTGAGCCGTACACCCGTTTTCGCGCGCACGGCATGATCATCATGGACGGGGCGAAGATGTCGAAGAGCCGTGGGAACGTGCTCAACCCCGACGAGTACATCGACAGGTACGGAGCTGACACCGTGCGTCTGTTCATGATGTACCTCGGTCCGTACACGCTCGGGGGCGACTTCCGCGACAAGGGCATCGCGGGGATGACGCGCTTTATCAACCGGACGTGGCGCGCGACGCAGCTCGCACAGGTCGCCGACCCGGGCAACGACGTGAAGGAGCGGCGGCGTCATCGCGTGATCAAGCAGGTCGAGGACGACATCGCCGAGCTGCGCTACAACACCGCCATCGCGCATCTCATGGAGTTCGCTCGCGCGCTCGACCACGAGGCGACGGCGGGCGGCGGAAGGCGTGTCGACGCCGAGACGCTCCTCAAGCTGCTCGCGCCGTTCGCACCGTTCGTCACCGAGGAGCTCTGGAACCGGCTCGGTCACGAGACCTCGGTACACGAGCGGGGAACGTGGCCGGCGTATGACAGCGAGCTCGCGGCGCCGCAGCGCGCGACGGTCGCGATCACCGTGAACGGCAAGCGCCGCGCCGAGATCGAGGTGGATGCTGGAACCGCAGAGTCCACTCTGAAGGAGCTTGCGCTCGCGCAACCGCGAGTTGTCGAGCTGCTCGGCGGTCAGACGCCGCGCACGATCATCGCCGTCGTCGACCGCATCGTCAACATCGTCACCACCTGACCTCCAGGCGCATCGGCGCATGTTCGATGCCGTCCTCGATCCACCGCTCGCCGCGCTCCTCGAACCCGAAGCTCGCGTACCAGTCGACGAGATACGCCTGCGCGCTGAGGGTGATGAGCGGGCCTGACAGCTCGATGGCGCGGCGCATGAGTGCGCTCGAGTATCCGCGGCCGCGCGAGTCGGCGTAGGTCGCGACACGCCCGATTCGGTGGCCGCGCTCGCCGTCGTCGATGAGGCGAAGCGTGCTCACGACCCGCCCCGAGTCGTCCTCGATCCAGAGTTGCACGGTCCGCGGATCGGCGTCGTTGGCGTCGATGTCCGGATAGACGCAGTTCTGTTCGACGACGAAGACCGCCTGTCGCAGAGCGAGGATGCCCAGGAGCGCGCGTGGCGTCAGCTCGTCGAGCCGAGCCGCGTGAATCGCGCGCTGTGCTGCTTCGGTCAGCTCGTCGCCTGCGGCTCGACGACCGCGGTGCAGAACGAGCAACGGTGCGCGGCGTTGGGGATGATGCTCAGGCATTCCGGGCACGCCCGGGTGTTCGACTCGACCGGCTTGCTGAGACGCGCCTGCATGCGGTTGTACGGCACCACGAAGAAGAAGTACACGCCGGCCGCGATGAGCAGGAAGGCGATGACAGCCGTGAGGAAGGTCCCGTACTTGATGTTGCTGCCGTTGATTGTCAGCACCAGCGTGTCGAAGTTGGGCTTGCCAAAGGGAATCGCGATGATCGGATTCACCAGGTCGACGACGAGTGCCGTGACCACCGCGCTGAACGCCACGCCGATGACGAATGCGACCGCCAGCTGAACGACGTTGCCCTGGTTGAGGAAGTCGCGGAAGCCTCTCATTGTGACTCTCTCCTGTCCTTCGGTCTACGTGGAGTTCGCGCCCGCGGCGCCGACCCCTGATGGGCTGAGCATCGTGACACAGACTCCGGTCCAGCATCGGGTGTCCTGTGCCGTGTATCCCATCGCGTGCGGCGGGGGTGGGTCGCCCGGCTCGTAGACGTACCAGACGTTGGAACCCCCTCTCGAGGCGGTGGGCAGCGCCGTCAGGACCGCCCCCGACGGGTAGACAGCGGTACCCCAGAACCAGGGGACCTCCGAGGCCAGCGACCTGGTTCGCCGCGCGATCGAGGCGTCGCCGTAGTACAGGAGAAGCAGGTATTCACTCGGGTACGCGGTGATGACGTCGTGCGGGCCGGCGCTCCGTTCGAGATCGGCTGCAGCGGCTGCCGTGTCGGGGTTTGTGATCGTGATCACAGTCGCTGCAGTCACACCGGCCGTCACGGCCGCCGCGGCGAACGACAGCTTCCGCCACGGCAGGGTTGCGAGACCGGCGCCGACCAGCGGAAAGAGCGGAGCCCAGGCGCTGCTGAGGTAGCGCCCGTCCTGGAGTGGGTGCCAGAGGCTCACGAGGACCATCGCCAGCAGTGCGATCCCGCTCGACAGGCCGAGCAGCGACGCGGTTTCAGCGCCGCGGCGCTCGACGCGGTGGCGAGTGATGACGAGGGCGCCCAGCGCGAGGACGCCGGCTGCGACGCTCGCTCCCTCGAGAGCCCGCAACGCGCCATAGGCGGGCACCCAGCTGTTGATCGGGGGACCGATGAAGAACTGGACAAGGCCGCCGGCGAGGCTGACGATGCTCAGCTTCGGAACCCAGAAGCCGCCTGCGCCATGACTGAGCTGGGAGCTGGCGACGACGATCCACGGGGCGAGGCTCGCCAGCGTCACGAGACCCAGCCCCGCAACGAGGGTCGCCGTGCGCAGGCGGCGTCGTCCGAGGAGCACGCCCACCGCGATCACCTGGGCGAACAGCGCGAACAGGGTGAAATACACGGTGTAGACAGCGAGGATCGAAACGCCGGCGTAGAGCACCCATCGTGCCGGCGACGGCCGGTCCAGCGCGCGCACGAGGCACAGCGAGGACGCGAGCACCAGCATCGTCGCGAGCATGTACATCCGCGCATCGAGCGAGCTGACGAGCAGCGCGGGAGCCACAGCGGCGATGACCGCCGCCCAGGCGCCCCCCGCGTCGCCGGCAACCCTGCGTCCGAGCGCGGCGGCAATCGGGATCGCGGCGGTGCCGGCGAGGACCGGCACGACCCGGAGCGCCGCGGGACTCGTCGAGACCACCGCGACCATGCGTTCCAGCAGATAGAAAAGCGGTGGAGCGCTGTCGTGCCGTATGACGTCGAGCATCGAGCCGAGCGGACGCTGGACCGCCAGGGCCGTGAACGCCTCGTCGCGCCAGAGCGGCTGATATGCGAGCAGGGCGGTCCTCGCGATCAGTCCGCCCGCCGTGATCAGCCCGATCCTTCCTGCATATCCCGGCAACATCGACCTCCACGATAGAGCCCCGAACTGCATCGGACGCGTCCGCCGGTGCGGCTCAGCCGGTCGGTGCGATGGCGGGCTGTGGGATCACCGCGAACGCGACTGGATTGCCCTCCGGGTCGCTGGCGACGACCTGCGCCTGCGCCGCGAGCGACGCACCCACCGCCGCCGCGATATCGGCGCGCGACGGGGCGACGATCAGCGAATACACCGCCGGATTGCCGATTGCTCGCATCGGAGCGACGATGGTCGGCAGCCGCCCGGCATCGAGGAACTGCACGTCCATGGCGTTGTAGCTGTCGAGGATCAGCAGCGTCGACGGGCCGCCGTCGGTGGGGTTGTCGACTGCCGCATCGGCCAGCGCGACATCAGCGAAGGTGAACGCCGCGTACCGGTCCTCGATCGGCCTGTTGACATACGTCACCGCCGATGCGACGCCGACACCCGCCACTGCGACGGCGCACAACGCCCAGCCGGCGCGCATTGCGTGCGCCACGTCCGCGAGACCCAGCCGCGCCCCGAGAGAGCGCGCGAGGCGCACCACCTCGAGCCCCCCCAGCCCGATGCTCGCGGCGACGTACGGCGCGAGGCCGAGCGAGCGCAGGAAGTGCGGCGCGAACCCTTCCACCGCGAGGAGGGGAGGCAGCAGGAACACGACGAGCCCGATGAGGATGAGCGCGTGGCCGTGGTCATCGCGGAGGCGCCAGCAACGCCAGATGCCGAACAGGAAGGGGATGACGAGCAGCGGTCCGAGCATCGGGAGCCCCGCCACGTCGTGGCGCTCGTTGGGGTCTCCGGTGATGAGGAACATGCCAAGGGTTCGCAGCACGTGCACCGGGTAGCTCTCCGGTGATCCCGCACCGGCGTTGAGCACCGACACGGTCGCACCCCGGCCGAAGTAACCGGACGGGTTGGTGACCGCCGTGTAGATCATCGGCGAGGCGACCACGATGAACGCGAAGCCGGCCCATACCAGCGTGGGACGGATCCGGATGAACCGCTCGGGGTCGCGGACACGGATCCAGATCACCCAGGCGATGGCGAGCAGTGGCAGCAACTTCAGCGGTTGATAGGTCCAGAAGCCGAGCGCGATGACCGCGCCCGCCAGGACGGCGAGACCCCGGCTCGGACGGTCGCCCCATCGTATGAGCACCGCCACCGCGGCGGCGCCGACCAGCACGGTGATGATGTTTCGGAAGCCGTCGCGTGAGACGGCGATCATCCAGAGCGACCCGGCGGTCCAGAGCATCGCGATCAGTGCCGGCCCCCGGCCGAAGCGTCGCACCGCGACATAGGTCGCGATCACCCCGAGGACGCCGACCGCTGCCGCGGAGCTTCGCAGCGTCAGAACGGACGAGCCGAAGACCCGGAAGACGCCGGCGACGATGTACGCGTACAGCGCTTCGCGTCCGCCGTCACTGTTGAAGAACACCGGGTGATACCCCGGGATCGTCAGCAGATTCTGCGCGCTGATCCCCTCGGCGGCCTCATCCGGGTAGAGCCCTCCCGGCTGCGAGCCAAGTGCCCAGAACCGGACGACGATCGCCGCCAGGGTGATCAGGACGGCGGCCGTAGCCTCCGCTGCGGTCGCCGTCCCGAGGCGTCGTGCGACGCCGGTTATGCGGGTGATCCGGCCCCCGTCAACTCGAGGCTGGATCGATGCAGCAGTGTCCTGGTGGCTGCGATCCTGCAGGCCAGCATCTCCAGAACGTCGTCGAGCTGGTCCCGCAGCGCGGTTTCCAGCTCGATGGGGTGGTTGTCGATCTCCCGCAGCAGCGCCGACAACCGGAGCGCTTTCTGATCAATCTTCGCAACGACCTCCTGCGGTGCGGCAGTTGCGGTCAAGTGATTCGGCTCCATCCAGGTCCTCCGTCGGCGGTAGGTGGATACCCCAAGAGTAGGCAGCGGGGTGATGGATGTCCAGCGATGGTTCCGTCTCAACTCATCTGCCGTCGGCGGCGAGATCGCGAGCGCCTCAGGCGCCGAACCAGCGCGTGACGCGGCTCTTCCCGAACTCCACCTTGTCTGCGGCGAACGCGCGCGACGGCTCCTCGAAGCCTCCGAACGGCGCCTGTCCCTTGAGGAATGTCACGTCGACCCGGGCGACCTCGTCGCGGCCGAATGCGAGGTAGCACATGCCGTTGCCGCCGTATGTCGCGGACGGCTCGCTGCCTCGTTTGAGTGCGGCGATCCGCTCGGCGACGACCGCCGCCTGGCCTTCGGAGAACACCCCCGCTTTCGGGGTGCCCACGCTGGTGACGTCGCCGACCGCGTAGACGCCCGGAAAGGCGGTCTCGAGGGTCAGCGAGTCGACCGGGATCCACCCGTCGACCGTCATCCCCGATTCCTCGACGACGGCGGGCACGCGATGCCGTGGCACTCCGAGAAAGAGGTCGTAGTGCAACTCCGTCCCATCGCTGAGCATGGCGACCTTTCGGGCCGGGTCGGTCTGGCGCACCGCCCGTTCCGGGTACCAGCGGATGCCGCGTTCCTCGAAGGCGACCAACAGGGCCGCTGACGCCGCGGGCGAGGGTGGTATCGGCGCGCCCATGGGCATCACGAGCGATACCTCCGAGCTTTCGCGCGTACCTCGGCGAGTCAGGAAGTCATGCATCATGAGCGCTGCCTCGCTTGGTGCCGGCGGACACTTGAATGGCGCCGACGTGACCCCGACGACCACCCGGCCGCCATTGAACGAGTCCAGGACGTCGCGCAGGGCAAACGCTCCTTCCACCGTGTAGAACTCGTGGCCACCCTCGACGAGCCCAGGTGTCGCGGCAGGGTCCAGGTCGGCACCGAGTGCAATCACCAGGATGTCTGCCTCGAAGCTGCCCGCGTCGGTGAGGACGCGCCTCTTCGTCGGATCGATCGACCGGATCGTGGCCTGCACAAAGCGGACACCTGGCTTGACGATGTCGCGGTATGGATGCCGCACGCTCGATGCTGACGCGTGGCCGAACATGAAATCGAGCTTCGAGAACCCGAAGACGAAAGCGTCGCTCGCATCGATCAGGACAACGTCCGCGTCGTCGCCGAACTCGTCGGACAGCCTGGTTGTCAGCTCGAGGCCGGCGAAACCCGCTCCCAGGACCACCACGTTCATCGTCGCGGAGGATAGCGAAGCGAGGTGGTCGCAGACCTTACGTTGCGGGCGTGACGACGCTGTTGTTGCGGGTTCCGGTGAACACGTTGCCGTTTGTGTCCACCGCGACGCACAGATCGAGGCTGGGGCACGAAACGCCGTCCAGACCGAACCCGGCGTTCGCGGCGCCGTCGATTTGCGTGGCAATCCACGACATCGCGCCGTTGCTGGAGATGACCGCGTTGCCGTCCTGGTCCACTGCCACGCAGAAGCTGCTGCTCGGACACGAGATGCCTTGCAATGCAGCGGTGCCGTCCACATTGACAATCGGCCAGGCTGATTCCTCGGCGGCGCTGGGGTGTTTCGATGGGAGCGCCGTCCCACCGCTCAAGGCGACGCAGAGACCGCTCCCGGCGCAGGACACGCCGAAGAGGGCGTTCGCATACACGCTGGTCGCCGTCCAGGCCATGGCACCTCCGGTGGGGTTGGTGGACGAGACCACACTGCCGTAGTCGTCAGTGGCAACGCACAGTGAGCTGCTCGAGCAGGACACCGCGTGCAGCGCGTGCGACCCGTCCATGTTGGTCACAGTCCAGGTTGAGGGCCTTCCGGCGGGGCTGGTCGAGGTGACCACGTCGCCCGCCGTGTCGACGGCGACGCAGAGGCTCGTGCTGGGACAGGAAACGCCTGTCAGGTCATGGGTGCCGTCCACATTGGTCACCGTCCAGTCCGCCGCCCCGCCAACCGGGCTGGCGGAGGTGACCACGTTGCCGAGCGTATCGACGGCGACGCAAAGGTTCGCGCTTGGACAGGACACGCCTGAGAGCCCGGCCGTCGCGTCCACCCTCGTCACCGTCCAGGCAGACGCCCCGGCTGTGGGGTCGGATGACGTCACCACATTCCCGCTCCGGTCCACGGCGACGCAGAGGCTGCTGCTGGGACAGGACACGGCGTCGGTGCCGTCGCTGCCGTCCACCTCGGCCACCGCCCATGTCGACGCACCCGAGGTGGGATCGATCGAGGTGACCGCGTTGCCAGGATGGTCCACGGCGAGGCAGAAGCTCGTACTGGGACACGACACGCCGCTGACGTCGTTCGCGCCGTCGGCTTTGGTCGCCTTCCACGTCACCGCACCCCCAGTCGGTCTTGTGGACGTGACGACGTCGCCGCTGCCATCCACCGCGACACACAGGGCAATGCCGCGACAGGACACACCGTTGAGACGCCCGTGGCCCAGGTTGGTGACCGTCCAGGCACCCGACCCTCCGGTGGGGTTCGTGGAGGTGACCACGTTGCCGCTCCTGTCCACGGCGACACAGAAACTGCCGCTGGCGCACGACACTCCGGTGAGGGCGTTGGCCCCGTCAACATTCGCCACCAACCAGGGTCCGACGCTGGGATCGACGGAGGTGACCACGTCCCCGCTCCCGTCAACGGCGACGCAGAAGTTGTCACTGGGGCAGGACACACCTGTCAGGCTGGATGCCCTCGCGATGTGACTTCCATTCCAGGCTTTGTAGCCTCCTGCGGCGGGGTCCGTCGAGGTGAGCACATCGCCGGTGACGTCCACGGCCACGCAGAGCGCGGGGCCGGCGCACGACACGCCGCCGAACCCGATCGTGGTCACGAGCGCCGCGTGCCAGGCGGCCGCTCCGCTCGTGGGCTGTGTGGAGGTCGCGACGTCGCCGAACGAGTCAACGGCGACGCAGAGGGTGCTCGAACCGCAGGAGACGCCCACCAACTGGGTGACCCCTGCCACGCTGGCGACGTTCCAGGCTGTCGAACCCGCCGCGGGACTTGTGGACGTGACCACATCCCCGCCGTCGTCCACGGCGACACACAACCCGGTGCTGGGACAGGACACGCTGTTGATGGAGTTGCCCGTGAAGGGCGCCTGATGGTCGACGAGCACCGGTGACGACCAGGTCAACGGGGAACTACCATGCTTCGCGCCGCCAGAAGGTGACCCCGCCGGCGCAGCGCTCGTCGTTGGAGAGGCACCCGGCGACGTCCCGCCGGAGCCGCTCGGACGTGCTGTCGTGGATCCGCATGCCGCGAGGGAGAGGGCGGTGAACGTTGCGGCGATCGCGGCTCTTTCGCCGTGGGCCATGACTCCATCACCTCCCGGGAGCCTCGGCGCGGGGGGCACGCTCGTGGCACTTTCGGGAACGTTCGCAGGGCGCTGCCAGTTACGTGCGCCGGCCGTCACCCGCGCGACCGGGTCGGATCGCGTGGCCCCAGCTGCGAGGATAGGGTGGCGGGACGGCTCGCCGGAAGCTGGAGGCGACACCATTGATGCGTCGCCGCAACCGCGTCGTGACCCGTATCCCGGAAGCTGGTGCGAGCGACTTGATCTTTGATGATGACCTGCGAGGCGGCGAGACACTGGCAGACCCCAACCGCCTCAGTTACGCGGTAGAGGCCGCGCAGCGCGGCGAAGCACGCGGGTGGACTGAGTTGTTCGAGCGCTTCCACCCGGACGTGCATGCGTACGCGCTCGCTCGCCTTGGCGATCTCACGGCGGCGGAGGACGTGACCCAGGATGTCTTCGTCGCTGCCGTCAGCTCGATCCGGAATCTCCGAGATCGACGCGAACCGGCGGTGCAGGCGTGGTTCCTGCATATCTGCCGTCACAAGGTCATGGACTACTTCCGCCAGAACAAGCGGCGTGAGGCGGCGTTCGTCGAGCCTCCTCGCCCGGCGGAACCGGATCCCAGCGCAATCGCCGAGGTGGCGGTCGAGACCCAGCGGGTCGGCCGGGCCATGGCGGAGCTCACCGATGAACAGCAGGACATCCTGGTCAGGCGGTTCGTCCTCGACCAGTCGCTGGAAGACGTGGCATCGACCACGGGTCGAAGTGTTGGCGCAGTGAAGTCGATGCAGCACCGCGCGCTCGAGTCGCTCAGGCGCGTGCTCTTTCGAACGAGGGCGGCATGAGCGATCACATCGAACCTCGACTCTCGGCATCGCTGGCCGCATGGCGCATGGCGAGCCGCCGAGCGCCGCGCCGGCATGCGACCGAACGCGCTCGCGACGCGATGCTCGCCGCTCTGGTGGTTGCTCCGTCCGTGAGGCGGCGGCCCTTCTGGATGCTCAGACCGCGCTTCGCTCATTCCGGGGCGATCGCAGCGCTCGCCACCGTCGTGGCGGGGGTCGGCGTCGCGGCGGCCGGGTGGAACGCGCCGCCCGGCTCGGCGCTGTTCGTCATCCGTGCCACGCGGCAGAGCGTGCAGCTCAAGCTTCCCGGTACGAATGACGCCGCCCTGCACCTGCAGTTCGCCGAGCAGAGCCTCGCCGACGCGCGTGACGGCGTGAATCCCGCGCAGAGCCTCACGGACGCTCGTATGGAGTTGAGCGCTGCGCTTCCCGAACTCCCGGCCGATCGGACGTCGCCCCTTTGGAGCCGCTACCGAGCCGACGAGGCGACGCTGGCGCGCGAGAGCTCCGGGATCGAGGGCGACGACAGCACGCCGCCGGCCGGCTCGGTCGTTCCCAGCCCACCAGGCGATGAGACGCCGGGGCGACCGGGCTCCTCACCGACCGATGACAGCGCAAGCCCGCGTGCCCAGCGGAGCGGCAGTCCCTCTCCTTCGGGCTGGGGCGGGGATGGCGGCGGGAGCGACGGCGGGTCGCCGCAGCCGGGCGGCTCCGGCACACCGCCCCCTGACCACTGAGGGTCAAGCCGGACGGTCGGGCCTCTCCGTGAGCGACAGCGCAAGCCTTGGGCACTGGGAAACGGCGCGCTCCGCAAGCCGGACCACGGCCGTATCGTCCATCGGGAGCCGGCTCACGATCGGATACCCCCAGTCGTCGAGGTGCACGACCTCGGGGAGGATCTCCGCGCAGTAGCCCGCGCCGTCACACCGCGTCGGGTCGACTCGCAGATGCACCCCGCGCGTGCTCACCGCCAGCCCCTCCGTACGCGTGGCGGGCGCGTGAACGCGGTGCGGCCCCTGTCGGGGCATGCGTGTCCACCGAGATGGCGGTCGACGTCGTCCGCAAACGTCTCGAGCGCACTCGCCACGTTGCGGACGGCACCGTCCGGGTGGTGGCAGGCGCCTCGCCCGTCGATCTGCTCACCCCAGCGATGGATGCGTACGACATCGCCGCGATCCGCGCGTCCGATGGCGAGGCGCGACATGGCCTCGGCGATATCACGGAGACCGTAGAGACACGGTCCGCACTGGCCGGCACTCTCCCCGGCCAGGTACTCGACGATGTGCGCCGCCTCGGTGAGCGCGCAGCCGTCGCTGCCGAGCACGCCGATGATCCCGCACCCGAGCGAGCTGTCGTCGGGGCTGAGCACGATGTGCGGGGAGCTCCGGGGGTCGTGCCATGTGCCCGCGTACCCGCCGATCAGCACGGCCCGCGGCATCGACACGACGCCACCGGCAGCGCTGACGGCATCGACGAGACTCGAACCGAGATCGACCTCGTAGACGCCGGGCTGCTGCACGGCACCCGAGACGGTCACGAGCCCCGTGCCCGGGGACTGGTTGGTGCCTCGCTCTCGAAACCACTCGTCGCCGTGCCTCGCGATGAGTGCCGCGTGGACGAGGGTCTCGGCGTTCTGCACCAGCGTCGGACGGCCGGATACCCCTCGCTCGGACGGGTGGGGAGGGGCGAACGAGGGTTTCGAGGGGCCGCCGTTGACCCGGCGCACGACTGAGGACGATTCGCCGGCGACGTATCGATGTTTCGTCGCGACCATGCGGACCGGGAGGTCGCGAATGCCATGGCGCCGGCGCTCCGCGAGCGCCTCCCGGAGTGCTCGCCTGGCGCCGCCGGCCGGACGCGAGAGATAAATCACCACGGTGTCTGCACCGATCGTCTCGGCGGCGATCATCGCGCCGTCGAGCAGCAGGTGCGGCCGGTGCGCGACCAACAGCCGATCCTTCGCGGAGAGCGGCTCGCCCTCGGATGCATTCACGACAACGGTCGCCGGACCGCGCTCCTCTGCGGCCCGGGCGACGACGCGCCACTTGCGGTGCGTCGGGAACCAGGCGCCGCCACGCCCGCGCAGACCGCTGCGCTGCATCACGTCGAGCAGCCATTCGCCTCCGACGGGCCGCAGTCCCAGTCGCCGCTCGTGCTCTGCGAAACGTTCGGCCCCGCGTCCGATGCCCGGTCCGGCGAGGAGCCTCGGACGCGAGTCCGGTTCGTCCAGCGACTCGTCGTCCGGCGGGCGCAGGACCCGCAGTTCCAGCGCCATCAGAGTGGCCCGGAGGTCACGATTCGCGCTGTGATCGATGAGCCCGTTCCGTACAGCGTGATCACGAGGCGGGTCTTCGCGCAGACGGCGTAGATCGAGACGCCAACTCGCGCCGGCACCGATGTGCAGACCGGGCGTCCACCTCGATCGACCGTGAGCAGCGGGAGGGTGTCGCTCGGCCCGGGCGGAACGATCACCACGGTGAGCGCGGTGTCCACGCTGTCGCGAAGCGCGATGTCCACGTTGCTCGCATGTCCCGTGAGCACGCCGATCATGGGATCCGAGAACCCGTGCTGCTCCGAGTGGGCGGACGGCGTCGGGGAGGACTTCAGGATCGGTGCGGGCGTGCCGGCGAGCTGCGCCCATCCGGGCTGCAAGGGACCTCCCACCGCCCATGCGCAGATCGTGTACACCGCCGCGACCGCCATACCGGCACATGCGAGCCGGAGCGGCACCGTGCGGAACCGGCCGACGAGCAGGCGGCGGGCCAGCGTCACGAGCACCGCCGCCAGACATGCGGCGGTGATCCCCAGCATCCACGGCGCCTGCGAATCCGAGCCGGTGCCGAGCCCGTGGACGACCGCGACCGGCCACGAGGCGTACGCACCCCAGTGGATCAGCTTCCAGACCCGGGGACCGAGGCGCTTCCGGAGCAGGCTCGTGACCGTGACTGCGAGCAGCACGTCGGCGGCGATCGCGCCGAGACCGAGCCACACCGTTCGATACGTGCCGACGAATGGGACCGCAGCGTCCACGGGGCGGATTCCCGCGAACGGGTCGATCACGGACGTCGCGATGTGCACCGCGAGCAGCAGGATCGTGAAGAGCGCGAAGTTGCGGTGCAGTGAGGCGCTCACGAAACGCGGGGTTCGCCGGCCCTCGACGCGTACCGACGTCATGATCCCCAGCACCACAACGACCGTCAGGCACACCAGGGTCATGACCCCCGCGCCGCGCGTCGCGAACCAGAGTGGGCTCGGACCGGTCGACACCGCCGCCACCACGGCCGGGGTGCTCACTCCGGCCAGGGACCCACGGTGATCACCGAGCCGTCGCGATGCACGAGGCGCGCGGGGAGCCCTCGATCGCTGAGCCACGCCGGCGCCCCGTCGCCAAGCACGATCGAGCACGTCGCGGCCGCGTTCGCCTCGGCGCAGGAGGCCGCGGCGACGCTCGCCATGACCCATGGCGACACCGGCGGGAGGCCGGTGGCCGGGTCGACGATGTGATGGAGCACCTCACCGCCACGCCGCCAGGTTCTGCTTGCAGTGCCGGATGTGGCGAGCCCGCCGTCGAAGACCTGCACATCCTGCCAGCGCTCCGCGTCAGCCGCCTCCGACACCCGCACGCGCCAGCCGTCGGTCACCGCGGGGCCGGCGATCGCGACGTCGCCGCCGCATGCCACGAGGACGCCGGTGCCGGCTCGACGGGCTGCGGCAGCGGCCGCCTGGTCCGCGGCCCATGCTTTGCCCACGGCGCCGAGGTCGAGCGATGCATCCGGAGGAAGCGTCACGGTCCTTCGTTCGCGGTCGTGGACGACGCTGGCCCACCCGGGGGCGGAGCGGACGTCGACGTCGATCGCCGGACCGTCCAGCGGCATGTCGGTGAACGTCACCGTGTACCCCAGACGCTTGATCAGAGCACCGATGGTCGGGTCCACGAGACCGCCGGTGGCCGCCGCTGCATCAAGCGAAGCCGAGATCGCGGCGTCGAGAAGCTCCGACACCACGAGAGGGCCGGTGCCTGAGGAGCTGTTGAGGCGTGACAGCTCCGAGTCCGGCTTGAACCTGCTGCACGCCCGGTCGATCGCCGTGATGACGCCTCGGACGCTGTTGCTGGCGACCTCGAGGGCCGAAGGGTCGGATGTGCCGACGACGACGGTTGTCCCCATCGCCTGGAACGACGCCGTCAGCACGGATGACTGGGCGTCGAGTGACACACGGGCGGCGGGGGCGGCGCGGGGGGTGGAGG